>DRMH01000036.1 GCA_011322625.1 Thermosulfurimonas dismutans | reverse complement strand
GGGACGCCAAGAAGAAGGAACTCTCCGAGGATCCCACCAAGTGTGTGGGGTGTCATCGCTGCGAGGCCATGTGTCCCACCCGGGCCATCGTCATCCGCCGCAACCCCTCCGAGTTCAGACCGCATGCGGTCTGGAGGCCGGAGTTCATCAAGAACGTATATAAACAGGCCGATCAGGGCGGGGTGCTCCTCACCTCCACCGGCTCCAACATTCCCTATCGCACCTATTTCGATCACCTGGTCCTGGATGCCTGTCAGGTTACCAATCCCCCCATTGATCCCCTGAGGGAACCCATGGAATTGCGCACCTATCTGGGTCCCAGGCCGGATGTCCTGGAGGTGGAGGTGCGGGAGGGCGGCTTCCGTCTCAAGAAACCCATGCCCCGGCAGATCAAGCTGGAAGTTCCCATCATGTTTGCGGCCATGAGTTACGGGGCCATAAGCCTTCATGTGCATCAGGGGCTGGCCCGGGCGGCCCGGGATCTGGGCACCCTTTACAATACCGGGGAGGGCGGGCTTCACGCCTCGCTCTATGAATTCGGCGGCAATACCATCGTCCAGTGCGCCTCCGGGCGTTTCGGTCTTCATGTGGATTATCTCCAGGCCGGGGTGGCCATCGAGATCAAGATCGGACAGGGGGCCAAGCCCGGTATCGGCGGGCATCTTCCCGGAGAGAAGGTCACCGAGGAGATCTCCAAGACCCGGATGATCCCGGTGGGCTCGGACGCCATCTCCCCGGCCCCGCACCATGACATCTATTCCATCGAGGACCTGCGGGGGCTTATCTTCGCCCTGAAGGAGGCCACGCAATACCAGAAGCTGGTCTTTGTAAAGATCGCCGCGGTGCATAACGTGGCGGCCATAGCCTCCGGAATCGTACGGGCCGGAGCGGATGCGGTGGTAATCGACGGGCTCAAGGGGGGCACCGGGGCCGCTCCCACCATGTTCCGCGACTATATCGGGATCCCCATCGAGCTGGCGGTGGCCGCGGTGGACGAAAGGCTGCGTCAGGAGGGCATCCGTAACTGGGCCTCGGTGATCGCCTCCGGGGGGATCCGTTGCAGCGCCGATGTGATCAAGCTCATCGCCCTGGGGGCGGATGCGGTCTATATCGGAACTCCGGCGCTGATCGCCTGCGGATGCACCATGTGTCAGCACTGTTTCACCGGGAAGTGTCCCTGGGGTATCGCCACCAACGATCCGAAGCTCATTAAACGGCTTCCTCCGGAGGTGGCCTACGAAAAGATCTATAACCTGGTGTACGGCTGGGCTCACGAGATGAAGGAGATGCTCGGGGCCATGGGGCTTAATTCCATCGAAAGCCTGCGGGGTAACCGGGATAAACTGCGGGCGGTGGGGCTTACGGAAACCGAAATGCAAATCCTGGGGGTAAAACACGCGGGGGAATAGCCATGAACCATCTACGGGGGCTTAGCAAGGATATTTCGGGCTGTGGACTTTCCGGAGTGATCCATCGCAAGGGGGAATTGATCCCCGGGGAGATCATTATCCGGTCCATCTGCTGCCAGGAGGAGAGAGGAAACGGTCTGGGGGCCGGGTTTGCCGCCTACGGGATCTATCCGGACCTGGCCGATTATTACGCCCTCCACGTCATGGCCGATCACCGTAAGGCCCTGGAGGACGTGGAGGAGTTGCTGGCCCATCGCACCTATATCGCGCATGAGGAACCCATCCCCACCCGTCCTACTCCGGGAATCGAAAACCCGCCGCTTTTTAAGCGGTTCTTTGTTAAGCCCAAGTACGAGGGAGAGGTGCGGGATCTCTGTGCCGGCACCGAGGACGAAGACGATTATATGGTCCGGCTGGTTATGGAGATCAATACCCGGATCGAGGGGGCCTATGTCATTTCCTCGGGCAAGAACATGGGGGCCTTCAAGGGGGTGGGGTTCCCGGCCCAGATCGCCGAATTTTTCCGCATAGAGGAATACCGGGCCTATATCTGGACCGCGCACAACCGTTTTCCCACCAACACGCCCGGATGGTGGGGAGGGGCTCATCCCTTCACCATTCTGGACTGGTCCATCGTGCACAACGGAGAGATCTCGAGTTACGGGACCAACCGGCGTTATCTGGAGATGTTCGGGTACCATTGCACCCTTCTTACCGACACGGAGGTGGTGGCCTATCTCCTGGATCTCCTCATCCGGAGACATCGTTTGCCTATCGAGATCGCCTGTATGGCCCTGGCTCCGCCCTTCTGGGAGGAGATCGATCGCATGCCTCCGGAGGAGCGGGAACTGGCCACCGCGGTGCGGGTGGTTTACGGTGGGGCCATGTTGAACGGTCCCTTCGCCATACTTTTTGCGTATAATGGGGGGTTGGTGGGGCTTAACGACCGGGTTAAATTGCGCCCGCTGGTGGCGGCGGAGAAAGGCGACATGGTTTACATGGCCAGTGAGGAAGCGGCCATCCGGGCCATTTGCCCGGATCCCGACCGGGTGTGGGCCCCCAAGGCCGGGGAACCGGTGATCGTGGAGCTCGAACCCGGGGCCATCCCCAATCAGAGGAGTTATCTGCGCGGTCCCGGAGAGAGGACCGGGGCCGCAGTTTGCCGATATCCGGGGTAATAAGGAGGCGCGCATTGATGGCCACGGAGATAGACGCCAGGGATTTGCATTATCGGGATCTAAATCGCCTGCTTCGGGCCAAGATCGAGGAGGGGGAGAGGGAGTTTATCCTGCGCAACGTGAACGGTCAGCGGTACATCGCCGCCGGGATTGCGGAAAAGGTTCGCCTGGATATTTACGGCACTCCCGGTCTGGATCTGGGGGCCTTCATGCGGGGGCCGGAGATCATCGTGCACGGCAACACCCAGGACGGTGCCGGAAACACCATGGATGACGGGAAGATCGTGGTTCACGGCATGGCCGGAGATGTGGTGGGTTACGCCATGCGCGGCGGAAAGATCCACGTGTATTCCGATGTCGGCTACCGGGTGGGAATCCATATGAAGGCCTATATGGACAAGATCCCGGTGATCATCATCGGAGGAAAGGCCGGGGATTTCCTGGGAGAATACATGGCCGGGGGCATCATTATCCTGCTGGGGATGTTTTCCCGGTACCCCGAGCGTCCGCTGGCCGGTCTCTATCTGGGTACGGGGATGCACGGGGGCACCATCTATATCCGGGGAAAGGTGGAGGAGTATCAGCTGGGCAAGGGCCTTAAGCCCCACGAACTCACCGCCCAGGACCAGGACCTCTTGCGTCGGCATCTTACCGAATATTGTCAGGACTTCAATCTGGATCTTCAGGAGATCTTTCGGGAGCCCTTTATAAAGATCGAACCCTATACCCATCGTCCGTACGGAAAGCTTTACGCCTACTAAATATGGCTGAGAGATCGCGTTACGCCGAAGCCGGGGTGGATATTGACAAGGCCAACCGTCTGGTGGAGGAGATCCGCCGACTGGTGAAGAGCACGCCCCGCCGGGGGGTGCTGGCGGATATCGGGGGTTTTTCCGGGTTTTTTGCCCTGGATTTAAGTTTCAAGGAACCGGTCCTGTGTGCCACCACCGACGGGGTGGGAACCAAGATCAAGCTGGCGGTCCTGGCCGGACGCCATCGGGGGATCGGGGTCGATCTGGTGGCCATGTGCGTAAACGACCTCATCGTCTGCGGGGCCAAGCCCCTCTTCTTCCTGGATTATCTGGCCTTCGGTCGGCTGGAGGAAAAGGTTTATCTGGAGTTGCTGGAGGGGATGGCCCAGGGCTGCCGGGAGGCCGATTGTGCCCTGCTGGGCGGGGAAACCGCGGAGATGCCCGGGATGTATCCCCCCGGGGAATACGATTGTGCGGGTTTTGCGGTGGGGGTGGTGGAGCGGTCCCGGATCATCGACGGCTCCGAGGTCTCGGTGGGGGATGTCCTTCTGGGGCTCGCCTCTAACGGCCTCCATGCCAACGGCTTTTCTCTGGTGCGCAAGATTGTGCTGGAGGAACTGAGGCTTTCCCTGGACCAGCCTGTTCCGGAGCTGGGGGTCCCCCTGGAAGAGGAATTGCTACGTCCCACCCGGATCTATGTGAAGACGGTGATGAATCTTCTTCACCGGGGGCTTCCGGTTAAGGCCATGGCCCATATCACCGGAGGCGGTTTTTACGACAATCTCAAGCGGGTTTTGCCCCGGGGCGTACGGGCGGTGATCCGGAAGTCGGCCTGGGAAATGCCCCCCATTTTCCGCTTCCTCATGGAGCAGGGACGCATCTCCGAGGAGGAGATGTATCGGGTCTTCAACTGCGGGGTGGGATTTGTGGTGGTGGTTCCGGAGGAGGTGGCGGAGGAGGCCGAGGCCATCTGTCGGGGTTCCGGAGAGCGGGTCTATCGGCTGGGGCATATCGAGGCCTCTCCGGAGCAGACCCCCTCGGTGGTCCTGGAGTGAGGGAACCGGTCCTGGTTTCGGCCTGTCTTCTGGGCCTGGCCACCCGTTACGACGGAAAGCGCATCACCGAGCCGGTTGTTGAAATTCTTAAGGAGCGGTATCTCCTTATTCCCGTCTGTCCGGAACAACTGGGGGGGCTGGCTACCCCACGTCCGGCGGCGGAGATCCTGGACGGAGACGGGTTTTCCGTGCTCGCCGGGAAGGCGCGGGTGCTAACCCATGAGGGGAGGGAGGTTACCCGGAATTTTCTGCGTGGAGCCGAAGAGGTACTTAAGATCTGCCGCATGCTTCGGATAAGACGGGCCTTTCTTAAGGCGAAAAGCCCCTCCTGCGGCCTCACCCCCCGGGTGGGGGTCACCGCCGCCCTTTTACTTTCGGAAGGAGTTGAAATCCTAGAACTGGGATGATAAAGGGAAGAAAGGGGGATTTGAAAATGGCTGCACCTCTTTCTCGCCCGATTTTGGCAGGAAAGCTTTTTCCTTGGCCCCAAAAAGTTACCTACCGAGACCTTCTGGAAGGAAACATCCCCTCCGGGCTTTATGAGATCGTGCACGGGGAGGTCGTGGAGATGGCCCCAGCCGGATTCCTCCATGGAGATTGGGAAGGTGAAATTTATTTTCGGCTAAAGGAACTTCTAAAAAATAAAGGCTGGCTTGCGGTGGGGGAGGTAGGGATCGTGATCTCACGCGAGCCCCTGACCCTTCGGGCCGCGGATATCGTGTTCGTCTCCCGGGAAAAATCTCCGGAGCGGCCAAAGGGCTATCTTGAGACCCCTCCGGATCTGGTGGTGGAGATAGAGGGTCCGGGTTCGGGAGACCTTCATCCCAAGCTCAAGGATTATTTCACTTTCGGGGTTACCCGTGTCCTGGTGGTGAATCCAGCGGAAAAGACGCTCGCCCTTTATACCGCCGAGGGCCGGGTCTCGTTTCACGGAGCGGAGGAAGAAATAGAGGTCCTTCCCGGGGTAAAGCTTTCCCTCAAAGACCTCGCTTAGCCCGCCGCAAAAACTCCTCCACACCGAGCTTTTTCCACATGCGGTCCACCCGTTCCTTGACCTCCGGGGTCATCTCGATGACCTCCGGCCAGTCGCGGCCGAAGCCCTCCTCCGGCCATTTGCGGGTGGCGTCGATGGCCATCTTGGAGCCGTAAAAGGGATAGGGGGAGGCGTGATCCAGGGCATCCACCGGCCCCTGCACAAAGAACACATCCCGGGCCGGATCTACATTGTTCCCGAGCCGCCAGAGACACTCCGAAAGATCCTGCACATTCACCTCTTTGTCAAAGATCACGATGATCTTGGTGAACATCATCTGCCCCAGCCCCCAGAGGGCGCAGGCCACCTTACGAGCGTGTCCGGGATAACGTTTATCTATGGAAACGAAGGCCAGGTTGTGGAACACCCCCTCAATGGGAAGATTCATGTCCACGATCTCGGGAAGGGTCTTCTTGATAAGGGGCAGAAAGAGCCTTTCGGTGGCCTTGGCCATGTAGCAGTCCTCCTGCGGGGGGCGGCCCACGATGGTGGCCGGATAGATGGCTTCCCGCCGCATAGTCATACAGGTGACATGGAAGACCGGATAGTAGTCCGGCAGGGAATAGTAGCCGGTGTGATCCCCGAAGGGACCCTCAAGGCGCCTTTCCCCGGGCTCCACATAGCCCTCAAGCACGATCTGGCTTTCGGCCGGGACCTCAAGCGGCACGGTGAGACACCTTACCAGCTCCACCGGTTTTCCCCGCAGGAATCCGGCGAAGACCAGTTCATCTATGTCCTCGGGTAAAGGCGCGGTGGCGGCGTAGGTTACCGCCGGATCCGGCCCGATGGCCACCGCCACCGGAAGGCGTTTTCCCAGACGTTCGGCCACGCGATAGTGCTGGGCCCCGCCCTTGTGGGTGTGCCAGTGCATGCCAGTGGTCTTCTTGTCATAGACCTGCATGCGATACATCCCGGCATTCCTCACCCCGGTTTCGGGATGTTTGGTGATCACCACCGGAAGGGTGATGAAGGGCCCGCCGTCTTTTGGCCAGCATTTAAGAATCGGAAGTTTGGTAAGATCCACCTCGTCGCCACGAAAGACGATCTCCTGGCAGGGGGCCTTTTTCACCAGCCGGGGGAACATGTTCTTCAAGCGGGCCAGTTTGGGGACCAGCTTGAGCTTTTTGAACAGTGAATCCGGGGCCTCCACCTGAAGGAACTCGGTGATCTCTTGGGAAAGCGCCTCCAGGCTCTCCGTCCCCAGGGCCAGACACATCCTCCGCAGCGAACCGAAGGCGTTGGTGAGGACCGGCATATCGTAGCCCTTCACCCTTTCAAAGAGAAGGGCCGGGCCACCCAGTTTCACCACCCGGTCCGTAATCTCCGTGATCTCAAGCTCGGGAGAGACCGGCTCCTTTATGCGTATAAGTTCCCCTTCGGCCTCAAGCCTCTTTACGAATTCCTGAAGGTTGCGATAGGCCATCATAAAGAAACCTCCCGTTTATACCTGTAAGTCCAGAGGCAGGTCGGAGATATCCCGGAGACGATTCCCCGAGATTAACATTTCCAGAATCTCTACCTGATCCTCAATACCGGAAGCTTTAACCGCTTCCTTCAGTTCATATAGACAAACATGATAGGTCATATCAATTTCGCCGGTCCCGAAGGCCAGAGAAGCTATGCGGGAAGGGAGGGGTTCGGCCAGAACCACTACCAGATGAGGGCTTCGTCCTTTTCTTTTCTGGACCAGGGTCAGGGCTTCGGCCCGGGCGTTTTGAGCCCGATCGCTTCTTATGGTCCACTTACAGGAAATTACGGCATGAAGTATCTCAAAAGAACTATTTTCACGCCTTATCGGAGAAAGCCGGGCCGTGGTCCCGGAAACAAAACCCTTTGTTTTCCGATTCAATAACTCGTCCTCAAGGGGTTCTAAGGAAACCACTATGTCCGGAGCGATAAAATAATCCCTTCCCAAGGAGGTCTTCAGTTCCGGATACTTTTCAAAAGCCTCGTTTAACATCCTGAGGTGTCGGTATTGAGAAAAATCCCAGATCTTACGGTGGAGATGTACACGGTAAGGCCAGGAGCGAAGATGATCCAGCTCCTCAAGGGCCTTTTCCAAGAACTTCCGTACGGCTTCTTCAAATATGCGCCCCACTGTTTGGGAGCTGGATCGTTTACGGGAAACCCTGAGCCCTAATATCTCAAGCAATTTCTTAGAAATAACGATGCTGCTTGCGCTGTGTTTATCGGCGAAATTGGGAACCCCGTCCGTATTGCATACCACGATCTTTGAAAAAATTTCTTTTAAAAATTCACGGCGGAGACTTTCAAGGTTCATGTTTTGTACCAGAAAAGTAAATGTTCCTGATGAATACGGCGTTCTATACCCTCGGCCGGGGAGAAGCGACTTAGAGGCATAAGTCTCCGGTTGCGGTCAAGCCGTCGGGCCCGAGGAGGAAACACCTGAAAACCGGCCTCCGAGGCCAGCACATTGAGGAGATCAGCCACCGGCACCTCCTCTCCTCCTATTACGCTGTTACCCACCACCATCACCGCGGCCCGATCCCTTTTCAGCACCCGAAATACCTCCCTTATTACCTCCTTCATTTCCAGAAAATATCGCCATACTGCATAAGCTCTGGAAGGCTTTATCTTTTTTGCTCTCTCTACCCAGAAGAGAATCTCCTCCGGTAAAGTCCCGTTGAATTCCATGCGCTGTTCCGAACCTATATATTTTCGTCTTTTCCGGGAAAGTTCTTCCACCGAATAACCCCACCATACCAGACTAAACTTATGAGCCCGCATATAATCAATGGCGTTTCCTAAATAAGGAGGTGAAGTAACCATTAAATCCACACTCTCCTCGGTAAGCGGTAGCTCTCTAGCATTTCCTTTTAAAAGGATATAATAGTTCTCCCTTC
>DRMH01000035.1 GCA_011322625.1 Thermosulfurimonas dismutans | reverse complement strand
TTGCACTTCAGCGTTAGAGTCCAACTTTAATTCTTTCACAAATTCTTCTACTGCTTTTGTAGCCATATCTTAAACCTCTCGTTTTCAATAAGATTATGCATTTCCACAACGATAATTCAAATTTTACTTGATACTTTTTAATCTCCTGCCTCACCGCCCGATAGCTTCCTGCTTTTCAGTCATTTCGATTGGATATCTGTCCTGAGCTGACCTTGTAGTATTCTCCCCCTTAAAAGGCTTATCTACCCAATTTAAATCTTCCTGACAAGCCAAAATTTGAAGGTGGTACTTAAATTTTTGTGTCCGGGTATTAAGAGAAAGGGAGTGTCCACCCAACTGTGGAAATTGTAGAATGAGCAAATTACCAAGAGGAGGGTGGACACTCCCTATTGGGTGCCTCTACCGGTTGCCCCGAGACGCTCAAAAACGCCCTTTTCAAGGAGTTCGTCGAGATCGCGAGTAGCGGTCCGTTTAGAGATTCCTGTAAGCTCTTGATATTCCCGATTTGTAATCCTGCCCCGCTCCTTCACATAAAGCACCGCCTTTATTTGCCGTTCGTTAAGCCCAAGAGACTGCAGGCGTTCAGAAGGATATCAGAGCCACCTCCACTGGAAGCACCTCTTCTTCGCTTTTCGGGGCCACATAACGCGAAAAGGAAAGATTTAAAGCACTTCTACACCACAATTTCGGGCGGCTTTTCGCAAGGCCTGATCCAGAGTGGCCAAAGGGAGCCCCAAACGCATAGCCAGATTCAAATAGGCCGCGTCATAAACACTCAATCCTTCCTCTCGGGCCAAAAGTAAAATTTCACTCCAAACCTTTAAAACGGTATCCCCCTCCACCTGAATGGGCAGTTCCTGAAGGAGGGAAAGAAAATTTTCCACATCCGCCCGCGTGAGTCTCCTGCGGCGTTCGGCCATTAATAAGGCGTTGGCCACCTCAAGTGGCCAGATGGAAGGCACCCAAGCCTTTCCCTCACCAAGGGCGTCCAAAATCTTTTCGGAATAGAGATCTCTTTCGTCTTCCAAAGCCCAGGCTACGGTTACAGAAGCATCCAATACAAACTCCTGCTTCACATTCGCCCCTCTTCAATCAGCTCTTTGATATCAAGCCCGTTTAACCTGTGCTTTTTCCGGAACTTTTTAATTTCCTCTATGACTTCTTCCACTTTTCGCCTTCTTTGAGGAGCTACGGGCTCTATCACCGCCACCGGAACCCCGCGCCGAGTAATTACAAACCTCTCCCCCCGAGCTACACGATCTAAAAGTTCAGAAAATCTGGTTCTGGCTTCATAAACCCCTATAATGGCCATACCCGCGCCTCCGTTTTGACTAGTCTTAGACTAGTTTAAATTGTAGGTCCAGTTCGTTCAATACCGTCTGAAGGTTAAGATCCGCTTTTGAGCCCGCAAAAATTTCTCCCTTTCCCCAAAGCATGCCTCTAGGGAGAGTGCCGAAGAGGCAGGAAGCAGACAAGCCGCTGAGGTTGCGTAATGAGAGGTGATCAACCAGATAAAGTTCTGGAGTTGGCGCCTGAAGCCGTAGAGGATGCGCAGCGAGTTTTGGCAGAACAGCCGGAAACGCGAGAAAGATTCGAACGAGTAAATCAAACCTGTTGAAGGTTTTGAGGTCCTGCCCTGTTATTAAAGGCGGGGTAATATGTAGGTATGGAACCTCTGGGAAAGATTCTGGAAGGGATCCTTCGGAACCCGGGTTTTCGGGAAAGGCTTCTCGCCTGGCGGGTGCTTTCCGAATGGGAGGAGGTGGTGGGTCAGGAGGTGGCCTCCCGGGCCTGGCCGGTCTCCTTCTCCCACGGAAGGCTTAAGGTAGGAGTGAGTGATCCGGTGTGGGCTTCGGCCCTTCGATTCGAGGTTCCCCGTATCCTTGACCTTCTCAATCGCCGGGCCGGAAAAAAGCTCTTCCGGGAGATCCGGTTCGAGGTGGGCTCTCCCCCGAGAAACAGACCACGCCTCTCCAGGCTTCGCTCCCTGAGTCCGGAGGAAGAAAAACGTATCGAGGATTCGGTACGCCACTTGGAAGACCCGGAGTTGCGGGAGATCTTCAGGGCCTGGAGACGGGTTCTGGCCCGGGCCGGGAATCCGGATGAATAAAAAACGGGGGGTCCACCCGCACCTCCGGAGCGGCTCCCTTTATCGCCTCCACCAGAAGAAACCGGGCCTCATCCCCGGGGCGGGGATAAACCCATCGCAGGCGCTTGGGCTCCAGACCGAACTCCCTCAGCCCGCAAAGGACTTCGACGGCCCGGTGGGCGGTATGGACCAGGAAAAAACGCCCCCCGGTCTTAAGAAGATAACGGGCCACACGAAGAAAATCGGAAAGCGTGGCCAGGGTCTCGGTACGGGCCAGAAGATGGGATTCGTCCGGAGGGAGACGCCCGCTCTCAGGAGGCTTAAAAGGGGGGTTGGCCACCACCGCGGAAAAGATCCCGGAGCGAAGAGGAATCCTCCTCACATCCCCCTTCACCGGAAAGACCCGGTCCGAAAGACCGTTTTCCCTCACCGTAAGCCCTAAAGCCTGAATCAAAAGCTCCTGGATCTCAAGGGCTACGATCCGGGCCCCGGGGAACCGCAGGGCAAGAAGAGCCGAAATCACCCCGCAACCGGCTCCGAGCTCCACCGCAAGCTCTCTTCTCCTGAAGCGCACAAATTCGGCCAGAAGCAGGGCCTCCACGGAAAAGCGATACCCCTCTCGGGGCTGATAGACCGTAAGTCTTCCCTCGAAAAGGACATCCCGGCTGAAGTCCGGTTTCATTTCCAAAGAAGGAGGATCTCCGGGGATCTTCCGAAGAGTTCCTCCGCGGAACCCTGATTTACCGCAATCTCCAGGAACCCATCGCTTCCCCAGAGCGCAAGCGGAGCCCCGGGAGGGACCTCTGCGTAGGTGGAAACCAGGGGCACCTCCCGCCCCGCGACCGACACCCGAAAACTCCTCCCGGAAAGTTCCTCCTGTTTAACCGAGAGAATAAGGTTCCCGAAACCATCCACCCGAAGCACCGGAACCCTGAGCCCTCCGGGCCTGGGTTCGGGACGGGGAAATTCCAGGAGTACCGGATCGGATATTACCGGACCGAACTCCTCCAGGGGTCGTCCGCGCAGTATCTCCGCGGCAAGGGGGGCGAAAAGATCTCTTCCGTGAAAGGTGCGGCTTGCCCGGGGCAAAAGGAAGCGTTCCACTTCCACGGCCCGCACTTCGGCCTCAGGATCTTCAGAAAGCACCAGGGTAAAAAGCCCGTTATCCGGCCCCACGAAAAACCGATCCGCGGCCCGAAGGACCAGGGCCCGGCGCTCGGTACCCACTCCGGGATCCACCACACAGACAAAGACGGAGCCCCGGGGAAAGTAGCGATAGGAAACCAGAAGCTCATAAGCGGCGGCCCTTATATCCTGCGGGGGGATGGCGTGGGTGAGATCCACCAGCACCGCCTCCGGCACACGAGTGAGAATTACCCCTTTCATCACCCCTACATAGTGGTCGGAAAGACCAAAGTCCGTAAGAAGAACCACCGGCCCCTTCACGGTGAAAACTCCTCCAGCTCAACGCTTTGAAGATTTCGGGCCTTCGGGGTGTAGCGCTTGAGGATCTCTTTCACCTTTTCCAGGTCGCCACGCCCCTCCAGGAGAAGCCCGGTGGGGCCGGGTACCCCCCGAATACGGAAGAGCCGATCCCCGGGACCGGCAAGCTCCCGGAGACGACGATTCTCTGCCTCCTTTCTCCCCACGATAAGCCAGAACCCTTCCTCAAAAAAGTGCCGTCCGATAAGAGCTAGCTCCGCCTCCCGCACGGAAAGCCCCCCGCGAAGGGAAAGAAGTTCCAGGATGCGCCTTCCTATGGCGGGATCGGTGAGAATGCACCCTCCGGCCGGAGTGGGATAATCGTGGATCCCCAGCCGTTCGGCGAGAGCCATCTGGGGTTTCCTCCCGCGCCCCCGAAAATCGTAGAGCCTTTCCCGATCCACAAGACCCCTTTTTTCGGGCTCGGTAGGAGGAAGTATCCGGGCCGAAAGAGGCCGCACCAGCAACCCTTCCACCCCGGCCTCCTTTTCGATGTGTCGCATGATGTTGCGGCGCTGGCTCATGGGACGCTGTCCCACCACCTCTCCGGTGGCCAGGAAATCCGCCCCCACCTCCGGCATCAACTCTCTGGCCTTTCTTAACATGAGGATCTTACAATCAATGCAGGGATTGGCCGCGGAACCATAACCGTGCGGCGGATCCCGGAGCATCTCCAGGTATTCCGCACTGATGTCCCGTATAATCCCACGAAAGCCGTATTTTTCCCGGAGAAGGCGGTCGAACTCCTCCTCCCTTCCCCTCCATTTCCAGTGAAAAAAGGGGGTAATAAAGCGTATCGCCACCACTTCGATCCCCTGCTCCTGAAGAACCTTTCCGGCCAGGGTGCTGTCCAGCCCACCCGAAAAAAGCAACAAGGCCCTAGGCACCGGTTTCCCCCCGCATACGTCTTAGTTCCTCCTCCCGTTCCGGCCCGGAGAGAAGACGGACCCGGGTATAAGTCCGTCCCTCTTGCACCTCCTTGGTTACACAAAAATGGTGATCCGCCAGGGCGGCGATCTGCGGTAGATGGGTAACACACAGGACCTGGTCCCGTTGCGCCAGCTGGCGGAGTTTCTCTCCTACCCGTACCGCGGTGATCCCCCCGATTCCGGCATCCACCTCGTCAAAGACCAGACACAACCCCTCGCTTTCGCTGGAAAGCACCTTCTTCAGGGCCAGGAATATCCGGGAGAGCTCTCCTCCGGAGGCCGCCTTTTCCAGAGGTCTTTCCGGGGTTCCCGGATTGGTGCGCACCAGGAATTGCACCCGGTCCAGCCCCTCCCGGGTGAGGTTCTCCGGCCGGGGTTCGGAACTATGCACCTCCACCCGAAAAGAGGCCCCCTTAAGAGCAAGATCCGAAAGCTCGGCGGTTACCAGTTCGGAGAGTCTTCGGGCGGCTTCCCTGCGCTTTAAGGAAAGTCCGCGGGCCAGTCGAAGGGCCTCCTCGGCACAGGCCTTCTCCCGGGCGGAAAGCTCCTCCAGACGATCCCCGGAAAGATCCAGTTCCTGCCGGCGAATACGCAATTCCTCCAGGGTATTCAGGATCTCCTCCACCGTGGCCCCGTATTTGCGTTTCAGCCTTTCGATCCTGGCCAGGCGATTCTCCACCTCCTCCAGACGGGACTCGTCCTCGGGAAGCCCGGAAAGACGCTCCGTGAGTTCTCTGGCCCCCTCCAGGATTTCGTAATAGGCTCCCTCCAGCCGGTTAACCAGGGATTCCAGATCCCGGGCGATCCCGGAGAGATCCCTGAGCCGGGAAAGGCCACGGGCAACAAGGTCCGCCGCCTCCTGAAAAAGGTTTGCCCCTTCGGCCAGACCCTCTTTAAGACGGGTAAGGTTGCGCAGAAGATCCCTTTCCTGGAGCAGGGCCTGATCCTCTCCCGGAGAGAGATCGGCCTCCTCGATCTCGCGGATCTGAAACTCGAGAAAATCCCGTTCCCGGAGGGCCTGAGAGAGACGCTCCTCTAAAGAGGCCTTCTCCTCCCTTAACCGGCGCCAGGTAGAAAAGGCCTTCTCGTAGGCCCGGCGCTCCTCCGCCACCCCGGCCCATTCGTCGAGCAATCTTAAACGATAATCCGGAGCAAACAGGGCTCTAAACTCATGCTGCCCGGTAAGAACCACCAGCCCCCGGGTGAGTTCGGAAAGCATCTTCAGGGTCACCGGGGTCCCGTTCACAAAGATTCGGGAGCGTTCCGGGGTGAGCACCCGGCGAATAAGGACCTCTTCCGCGGGCTCCAATCCCAGGTCGGAAAGCCTCCCGGCCAGGCGGGAGGACACCAGAAGGGCCTCCACCACCGCTTCACGGGCCCCGGGACGGATATACCCCGGATCGGCCCGCTCTCCCAGGACCAGCCGGAGGGCCTTTATCAGGAGCGACTTCCCGGCCCCGGTTTCCCCGGTAAAAACGGTAAACCCCGGGGCCAGGGATAAAGAGGCCTCCTCGATAAGAAGGAAATTACGAAGGCGCAATTCGAGAAGCATGCTTTTTAATTATAAACATGCTAAAATATCCTCGAAAACCCGCGGGAGGAGAATATGGCTCTGGATAAGAAAAAGGCGGTAGAAGCGGCCATAGCCCAGCTCGAACGCCAGTTCGGTAAAGGGGCTATCATGCGCCTGGGGGAAAAGAATCGCCACATCGAGGCCCGGGCTATTCCCTCGGGTTCGCTCTCCCTGGACATCGCCACAGGCATCGGGGGTATTCCCCGGGGGCGCATCACGGAGATCTTCGGGCAGGAATCCTCGGGTAAGACCACGCTGGCCCTGCACATAGTGGCCGAGGCCCAGAAGCGGGGCGGAGTGGCGGCCTTCATCGACGCCGAACACGCCCTGGATGTCCACTATGCGGAGAAACTGGGAGTAAACGTGGATGATCTGCTCATCAGCCAGCCGGACACCGGCGAACAGGCCCTGGAGATCGCGGAGGTGCTGGCCCGGAGCGGAGGGGTGGATGTGATTGTGGTGGATTCGGTGGCGGCCCTGGTCCCGGCGGCGGAACTGGAGGGAAACATGGATGAACAGCAGGTGGGGCTTCAGGCCCGGCTCATGTCCAAGGCCATGCGCAAGCTCACGGCGGTGATCGGAAAAACCGATACCGCGGTGATCTTCATCAACCAGACCCGCATGAAAATCGGGGGGTTCGGCTACGGCCCGCAGGAAACCACCACCGGGGGCATGGCCCTCAAATTCTATTCCACGCTGCGTCTGGACATCCGGCGCATCGGCCAGGTAAAAGAGGGGACGGACCAGATCGGAAACCGCACCCGGGTCAAGGTGGTCAAAAACAAACTGGCTCCTCCTTTCCGGGAAGCGGAATTCGATATCCTTTACGGAGAGGGCATCTCCAGAGAGGGCGAGATCCTGGATCTGGGTGTGGCCATGGGCCTCATCGAGAAGAGCGGATCGTGGTTTTCCTACGGCGGTGAACGCCTGGCCCAGGGAAGGGAGAACGTAAGGCGCCTTTTGCGGGAAAAACCCGAACTGGCCCGGGAAATAGAGGCGCGTATCCGGGAAATGGCCGGCCTTCCCGTGGAGGAAGCCGAACCCCGGAAGGAGCACTGATGGAACCCGCCGCTCTCCAGGATCTCCTTTCCCAAACCAGGATCCTGGTGGTAGGGGATGTCATGCTGGATCAGTACTTCTGGGGGGAGGTGCGGCGCATCTCTCCGGAGGCTCCGGTTCCGGTCTTCGAGCTGGGAGAGATCTCCCATACCCTCGGAGGGGCGGCCAACGTGGCGGCCAATCTTCGGGGGCTCGGGGCACGGGCCCTCCTGTGCGGCCTGGTCGGAGCCGACCGGGAGGCCGAAATCCTGCGGGAACTGGCCGACAAGGCCGGAATAGATCTCTCGGCGGTGATCCAGGATCCCTCTCGACCCACCACGGTAAAAACCCGTATCATCGCCCGATCCCAGCACCTGCTGCGCATAGATAACGAAAACACCTCCGCTCCATCCGCAGAGATCCGGGAAAATCTGAAGGCCCGGCTGGAGGAACTCCTTTCCGAGGTGCAGGCGGTGATCCTTTCGGATTATGCCAAGGGGGTGCTTTCCTCCCCGGCCTTTTGCGCCTGGGTGGTGGAGGAAGCACGGCGTCGGCATCTTCCGGTCTTTGTGGATCCCAAGGGAACCCGATGGGAAAAATACACCGGTGCCACCTGTATCACCCCCAATCGCAGCGAATTCCACGCCCTGGCCCAGGTCCTGGGGCTGGGAGATAAAAGCCTGGAGGAAGGAGCCCGGGAAATCGTGCAGCGCTTCGAAACCTCTTTTACCGTGATCACCCTGGGAGCCGAGGGAATGTTTCTTTACCATCCCGCGGAGGGAAGCTGGCATTTTCCGGCCCGGGCGCGAGAGGTCTATGACGTCTCCGGGGCCGGGGACACCGCGGTCGCGGCCCTGACGGCTTTTTATACGGTCGGCCTTCCGCTTAAGGAAGCCGTGGCCTATGCCAACCTCTGTGCCGGGATCGTGGTGGGTAAGATGGGAACCAGACCCGTGTTCTGGGAGGAGTTCGAAAAAGCCTTAAAAGGAGGTCAGTAATGGGAGAAATAACCGCCATAAAAGCCAGGGAAATACTGGACTCGCGGGGAAACCCCACGGTGGAAGCCGAGGTCTTTCTGGACTCGGGGGCCTTCGGTCGGGCGGCGGTGCCCTCCGGAGCCTCCACCGGGACCCATGAAGCCCTGGAACTTCGGGATGGAGAAAAGGATCGCTACGGGGGCAAGGGGGTGCTCCGGGCGGTTCAGAACATCAACGAGATCATCGCTCCGGAACTGGTGGGGCTGGAGTCCACCGAACAGGCGGAGATCGACCGTCTGCTGGTGGAGCTGGACGGCACGGAAAACAAGAGCCGCCTCGGGGCCAACGCCATCCTGGCTGTATCCATGGCGGTGGCTCAGGCCTCGGCTGCCGAGGCCGGGCTTCCGCTTTTCGCTTATCTGGGAGGCGTGGGAGCCCGGCTCCTTCCGGTTCCTTTCATGAACGTACTCAACGGGGGGATCCACGCGGACAATCCCCTGGACATCCAGGAATTCATGATTGTTCCCTGCGGGTTCGAAAGCTTCCGGGAGGCCCTGCGGGCGGGAGCGGAAACCTATCATGTCCTTAAGGCCGTGCTCAAGGAAAAAGGGCTTTCCGTAGCCGTGGGAGACGAAGGGGGGTTCGCTCCCCAGATAAAGGACACCCGGGAGGCCCTGAACCTCCTTCTTCTGGCCATTGAGCGAGCCGGTTACCGCCCGGGAGAGGAGATAGCCCTGGCCATAGACGCTGCAGCCAGCGAATTCTATCGTGAGGGGCGCTATCATCTCGAGGGTCGGGAGCTTTCCGCCGAGGAAATGACCGATTTTTACGAGGGGCTGCTCAACGACTTTCCCATCGTCACCCTGGAGGATCCCCTGGCTGAGGACGACTGGGAGGGATGGGAGATCCTGGCTCGCCGTCTGGCCGATCGAGTGCAGATCGTGGGAGATGACATCTTTGTAACCAATGTAAAACGCATCCGGGAGGGACTCCAGAGAAAGATCGCTAACGCGGTCCTCATCAAGCTCAATCAGATCGGAACGGTCTCCGAGACCCTGCAGGCGGTGGAACTGGCCCATCGCAGTGGCTGGCGCACGGTAATCTCTCATCGTTCCGGCGAGACCGAGGACAACTTCATTGCCGATCTGGTGGTGGCGGTGAATGCCGGGCAGATCAAGACCGGGGCCCCCTGTCGCAGCGAACGAGTGGCCAAGTACAATCAGCTTCTGCGCATCGAGGAGGAACTGGGTCAGGCGGCCCTTTTCCCGGGGTGTGCCTTCTATCGCCGGGGGTAGGGTCGGAATCGGAACATGACCCGCAAGGAACTGGAGAAGAGACTGCGGGAACGGCTGGCCTCGCGGGGGGAAAGGTGGTCTCCGGCCCAGGTGCATACCGCCCTTGAGGCCCTGTTTTCCCTGATGGAAAGACACCTTCGGTCCGATCGAAAGATCCGGCTTACCGGATTCGGGACCCTGGAGACGGTGGAAAGCCCCTCGGCTAGGGGCTACGATTTCCGTTCCGGAGCGGTCCTCAAACTTCCTCCCCGGCGTAGGATACGCTTTCGAGCGGCCAGGAAACTTAAACGGCTTTTAGCCCTTTAGGAATTCACGCACCCGGCTGAGGACCTCCTCCCTCAGCCGGGTTGCCGCCTCGGGACGGGTGCCCCCGCCCTGAGCCATCTCCGGCCGGCCACCGCCCCTGCCCCCCACCACCGGGGCCACGGCCTGGAGGAGTTTTCCCGCCGGGATCCTTCCGGAAAGGTCCCGGGTCACCATGGAAAGTAACTGCACCTTGCCGTCCTTTACCGTATAGAGAAAAACCACTCCAGAGCCCAGCCGATCGCGCAGGAAATCTCCTATCTCTCGCAGTTCGGCCGCATCCCGGGCCGGGACCTCGGTGCAAAGCACCTTTACCCCCTCCACCTCCGCGGTCTGGGCGAGTTTCTCCTCCAGCTGTCGGCGGAGGCTTCCGCTCTTGAGGCGTTTTATCTCCTCCTCCAGTTCCCGGAGCCGGTTGAGGAGACGGGTGACCTGTTTTTCCAGTTCCGGGGGGGTACATTTCAGGGCCCGGGCCAGACGGAGGTGTTGGTCCTCCAGGTCGAAGATCCAGCGCAGGGCCGGCTCCCCGGCCACAGCCTCCACCCGGCGCACCCCGGCGGCCACACTACCCTCGGAAAGGATCTTGAAGAACCCGATCTCACCGGTGTGCCGAACGTGTGTCCCTCCGCAGAGTTCCAGGGAAAAATCCCCTATCCGGACCACACGCACCTTTTCGCCGTATTTTTCGCCGAAAAGGGCCATGGCCCCCAGGGAAAGAGCCTCCCGCAGAGGCATGACCCGCACCTCCACCGCAAGATCCTCGCGGATCTTGCGATTTACCAGTTCCTCCACCGCCCGGATCTCCTCCCGGCTCAGGGGTTCGAAATGGGTGAAATCGAAACGCAACCGATCCGGAGCCACCAGGGAACCGTACTGGCGCACGTGTTCCCCCAGGACCCTCCGCAGGGCGGCGTGCAGGAGATGCGTGGCGGTGTGATGTCGGGCCACGGAAAGCCTGCGGTCGGAGGTTACCTCAAGCTTTACCCTCTGGCCCCTGGCCAGGCGGCCCGAACGCAACCTTATCCGGTGCAGGATGAGGTGACCGAAGCGCCGGGCCTCGAGCACCTCGGCGGAAATCCCCGGGGCCAGAACCAGCCCGGTATCCGCTACCTGGCCGCCGCCCTCGGGATAAAAAGGCGTCTGGGAAAAGACGGCCAGGGCCTCCTCCCCGGCCGAAACCTCGGAGACCTCGGTTTCTCCCTTTACCAGGGCCAGCACCTCGGCCTCGGCGGAGAAACTCTCGTAACCCGTAAAGGACGTCTCCGGCAACCCCTCCAGGAGCTGTTTCAGGGTTTCCGGGGCCCGGGCAAGCTCGCCCTTCCAGGCCCTTCGGCTCCGCTCCCGGGCCTCGGCCATGGCCCGCTCGAAACCCTCCAGATCCAGGTCAAACCCTCGCGAGAGGGCCACATCCCGCACGATGTCCTGCGGGAAACCGTAAGTATCGTAAAGCTTGAAGATGACCCCTCCCGGAATCCGGCGTTCGCCGGCTGCCGCAAGACGTTTGAGTTCCTCCTCCAGGAGCTCAAGTCCCCGGGAAAGGGTTTCCAGGAAACGACTTTCCTCGATCTCCAGGATCTTTTCCGCGGCCCGTTCGGCCCGCCTGAGCTCGGGATAGAAATCCCCGAACTCCGCCACCACCCGGGAAACCAGGCGATAAAGGAAAGGCTCGTTAAGCCCCAGGAGACGGCCGAAGCGTTCCGCCCGTCTTATGATGCGCCGCAAAACATAGCCCCGGCCCTCGTTGGAGGGCACCACGCCGTCGGCGATGAGAAAGACCGCGGCCCGGAGGTGATCGGCGATCACCCGAAAGGCAGTGGTGACCTCCCCTCCCTCCTGGTATTTACGCCCGGAAAGCTCGGCGATACCGGCCATGATCCCGGCAAAAAGATCGGTGTCATAGTTGCTTGCCACTCCCTGCATTACCGCGGTGATACGCTCGAGTCCCATTCCGGTGTCGATGGAGGGTCTGGGAAGGGGGCGGAGATTTCCGGCCTCGTCCCTTTCGTACTGCATGAAGACCAGGTTCCAGACCTCAAGGAAACGGTCGCAGTCACAGCCGGGGCCGCAGTCCGGCCGGCCGCAACCGAATTCCGGCCCCTGATCAAAGATGATCTCCGAACAGGGACCACAGGGGCCGGTGTCTCCCATGGCCCAGAAATTGTCTTTTTCTCCCAGGCGCACAATGCGGTCTGCCGGGAGCGCGGCGATCTTTTGCCAGAGATCCGCGGCCTCGTCGTCCTCCCGGAAGACGGTGACGTAAAGACGCTCCTTCGGAAGCCCGAGTTCGCGGGTCAGAAACTCCCAGGCATAGGCGATGGCCTCGGCCTTGAAGTAATCGCCGAAGGAGAAGTTCCCCAGCATCTCGAAGAAGGTGTGATGCCGGGCGGTATAGCCCACGTTTTCGAGGTCGTTGTGTTTGCCTCCGGCCCGCATGCACTTCTGACAGGAGGCCGCCCGCCGATAGGGACGTTCCTCCTCGCCCAGGAAGACCCGCTTGAACTGCACCATACCCGCGTTGGTGAAAAGGAGAGTGGGGTCATCTGCCGGGACCAGGGAACTTGAGGGCACGATCTCGTGCCCGTTGCGGGCAAAATAGTCCAGAAATCGACGCCGAATCTCCCGCCCTTTCATAGGTTCCATCTCCCCGAAGACTTCCGGAATCACAAACTACCCTTTTCCTTGGCCTTCGCCAAGCCCCGGAGTCGATTTACAGGGACGGAGATATAAATTAGATTAAACCCGGCAGGCACCAAAAATCTCGGCGGACCTCCCGGGAAAGATCGTCTTTACGGCCGGGGGAGAGGGTGAAAAAAGAAACAACCCATCGTCTTTCCGAACTGGCAAAGAGGGTCCAGGGAGAACTCTGGGGGCCGGATCTGGAGGTGCGAGGGGTCTCCTCGCTGGAGCTGGCCCGGGAGGAGGAACTCAGTTTCGTGGAGTCCCGGGCTCATCTTAAGGCTGCAAGGAAAACCCGGGCAAGGGCCCTTCTTGCCCCTCCGGAACTCGAAGGGGAACTTCCCGGCGAAAAGAGTCTGATCCTTTGTAAGAACGTACGGGCGGCACTTGCCCGTATCGCCGGGCTTTTCTGGCAGCCCGCGCATCCGGCCCCGGGCATAAGCCCCCTTGCGGTGATCGAGGAAGGGGCTGAAATCGGCGAGAGGGTCTCCATAGGTCCCTGGGTCTATGTGGGCCGCGGGGCGAGAATCGGAAGGCAAAGTGTGCTTTATCCCGGTGTCTTCGTGGGGGCCGGGGCGGAGATAGGGGAAAGGTGTGTGCTCTACCCCTATGTGGTGCTCTATCCCGGGGTGAAGCTTTCCGAAGGGGTGGTGCTTCACGCCGGAACGGTGATCGGGGCCGACGGCTTCGGCTACGCCCAGGAGTTCGGCCCGGAGGGGCTCCGGCACCTCAAGATTCCTCATTTCGGCACCGTGGAGATTGGGCCGGAGGTGGAGATCGGGGCTAACTCCTGCGTGGATCGGGGCACCTTCGGGGCCACCCGCATCGGGGCCGGCACCAAGATCGATAACCTCACCCAGGTGGGACACAACGTGGAGATCGGGGAGGGGGCGATCATCGTGGCCCAGTGCGGGCTCGGCGGTCACGCCCGATTGGGACGTTTTGTAATGATGGGCGGGCAGGTGGGGGTGGCCCCGGGAGCGGAGATAGGAGAAGGAGCCAGGGTGGCGGCCAAGTCCGGTATCTCCGGACGGATCGCTCCGGGCGAAGAGGTGGCCGGAATTCCGGCCATACCGGCTCGGGTGTGGCGTAAGGCCGCGGTGGCTTTCGCCCGCCTGCCGGATATGGTAAAGGATTGGCTTAAGTGGAAAAAATCCCCGGGAGGAAAAGGTGAAAATCCTTAACCTGGAAGCCAGACGGATCCTGACCCTTCTTCCTCATCGGTATCCCTTTTTACTGGTGGATCGGGTGGAAGAAATCGACCCGGAACGGGCCTACATCCGGGCGGTGAAGAACGTCAGCCACAACGAACCCTTTTTCTTGGGCCATTTCCCGGGAAATCCCATCATGCCGGGAGTCCTTATCATCGAGGCCATGGCCCAGACCGGGGGTATCTACATCAAAGTGGTCATGGAGGACTGCCGGGACAAGCTCTTCGTCTTCGCCGGTATCGACCGGGCCCGTTTCCGGCGTCCGGTCCTGCCCGGAGATACCCTGGTGATCGAGGCCGAAGGGTTTAAGCGCCGGGGGCACGTTATCAAAAGCACCGCCCGGGCCACGGTGAACGGAAAACTCGCAGCTGAAGCCGAAATTACCGCAGCCATGGTGGAGGAGGAAAATGCCTAAGATCCATCCCACAGCTCTGGTGGACCCCTCGGCGGAAATCGAGGAGGAGGTAGAGATCGGGCCTTACGCGGTCATCGGTCCCCGGGTCTTTATCGGTCGAGGGACCCGTATCGGGGCCCACGTGGTGATCGAAAGAAACACCCGGATCGGGGAAAGGAACGTGATTCACCACCATGCCATCATCGGCACCGATCCCCAGCATCTGGCCTACAGGGGAGAGGAATCCTGGGTGGAAATCGGCAACGAAAACATCATTCGGGAATTCGTCACCATTCACCGGGGCACGGCCCTGGAGGAAGGGGTCACCCGGGTGGGACATCGCTGCCTGCTCATGGCCTATGTCCACATCGCCCACGACTGTTCTCTGGGCGACGAGGTTATCATGGCCAACGGGGCCACCCTGGGGGGGCACGTAAGGGTGGGACACAGGGTGGTCTTCGGGGGGCTTTCCGCCGCCCACCAGTTCTGCCGGATAGGTTCCTATGCCTTTGTAAGCGCCATGAGCGGGGTGGACAAGGATGTCCCTCCCTTTGTCAAGGTCTTCGGCATCCCGGCCAAGATTCAGGGGCTCAATCTGGTAGGACTGCGCCGGGCGGGGTTCAGCAAGGACACCATTCGCCGCCTGTCCCAGGCCCTGGGGATCTTTCTGGACGGTCCGGGTCGGATCTCCGAGGTGCTGGAGGAACTGCGGGATGCCTTTCCCGGAGATCCCCAGGTGGAGGAGTTCATCCGGTTTCTGGAGAATCCCTCCCGGCAGGGGATCATGCGCCGCAAACCCTTTGAAGGGGAAGAAGCCTTCTAGAAGATCATGTCCCCGAAGACACCTCTGGGCCTGGTAGCCGGGGAAGGAAAGGCTCCGGTTTATTTTGTGGGCCGAATGGTCTCCAGGGAGCCGGTTCTGGCGGTCACCTTTTCCGATCGACAGGCGGAAAGGCTGGCCGCAGCCGGAGCCCGGGTGGTCCGTCTGCGGCTGGGTCAATTCGGAAAACTTCTGGCCACCTTTCGCCAGGCCGGGGTGGAGGAGATAACCTTTCTGGGGAAGATAGAGAAACCCCGGGCCCTGCGGGAGGCCTTCCCGGATCTTCGGGCCCTTCTTCTCTGGCGCAAGCTTTCCCAGCGCAACGACGACGCCATCCTGCGGGCCGTATGTGCGGAGTTCGAAAAGGAGGGGTTTCGGGTGATCTCTCCGGCGGATAAACTACCCGAGCTCCTCACCCCGGAGGGGGTACTCACCCGGCGCCGACCCAGCCGGGAGGAATGGGAGGATATCCGCTTCGGCCTTGCGGTGGCCCGAAAGGTGGGTGAACTGGATATCGGTCAGTGCGTGGTGGTGAAGGACCGGATGGTGGTGGCGGTGGAGGCCATGGAGGGAACGGACGAGACCATTCGCCGGGCCGGGCGTTTACGCCCGGGAGGGGTGGTGGTAAAGATCTTAAAACCCACGCAGGATCCGCGTCTGGATCTTCCCGCCGCCGGGGCGGAAACGGTGCGGGTCATGCGCGAGGCCGGGGCCCGGGTGCTGGCCCTGGAGGCCGGAAAGAGCCTTTTCTTCGAGCGGGAGGAAGCCATAAAACTGGCCGAGGAGGCCGGAATAAGCATCCTGGGGGTAGCGTGAGAAGAGTGCGGGTGGCGGTGATCGGGATCGGGCATCTGGGCCGGTTCCATGTGGAAAAATTCGCCCGCATGCCCGAGGCCCAGCTGGTAGGGGTGGCGGATATCGTAGAGGAACGGGCCCGCCAGGCCGGAGAAAAATACGGCATCTTCTGGACCACGGACTTTCGGGAGCTTTTGCCCCGGGCCGACGCCCTCTCAGTGGTTACCCCCACGGTAACCCATTACCGCATCGCCCGGGAGGGGCTGGCCGCCGGGAAACATCTCTTCGTGGAAAAACCCCTTACCGAACATCCGGAAACCGCGGCCGAACTGGTAGAGCTGGCCGAAAAAACCGGGGTCATCCTTCAGGTAGGACATATCGAACGGTTCCAGCCCTCGGTGAAGGCCCTGCTCCAGAGGGTTAAACATCCCCTTTTCGTGGAGGCCCATCGCCTCTCGCCTTTCTCCCCCCGGGCCCTGGACGTGGACGTAATCCTGGATCTCATGATCCACGACCTGGACCTTCTCCTGGCCCTGAACCCGGGCCAGAGGGTAAAGGCCCTGCTTGCCGCCGGGGCCCCGGTGCTCTCTCCCAGGCTGGATATTGCCAGCGTGCGTCTCGTCTTCGAAAACGGACTTTCCGCCAATCTGACCGCCAGTCGGATCTCTCTTTCTCCTCAACGGCGATTCCGGGTCTTCGAAAAAGGAGGATATTTTTCCGCCGACACCCTGAATCGTCGTTTTTTCTGGGTGCGCATGGATGAAGAGGGGCATCTCCACCCGGAGGAATTGAGTTTTCCCCAGGCGGATCCCCTCTACGAGGAACTGCGCTCCTTCGTACGGGCCGTACTCAACGGGTCCCCGCCCCCGGTTTCCGGGAAGGAGGGTTTAAAGGCCCTTGAACTCGCCCATCGCATAAAGCTTGAGATCGAGGAACATCTCCGCCAGCATCGAGGAGCTCTGCTTGAGGATCGGTGAGCACAAGATTCTCATCGTGGCCGGCGAGGAATCCGGAGATCTCTACGGGGCGGAACTTCTGCGCCGGGTAAGGGAGATCCAACCCCGCCTCACCTTTTACGGAATCGGCGGACGACGCATGCGAGCCGCGGGGCTGGAATGTCTTTATCCGGCCGAGCCCCTTTCGGTGGTGGGTCTCCCGGGTCTGGAGGAACTCCGGCGGCTCCGGGAGGCCTGGAATAGGCTGCGGGACTTCCTGCAGGAATTCCGTCCGCGTCTGGCCGTGCTCATAGACTTCCCCGGCTTCAATCTCCGTCTCTCCAATCTGTGCCGACGGCTGGGCATCCCGGTGTTCTATTACATCGCTCCTCAGGTATGGGCCTGGCACCGCCGCCGCCTGCGCACCCTCCGTCGCAACGTGGATCTTCTGGTGGTGGTCCTCCCTTTTGAGGAAGCCTTCTTCCGGGAGGCCGGCATCCAGACGGTCTTTCTGGGCCATCCCCTGGTGGATCTGGTGCGTCCGGCCCTCTCCCGGGAAACCTTCTGTGAAATCGTGGGGCTTTCCCCCTATCATCCCCTCCTGGCCCTGTGTCCGGGCAGTCGTCGTCAGGAGGTGGAGAGACTCCTTCCGGTCTTTCTGGCGGCCTACGAGATCCTCAAAAGGGATCATCCCCGGCTTCAGGGGGTGGTGGTAAAGGCCCCGGGGCTCGAGGACAGTACCCTGTGGGAGATGGTTCCCCGGGGGCTCAAGACCCTCTCGGGCTACCAGTACGAGGCTTTAAGATACGCGGAGGCCGCCCTTGTGGCCTCGGGAACGATAACCCTGGAGGCAGCCCTTCTCGAAACCCCCATGGTGGCCGCCTATCGCCTCTCCCGCCCGGCCTATCTTCTGGCCCGGCTCCTGGTAAAGGTTCCCTATATCACCCTGCCCAATCTCATTCTCGGAGAAGGGGTGGTGCCGGAACTCATTCAGGATCAGGTTCAGCCGGAGAATCTGGCCCAGGCCCTGCGGCCCTATCTTTTCGAAACCCGCATCCGGGAGGAAACCCGTCGTCAACTGGCCCGGGTGAAACAGCTCCTGGGAGGTCCGGGGGCCTCCTGGCGAGTGGCGGAACAACTGGTGCGGTTCTACCACTCTATTTCACCACCAGAACCTCCACCGACTTAGGCTTGCGCAGGACATTGATCACCACGTCCTTTTCGTGACGCAGGCACTCCAGGTCCACGGTATGTTCTCCCACCCGCAGACCCTTGAGATGGACCCGGGAAAGGAAGGCCGGAAGTCGGGGACGCAGGAAGGCCACCCCCTTTCCGGTGAACTTGAGTCCCAGGGAGGCCGCAAGCAGCATAAAAACCGCTCCGGAGGCCCAGGCCTGAGGGCTGCAGGCCACCGGGTAGTGGACCGGGCCCTCCCCGTAATGACGGGTAAAACCGCAAAAAAGTTCGGGCAGACGGGCGTGAGGGAAATAATGACTGGCCTCAAAAAGGGCCTGGAACAGACGCTCCAGATGGCCCTTGAAACCGTAGTGGGCCAGCCCCTGGGCTATGAGGGCGTTGTCGTGAGGCCAGACCGAACCGTTATGGTAAGAAACCGGGTTATAGAAGATCTCCCTTTTGGAAAGGGTGCGGATCCCCCATCCGGAAAAGAGATCGGTACGGAAGAGTTCCTCGGTCAGGCGCACGGCCTCGGGTTCCTTGAGGACCTCGGCGAAGAGGAGATGGCCGGGGTTGGAGGTGCGCACCAGACAGGGTTTTTTGCGCCCATCCAGGGCCAGGGCCGGAAAATCCGCCCCGGAGGGCCAGAACAGACGGTGAATCTTCTCCTGCACCGCTTCGGCCCGGGAGAGGAAGGTGAGCACCAGATCGTGCTTGCCCAGGGCCCGGGCCAGACGGGCCATTTCCAGATAGGCCCGGTAAAGATATCCCTGCACCTCCACCAGCGCGATGGGCGGCGGGGGAAAACTTCCGTCCCGATGGAAAACGCTGTCGTGGGAGTCTTTCCAGCCCTTATTGATCAACCCCTCCCTGGAGGGTTGATATTCCAGCAGTCCGTCCCCATCCGGGTCCCCGTGGGTCTCCATCCAGTGAAGGGCCAGCTCAAGATGGGGCCAGAGTCGCTTCAGGAATTCCGTATCCTGGGTCCTTTCGTAATAAGCCCCGGCCAGGATCACAAAGAGCGGGGTGGCATCCACGGTTCCGTAATACCGGGCAAAGGGGATCTCTCCGGTGGCGGCCATCTCCCCGAAACGCATCTCATGAAGGATCTTTCCCGGCTCGGCATCCCTTGCGGGGTCCTCCTCCGTGGCCTGGGTCCGGGCCAGGACTTCCAGCACCCCCCGGGCGATCTCCGGATTGAACCAGAGGGTCTGGAGGGCCACGATGAGGCCGTCCCTCCCGAAGATGGTGTTAAACCAGGGGATCCCGGCATAGGGATAGAGACCGTAAGGGGTGCGGGTGAGCATCATGAAAAGATCGTTTTCCGAACGCTCAAACCAGCGATTGAAGTGTTCATTGGAACTCTCCACCCGAACGCTGGACCGCAGAAGCTCCTTGCGTTCCTCCCGTCGCAGAAAAAGGGCCGAACCAAAACGCCGCTCCGGTCGTTCCTCTCCCTGAAGACAGCGCACCACCATCGCCAGGTTCACCTTCTCCTTGGGGGGCAGGGACAGGAAAAAACGGGCCTCCTCCGGGGTCAGGGCCGAGGGTGGAGTGGAAAAAAGGATCTCCGTGGTTCGCAATTTTCCATCCAGCCCCTGGTAGGAAATACGCACCCGATCCTCCTCCACCACCGGGGGAAGGATATGGCCTCTGCGACGGCGTCTGACACCCCGGACCTCGAAGATATCCACAAAGTCGGCTCGAAAACGGATCACCACCGGAATACGGAGTTCGGAAAAGGCATAGTTGGTAAAGACCAGTTCCTCGTAATAATCCCCCTGATAGAGGAGTTTGAGCCGCCGGAGATGCAGGGACCCTCGGGGAAGGAAGGTCTCGCCCACGAAGAGATCCGGATTGGTAAGATGCACCTGAATGAGGATGCCGTCCGGGGAAAGGGAGGAGCCCAGGAAGAAGGGCTTGGTTTCGCAGCAGAAGAGTTCCCAGCGCGAGAGATGGCGGGTTCCGCGGTGGTAAAGGCCCTGTTCGCCCAGTCCTTCAGGGACAATATCCCCCTCGGCCCCGAAGAGGGCGAAGGTATCGCCGTGTTTAAAGGTAAGGGTACGGGGCGAAAGCCCCGGGCTGGTGGCCAGGATGTAAAATTTCAGGCCGCCTTCTTCCACAGGGGCACCTCCTCGACCAGCAGGCTCCGGTAAAGTTCCAGATACTCCCGGGCCATCCGCTCGGCGGTGAAGCGTTCCTCAAACACCCGGCGACACTCGGCCCGGGACAATCGGGCCACCGCCTCCACCGCGGCTTCGGCCTCCTCCATACTCTCCACGATGAAGCCGTTCCTTCCGGGTTCAATGATCTCCGGCACCGAACCGCACCGCCAGGCAATGACCGGTGTTCCGCAGGCGTTGGCCTCGATCATCACCAGCCCGAAGGGCTCCGGCCAGTCGATGAGCATGAGCAAAGCCAGGGCCCCGGAAAGGAACTCCTGTTTCTCCCGCTCGGAGATCTCGCCGATGAATTCCACCCACGGGCTCTTCAACCGGGGACGAATCACCGTTTCGAAGTATTCCCGATCCGCACGATCCACCTTGGCGGCCATGAGAAGCTTTATCCCCACCCGCTCGGCCAGCTCGATGGCCCGATCCGGCCGTTTCTCCGGGGAGATCCTTCCCAGAAAGGCCAGATACTTTCCGGGCTCATAGGAGGGACGGTAAAGGTCCCGCGGCAGCCCGTGATAGACATTTCCCACCCAGTTGAGGAAGGGAAGAGGCCTTCTCTGAGCGTAAGAGATGGAGACAAAGGGGGCCTCCCGAAATTCCTTGTAAAAAGGATACATCTCCGGAAGATCCAGGCGCCCGTGGAGCGTGGTCAGATGGGGAATCCGCATCCTTCGCATCAGGGGCAGGTGCAGATAATCGATATGGAAGTGGATGACCTCGAATTCGTTTATCCGCTGAAGCACCCGCTCCACCATCAGGACATGAGGGGCCAGGGGGTCCTTCACCCCGCACAATCGCAGGGCCTGCGGGGCACAGGGAACTAGCCGGGCCGAGGTCTGCGAATCCGCGCTGGCAAAAAGGGTCACCTCGTGTCCCTGACGCACCAGTTCCTCGGTAAGCCAGAAGACCACCCTCTCGGTCCCCCCGTAAAGCTTGGGGGGTACGGCCTCATAAAGCGGCGCCACCTGAGCGATACGCATGGCCCTCACCCCCTTTTCCACCTGGTTTGGGCTCTCCCCCTCCGGCTCGGGTTACAGAATGAATACGGGTTCCATCCAAAAAATAAGCAGAAATCAAGCCTTAGGAAGAGGATCCGGGCAGGAGCCCGGAAAGCCAGTTGAGGGTTTCACGGGGGAAACGCACCAGCAGGGATAGGGCCAGCAGGGGCACCGGTCCGGAAAAAGGGGGGATCTTGACCAGATCCTTTTCGGTGGTGATGAGGGCCTCGGCTCCCAGGCGGTGGGCCCTCTCCGCCAGTTTCTGGATTTCCCCGGCCCGGTAACGATGGTGATCCGGAAAAACGGCCAGATGGAGGAGTTGAAAGCCTCTTTCAAGAAGAGTCTGGCGGAAATTTTCGGGGTCTCCCAGGCCGCAGAAGGCCACCACCCGTCGGGGGCGAAGACCGGTATAGGGCTGAAACCCGGAGGGCCCCAGATGGACCAGGGGTCCGGGCTCAAAGGGAATCAGATGCACGGGGAGTCCATAGGTCTGGAAACGCCGGGCCAGGGCCCTGGCCCTTTCCGGGGCAAGATTGGCCCGGGTGATGAATACGGCCTGGGCCCGTCTCAGGGCCTCCACCGGCTCCCGGAGTTCCCCGGCCGGAAAGAGTCTTTCCCGAAAGGGGTCTTTCAGGGCTGAGACCACCAGAAAATAAAAATCGGCCCGAACACGCAGATGCTGAAAGGCGTCGTCAAAGAGCAAAAGATCCGGCGAGAAGCGGCTCCGGGCCAGTTCGGCGGCGCGGACCCGGTCGCGCCCCACCACCACCGGAACCCCGCGAAGTCGTAACCCGTAAAGGTAGGCCTCCTCTCCGCAGGTGTCGGGCGAAACCAGGGGCCCTTCCCCATCGGAGACCACCAGCGGCGCCCGGGCCCGTCCTCCGTACCCCCTGAGGATCACCACCGGCGAAAAACCCAGGGCCCGGAAGAATTCGGCCAGAGTAAGGGTTAGAGGGGTCTTGCCCTCCCCTCCCAGGGAGAGGTTCCCGATGGCGATGGAAGGGACTCCGGGATGGGTGCGGGAAAGAAGTCCGTGTCTGTAGAGGGAAAAACGCAGCCTTACCCCGGCTCCGTAGAGGAGGGACAGAGGCCACAGGGCGGGACGTGCCCGCATCCAGAACGACACCAGAAACCGCGGGATCATCGGAGAGAGGGCCCCAGAATGGGGGAGAGGATTTCCCGGGCCTTCTTCAGGGCCTGAGCCGCCAGTTGCCGGGCCTCCTCTTCCCCGGCCTGTTCCAGGCGTTCCCAGCCCCGGTGAAAAAAATCAACCACTTCGGGTTCGGCGGCCTGTTTCAGAGCCTCCCACAGATACGGAGGCTCGGGTTTTCTCTCGGGGGCCTCCACCTGGGAGAGTGCCCAGATGGCCTTTCCCGCCAGAACAAAAGCCTCCCGAAAATGCCCCCGGCGATATTCCTCTTCGGCATAACGCAGATAGGTACGGGCCCTTATAAAATAAGGCATCCTACGGGTCTAATCGCCCTGTTCCGAATTCTCCCGCAGGCGGCGATAAAAGTGCTCGGTCATAATCTCATCGGCCTTCTCACAGATCTCCCAGAGGAGATCGATCATCTCCAGCATTTCCGCCTGCCCATCCGGAGGCCGCATCTCAAAATCCTCCAGGAAGGCCCCGGATTCCAGATATTCCTTGAACTCTCGTAAACGCTTCAAGGTCAGCATCAGCTCACCCTCTCTACGTAACTTCCGGTCCGGGTGTCCACCCGGATGACGTCGCCCTCGTTCACAAAAAGCGGTACCTGCACCACCGCCCCGGTCTCCAGTTTGGCCGGCTTGGACCCTCCGGAAACGGTGTCCCCTCGCACTCCGGGTTCGGTTTCCACCACCCGGAGCTCCACGGTCTTGGGAAGCTCCACCCCGATGGGCTTGCCCCGGTAATAAAGTACATAGACGTTGATATTTTCCTGAAGGAACTTCCAGGCCTCTCCCAGCTGATCCTTGTCCAGATAAACCTGATCGTAGTCCTCAAGATCCATAAAGACGTAACGCTCCCCCTCCCGGTAGAGGTACTGCATCTCTCTTTCCTCCAGATCCGGACGTTCAAAGGTGTCGCCGGAGCGAAAATTCACCTCCAGCACCCTCCCGGTGAGGAGATCGCGAAGCTTGGTGCGCACCGTGGCCTGCCCTTTGGCCACCTTGGAATGCTGGTATTCCAGGACTTCGTAGGGTTTACCCTCCCATTCGATCTTGAGTCCGCGCCGGAATTCGGACGTGGAAATACTCATCCCTCTTACCTCCCTTTTCCGAAGATGATGAGACGTTCGTTTTTCTTTACGTATCCGTATTTTTTACGGGCTATTTCCTCGTAAAGGGCGGGATTCTTTTTAAGGGCCTCTATCTTTTCGGCGAGAGCGGCATTTCGCGCCTGAAGACCCGCTATCTCGCGCCTCAGGGCCTGGTAGCGCCAGTGGAGATATCCACCCCAGACCAGCCCCAGCCCGAAGAGCACCAGCAACAACCAGCGGCCCCGGCGGAACCCCTTGCGGGGTTCACGCCTTCCGGACGAAACCTTACCGGGGACATAGGCTCCGGGATTCATACCCGCCTCTTTTCCCCAAGCTTAAATGAAACCGCCTTTTTCTTCAAGGATCGAATCCCTTTCGAACCATTATCAGACCCCCGGTCCCTCGAACTTAGTTGTTTAAAGATTGATTAATAGTGTAAGCAATTGTATATAATAATCTTATTCAGATTTAACCAGGAAGGAGGTAAAAAACATGAAAAGCAGGTTTTCTCTGGGAACGTTTCTGGGGCTTTCCTTTTTCTCGGCCATCCTGATTCAGGTCCTGGGGATCCTTTTGGTCCTGCACCTTTTCAGCTATCAGAGCCACCTCTCGGTAGCCCTTAATATCTCCGGGCGTCAGCGTATGCTTACCCAGAAATTGACCAAGGAGATCTTCATCTACGTCAAAAATCCCACTCCGGAGGCCCGGGAACGTTTCCTCAAGTCCGCGGAACTCTTTAATCGCAGTCTGTACGCCCTCAGGAACGGATCCGAGGAGATGATGCTGGCCCGACTCACCGATGCCCGGGCCATCCGGAAATGGAAGGAGTGCGAGGAGGTCTGGAAGAAATTCTATTATCATGTACAGGAACTGGCCCGAACCACGCCCGGAACCCCGGAATTTGAAAGACATCTGACCTACATCCGGGAACACAACCTGGAGGTACTTCAGAAGGCCCATGCCTTCGTTCTGGCCTTACAGAGCCTTTCCCTTCGCCGGATCCGCTATACGGAAATATTCCTGGGAGCCTTTCTGCTGGTGGCCATAATCGGGGCCTCGGGGTCCTTCCTGCTGGTGAAGCGTTGGTTTTTAGGGCCTTTCACCCGCTTCGTCTTCGGGTTCGAAAAAATGGCTTCCGGCGACCTGACCGTGGAATTCGAGGAGGCCCCCCGTATCCGGGAGATCCAGATCCTGTCCCTTGCGGCCCGAAGGTTGCGAACGGCCTTCGGGGAAGCCTTTGCTACCATCAGAGCCCAGACCGATCTCCAGAAAGCCACCTCCGGGATCATCCAGGAAGCCATCTCCCGGGTGGCGCAGGAAACCACCCGTACCGACGAACTGGCCACCCAGGTGGCGAACATTTCCAGATCGGTTCAGGAAGCCCTGGAACTTACCACCCATTCGGCCCGGGAGTTAAGTCAGGCCATAAACGAAATCAGTGAAAACGTAACCGTAGCAGCGCAGGCTTCGGAGGAAGCCCGCAACAAGGCCGAGGCTGCGGATGCAGCCATGAAGGGGCTTAGCGAACGAACCCGGGAGGTGGATGTGGTGGTCCAGACCATCAAAGAGATCACCGAACAAACCAAACTTCTGGCCTTGAATGCCACCATCGAGGCAGCCCGGGCCGGGGAAGCCGGTAAGGGTTTTGCCGTGGTGGCCAACGAGGTCAAGGAACTGGCCAAACAAACCGAGGAAGCCACGGAACGCATCACCCGGGTCATGGAAAACATCCGCTCCGGGGCCGAGGAAACCGCGGAAGCCGTAACCGAGATCTCCTCCGCGGTGGCGGACCTCAGCGATCGGGCGGCGGCCATCGCCAGCGCGGTGGAGGAACAAACCGCGGTGGTAAACGACCTCACCCACCGCATCGAAGACGTCTCCGGTGAGGCCATAGAGCTCTCCAAGGTCTCCGACGATCTGGCCCATTCCGGTAAGGCCCTGGACAGAGCCGTGTCCCAGGTACAGGCCTCCCTTGAGGCCCTGGACGATACGGTAAAAAGCAGTCACGAGACCATCCAGCTCTTCCGCCTGGGCCAGAAACCGGCGGAACTGTTTACCCTGGACGAAAAAACCCTTCCCAAGGTGGTCCTCCTGGGCCACCGCGGCTGGGCAGCCCGTTTTATCGAAGCCGTGCTCCGAGGCCGGGCTCCGGCCGTGGAACGGGACGCACGAAGGTGTCTTCTCGGACGGGCCCTCTCTCACCCCCGATTTTCACCTCTGTTTAGGGAAATAGAAGAAGATCACGCCAGACTCCATAGCCTGGTCTCGGAATGGGAACGATATCTCCGGGAGAACCAGCCCGACCCCATGGAGCGGATAAACTGGTTCAAAGAGCGTCTTCGTCCCCTACTGGATCGGATATGCGGTTACGTCAAAACCAGGGTCTCGGCATAAAAAACTAAGGAGGGCCAAAGTGAAAAGAAGAGTTCGATTACTCATCATACTCATACTTTCAATCTGGACGGGGAATGCCCTGGCCTATACCCTGCATCAGGGACGAAATGTTCTTCGAGTGGACTTTCGGGAAGAAGTCCGCTGGGAATACTGGAATACCTTTGACCAAAAATTTTCCCAGGACGATTTCGCCTATGATCGGAGTTATTCCTTTGCCTCCAGTAAAATGCGTCTGGGGATGGGAATTCGTTCCCCGCATGCTGAAGCCTATCTACAGATTAACTGGACTCAGTTGCTGGGACTTCCGGACCAGGGGGAATTCGGTTTAGGAACGCTTTATTATCAATTCAACGGAAAATTCGGCAACGGCCCGGGATACGACACCAAAGCCACCCATATCGGCTACGGTGCTCTATCCCAGGCCTGGGTCCGATTTCAGCCTCGTAGTTTGGCGGGATTGAGCCTGACCCTGGGGCGTTTCCTTTATGCCTCGGGGGCCGAGGGAAGAGCACCCCGAAACCCCTCCCTCCGGTGGGTAAAAAAATTCCGAATCTCCCAGCGTATGATCGGCCCCTTTGACTGGTCGCGGGTAGGAAGGGCTTTTGACGGCGCTCTGGCCTCCTACCACCGTCGCTTCTGGACCCTAACCTTTTCTTATCTTCATCCCACTCCGGGTGGCTTTTATCTGAGAAGAGACCGCCTCCACCGCAAGGGCCAATCCGCCTATGATATCACCCTGGCCACCGTGGTCCTGAGTCTTCAGGATACCAACCCCTGGCTGCCGGGAATGGATTCCCAGCTCTTTTATTACTATTACAACGACCGTAGAAAACTGAAAAATCCCGCTTCACTCTACAATCCCCGGCAGAACGGCCTGGGAGACTGCGAGATAAATGTGCTCGGAGGACACCTGCTTTACGCCCGAAAGGCCGGCCCCGGGGTCATGGACCTTCTACTCTGGGGAGGTTACCAGTGGGGGGTATGGGGAAGGAATCCCTCTCTGGAGCATCAGGCCTGGGCCCTGGCGGTGGAAGCCGGCTACCGGTTTCTCCATCTTCCCTGGCAGCCGTGGTTCCGCCTGGGATATTTTTACGGAAGCGGTGACGATCAGCCCGGGGACACCCAACATCATACCTTTTTCATGATGATCCCTACCCTGCGTATTTATTCCATGACCCCCTCCTACACCCTCATGAATACCACCTATTGGATGGGACAGATCATCCTGCGACCCGCTTCACATCTGCTCCTTCGCTCGGATTTTCACGTGGTTAATCTCACCCGAAGCCGGGATTACTGGTACCTGGGTTCCGGAATGATGCGCCCAGATGTATTCAGTTACGCCACCCTGGGAGCCCATATCCCCTACCGGGACCGCCATTTACTGACCATGTGGGACCTCTCCCTGTTTTTCAAAAACATCTATGCCTCTCATGGTCTTCGCACCGATGTGGATATATACTTGAGTCATATCTGGGGAAGGGATGTGGTCAGAGATACCTTTAAGAGCGGAGACGAGCTTACCTTCTTTTATGTGGAATTACGGTTCACCTTTTAAATACCGATGTCTTCTAAAGATCCTGTAATCTACTGCGTGCGCACGGATATCGGCCTGCGGCGGAAACGCAACGAGGACTCCTATCTGGTGGCTGATCGCCGTCATCCTCTTCTGGGAAGCCTCTGGGCCGTGGCCGACGGTATGGGCGGGCACCCGGACGGGGATCTGGCCAGCCGCCTGGTTTGCCGCTACCTGGAAGAACTTTACTTCTCGTCTCCGTCTCTTAAGGAGGTCCTGCTTTATCGTTTTCGTCCCCGGGCCCTCTTAAGCCGTCTTGAAAAATGTGTGGAGGAAGTCCAGAAACGGCTTCTGGAGTACGAAAAGAAACATCCTGAAAGCGAGGGCTTCGGTACCACGCTTTCGGTTCTGGTCCTCCGGGAAGGCCACGGTTTCATCGCCCACGTAGGGGACAGCCGCATCTACCGCCTGCGCCACGGCGACCTCACCCAGCTCACCACCGACGATACCCTGGTGCAGGAAATGGTGGAGGAGGGTGAAATGACCGAGGAGGAGGCCCGCACCAGTCGCTACCGGCATATCCTTACTCAGGCCCTGGGCGGAGGCTATGAAAAGGTGCGCTGTTTCTCGATAGACATCCGTCCCGGAGACCTCTACCTCCTTTCCACCGATGGTCTGCACGATCTGGTGCCCCAGACGAGCATCCGAAAAATTCTTCTGGAGAACCCTCTTCCCCGAGTCTGTGATATGCTGGTAGAAGCCGCACTGGCCCGGGGCGGAAGGGATAACGTTACCGTAATCGTGGTCCGAATAGAGGGATAGGATGTCCGAAGCGAAGAAATCTCCCCTCCTTCCCATAGGTACAGTCCTCAACAGAAAATGGGTCATTCTGGAATTCATCGCCCGGGGAGGGATGGGCGAGGTCTATCGGGCCCATCAGGTCAATCTCAAAAGAGATGTAGCCATAAAGATTGTCTCCCGGGAATGGCTGGAAACCTTTATCGACGATCCCGAGGAGCTGGAAAACGCCCTGCGCCGCTTCCGCCAGGAAGTGGAAACCATGGTCCAGATCAGACACCCCAATGTGATTCAGATCTACGACTACGACAAGGCTCGGGTGGAGCTTCCGCAGGGGCCGGTGGAAATTGAATATCTGGTTCTGGAGTACATCCCCGGGCGCACCCTGCGCAGCACCATGCGCGAGGAGGGGTTCTACCCCCTGGAGGAAGAGACCAGAGCCTGGATCGAAAAGTATTTTTTCCCGGTGCTCGAAGGGGTCAAGGCCATCCATCGATCCGGAATCTTTCATCGGGACCTCAAACCGGAAAACATCCTCCTGGACGGCGACATCCCCAAGATCGCGGACTTTGGCCTGGCCCGTTCCATCAGGATGGAGTCCATTACCACCTCCATGGAGATCAAGGGCACGCCGGCCTACATGGCTCCGGAACAATTCGTGGATTTCAAGGGTACCGATCAACGGGCTGATATTTACGCGCTGGGAAAAATCCTCTACGAGGCCGTAGCCGGTCGCATCCCTCCTGGAGCCACTCCCTTCCGTCAGGTAGGGCTTACAGACCCCAAGACCCCCTTTTTTAAGGCCCTGGATCGTATCATCCGGCGGGCCACCGAGGAAGATCCGGAAAAACGTTTCTCCAGCGTGGAGGAAATGGAAGAGGCCCTCCGCAATAGCCTGGCCACAAGGCCTCTCCCGGAAGCCGGAAAACTCCGGTTTCGATCCCGTTTCTGGATTGCCCTCGGAACCCTGATCCTTTTTCTAGCCCTGGTGGGAATCATCCTCTATCAAAGATTTTCCGGAGCCTCTCATCAGGAGCTTCGCTTAACCACGGCCCCTCCTCTGCCGGGCAATCTCCCTCCACTAATCACTACCGCCGACGGTGCGGTAATGAAACTCCTTCCAGGAGGGCGGATAAAGGTTCCACCGGGATTGCTGGGCGATAAGGCCCGTATGGTGCGGGTCAAACCCTTTTATCTGGATACCTATCCGGTAACCAACCATCAATATGTAAATTTTCTAAACCGTGTCCTTTCCCGCATCCGGGTAGAAAACGGAGTGGTAAAGGAAGGAAAACACATCTGGCTTTACCTGGGAAAGATCAGCGAAAACTATGAACCCATCGTCTATCGAGGAGGAAAATTCCTGGTACGGGATTCCATGCATGCCTCCTGCCCGGTGGTGCGGGTCACGGCTTACGGAGCACAGGCTTATGCCGCCTTTTACGGAAAGCGTCTGCCCACCAAGGTGGAATGGTTTTACGCGGTAACCGAGGGCCGGGGGCTGGAGGATTCCCGTCTTAGACTTCCCCGGACCTTTTACCGCCATTTCGAACTCCCCTTAAGTGTAATGGAGATGAAACCCAATCTTCTGGGAATCCGGGGGCTTAGTTCCCATTTCGGAGAATGGGTGCTCGACACCCTTACCCCTTCACCTGGAGCCGGAGTGGTGCTCATGAGCGGGGTTAAGTCCCACGAGCCTTCGGATGTCTCGTCTCTCACCCCGGTGCGGCGCATGCCCTGGGAGGCCTTCGAGGAGGTGGGGTTCCGCTGTGCCCGGGATGCCGAACCCACCCCGGGAGCGAGAAATTAGAAATCAAATCCTTAAGCGGCGGGCGTTCAGGGCCACGATGACCGTGCTCAGGGACATGAGCACCGCCCCCATGGCCGGGCTTAAAAGCACCCCGTACCTGTAAAGGACCCCTGCGGCAAGCGGAATGGCTACGGCGTTATAGCCCGTGGCCCAGAAAAGATTCTGGATCATTTTGCGGTAAGTAGCCCGGGCCAGATCAATAATGGTCACCACATCCCCGGGATTGTTGCGCACCAGGACAATGTCCGCAGTCTCGATGGCCACCTCCGTTCCGGCCCCGATGGCGATACCCACATCCGCCTCCGCCAGAGCCGGAGCGTCGTTTACCCCGTCGCCGGTCATGGCCACGATCTCGCCCCGGGCCTTGACCTCACGGATCTTCTCGGCCTTCTCCTGGGGAAGGACCTCGGCGAAAAATTCATCCAGCCCCAGTTCCTCGGCCACCGTGCGGGCCACCCGGGCATTATCCCCGGTAAGCATAAAACATTTGATGCCCCGGGCCTTGAGCGCCGCCACCGCCTCCCGGGACTCCGGACGCACCCGGTCGGAAAGACCAATGGCCCCGACGAGCTTGTCCTCCACCAGGACGAAGATCACCGTCTGCCCCTGAGCGGAAAGTTCCAGGGCCTCTTTCGGGGTGTCGAGCCCCTTTTCCCGAAGATATCCCGGACTCACCACCAGGACCTCCCGACCGGAAACCCTGCCCCGGGCCCCTCGCCCGGGAAGGGCCTTAAAGTCCTCCACCGGATCGGTCTCCGGGGAAGCCTCGGCCACGGCCCGGGCAATGGGATGCTCGGAATGGGTCTCCACCGAGGCGGCAAGCCGCAGGACCTCTTCCGGCGAGAAGCCCGCCCAGGAAAGAACCCGGGTCACCCCGAAACGCCCCTCGGTAAGGGTCCCGGTCTTGTCGAAGACCACCGCAGTAAGGCTGCGGGCCCGTTCGAAGGCCACCCGATTGCGGATAAGAAGCCCTCGCTTGGCCGCAAGGGCCGTGGAGACCGCCACCACCAGGGGCACGGCCAGCCCCAGGGCATGAGGACAGGTAATGACCATCACCGTAACCGTGCGTTCCAGGGCAAAGGCGAGATCCTTGCGCATTACGGCCCACCAGACGAGGAAGGTGATGGCTCCTCCGGAGAGGGCGATCAGGGTGAGCCAGAAGGCCGCCCGATTGGCGAGATCCTGGGTGCGGGATTTGCTCTCCTGGGCCTGGCGCACCAGATCGATGACCTGGGAGAGAAAGGATTCCGCCCCGGTGCGGGTAATCTCCACCACCAGAGAACCCTCTCCGTTTATGGCCCCGCCGATGACCTCATCGCCGGGTTTCTTTTCCACCGGTCGGGATTCGCCGGTGAGCATGGCCTCGTTTACCGCACTTCGTCCCTCCAGCACCCGCCCGTCGGCCGGAATCTTTTCCCCGGGGCGCACCAGCACCCGGTCTCCGGGACGCAGATTCTCCAGGGCCACCTCCTCGGTTCCCCCGTCGGGAAGCAGCCGGTGGGCCATGGAGGGCATGAGCCGGGCCAGCTCCTCAAGCGCCCGGGAAGCCCCGAGCACCGAACGCATCTCGATCCAGTGCCCGAGAAGCATGATATCGATCAGGGTGGCCAGCTCCCAGAAGAAGACCTTCCCCGGAAGACCGAAAGTGACCAGGGTGCTATAACCGTAAGCGGTGGATATGGCCACGGCGATGAGGGTCATCATCCCCGGCCGGCGCTCCCGAAGCTCGGAGAAAAGCCCCTTAAGGAAGGGCCAGCCCCCGTAAAAATAGACCGCACTGGCCAATCCGAAGAGGAGATACCGGTCGCCGGGAAAGGCCAGGGCCGAAAGCCCGAAAATCTTCCGCAGCATCGGCGAGAGAAAAAGAATGGGAAGGGTGAGGAAGAGGGAGATCCAGAAACGTCTTCGGAAGTCCGCAATCATGTGGGAGTGATGGGCGGCATGCCCGGTATGACCTCCCGGACCCCCGGGGGCTTCGTGCACCCCGTGATCCATGTGCTCCGCAGGACTTCCGTGTTCCATGTGACTTCCATGCTCCATGGAGCCTCCGTGCCCCATGGAACTTTCATGCCCCGCATGGATTCCGGGCCCCCCGTGGCCTTCATGGCCGGCAGAATGGCCTTTAGATCCTGAAGAAACTCCGCCGGCTCCCCCGGTATGTTGGGTATGATCTTCGGACGAATGCATTTAAAATCCCTGATGATACATCTTCTGGCGAAATTGATCCCATTCTTCCTGAGACACTTTCCCCTTGGCCATCTTATCGGCCATCTTTTCCATTTCCTGAGCCATTTCCTCCATCATTCGGGCCCTCTCGCGCATCATTTGGGCCCTTTGGCGGAGCATCTGCGGGGAAACCCCTTTAGGAGAGGAGGGCAACATCATGGGACATCCCTTCATACCCTGATGATCCATCCCCTGTCCCATCCCTTGCTGCATACCACCCTTTCCCTGCTGCATCTCCTGACCCATCCCCTGGCCCATTCCTCGACCCTGCATGGAGGCTGGCCCCTCCTGGGCCCCCTGAGCATGTTCCCAGCCGTGCCAGCTCCGATGATAACCCCCTCCCTTCCGAGGCCCCCAAGACCAGGCCTCTCCGGCCAGAAGAAGACCCAAGATCAACCCCAGAATCACCCAGCTTCTATACATCCTCATCCTCCTTTGTCTAAAATGATTTTAAAATTTTAGCCTATTTTTTCTCTCGGGAAAACCCCCTTAATCCCGGGCCCGATCCACGGAGGAATAGGCCAGGAAGAACCCTACCAGCGAAAGCCCCAGGAGGACGAGAAGGGAGAATCGGGGCACCGGGTCGCCGTAGGCTGCGGAGCGGATGAGATGGGAGGCATGGGTTACGGGAAGGAGTTTCAGAGGAAGACGGGCCCACTCCGGAAGCCCCTCCACCGGAAAGAAGGTCCCCCCCAGGAAGACCATGGGGGTGATAATGAAGTTGGTGACCAAGGCCTGATCGGCATGGGAACGGATGATCATGGCCGAGGCCACCCCCAGGGAGGCAAAGACAAAGGCGTTGAGGAAGACCCCCACAAAAAACCAGGGCCCGAAATGAAGGTTTATCCGGGCGAGCATGGTGATGGCCAGGATCACCAGGGTGGAGAGAAAGGCCCGGGTCACGCCGCCCAGAATCTCCCCCAGCACGTAGGCCCAGTTGGAGATGGGAGCGGCCTGAAATTCCTCAAAGATGCGCAGATAAAACCGGGCCACATTGATCTCCACATTGATTCCGAAACCCTGCATCATGGAGCTTGCGGCCACCACCCCCGGGACCAGAAACTCCAGATAGGGACGACCGTGAACGGTGAGATGTTTCCCCAGACCGAAACCGAAGGCTATGAGATAAAGGGTGGGGGACACGGAGAAGGAGAGGATCATCCGGGGAAGGCGATGCCAGATGATGAGAAGCTCCCGCAGATAAACGGCCAAAAATCCCCTCATACCTTTCTCCCGGTAAAGTGCAAAAAGGCGTCCTCGAGGTTTACCCGGCGGATGGTTACGGATTCACCGGAGCGGGAGAGCCTCATGGCCTCGCGCTCGGCCTCCTCCCGGGTGCGAAAATAACGCGTGGTAAGGCCCTTCTCGCTTACCACATCCACGGCCGCCTCCCCCAGCGTGGCCATGAGGCTCTGCGGGGTATCCAGGGCCACGATGCGCCCCCGATCCAGGAAGGCCACCCGGTCGGCCAGGAACTCGGCCTCCTCGATGTAGTGGGTGGTAAGGAGGATGGTAGTCCCCCGGGCCTGGATCTGCTTGATGAGCCCCCAGAGCCGGCGCCTTATGTGGGGGTCAAGCCCCACCGTGGGTTCATCCAGGAAAAGGATGCGCGGCTCGTGCATCAGGGCCCGGATGATAAGGAGCCTCCGCCGCATCCCCCCGGAGAGGGTGCGCACCCGGTCGCGGCGGCGTTCCCAGAGCCCGGCAAAACGCAGAAGTTCCGCGGCCCGGTCGCGAATCCGGCCCCGGCTCATCCCGAAAAGAAGACCGTGGATGAAAAGGTTTTCCCACACGGTGAGTTCCAGATCCAGGTTAGTGGCCTGGGGCACCAGACCGGCCATGCGTTTGGCATAAAGCGGATCCTCAAAGATGGAGCGGCCGAAAAAATGGACCCGGCCGGCGGTGGCCCGGGTGAGCCCGGTGAGGATGCGAATGGTGGTGGTCTTTCCGGCCCCGTTCGGGCCGAGGAGGGCAAAAAGCTCCCCTTCCCGGATGGAAAAAGAGATCCCGGAAAGGGCGCGAAGCCTTCCGTAGTCCTTGGTAAGCCCCTCCACTCGCACCGCCTCGGACATGGAGTATGATTTAACCAGAAATGGCTGAAGTTATCTACACCGTAGGGCATTCCCGTCACGGGCTTGAGGAGTTTCTGGCCCTGCTTCACCGCCACGGAATCCAGGTTCTTGCCGACATTCGCCGTTTTCCCTCCTCCCGGAAGTTTCCCCATTTCGGAAAGGAGGCCCTCTCCGAAGCCCTCAAGGCCCGGGGGATTGAGTACTTAGGGCTTCCGCAGCTCGGGGGCCGCCGCAGGCCCCGACCCGACTCCGTAAACACCGGTCTCACCTCCCCGGGGTTCCGGGGCTACGCCGATCATATGCAAACCGAGGAATTTCAGGAAGCCCTTTCCGTGCTCCTTGAGGCCGCCCGAAGGAAGACCACCGCGGTGATGTGCGCCGAGGGCCTTCCCTGGCGCTGTCACCGGTGGTTTCTTGCGGATCTCCTGCTTCTCAGGGGCTTTACCGTGCTTCACATTCTTCCCGAAGGCCACCTCCGCCCCCACCGCCTTAATCCCCTGGCCCGGAAGGAAGGCCCCTGGGTGATTTACCCGGCCCTCAACCTCTTTTGAGTACCTTCTCAATTTCGGTAAGTACCTCTTCTATGCTCGGCCGGGGAGAGGAAACTACCCTTTCTCCTAAATGCTTGTGATGCGGAAAAGTCTCCAAGTGGGACCAGTGTGGACTATTGTCCCATCTTATCCGTAGTCGCTTTTGAGA
>DRMH01000034.1 GCA_011322625.1 Thermosulfurimonas dismutans | reverse complement strand
CTCGTCTCAAACTTGAGGACGGCAAAGTCATGTTCGTTTTTGATTAATCAAATTCAAGGAACGGAAATTTAGATGAAAAAGTAAGATCAGGAGCGTGCCTATGACTGTTTAGTTGTAAAAGTTTAGACTTAATCTGACAGTTGCCCCCTCCAGAGGCTCCACCTGTCAGGCTCGGTCAGAACCCAAAATCAACCTCTACATTAGAATGAATCTTCTCCTTTGCCAAGGGCACATTTCCCAAAAAGGTCTCCATGGGGGTCTTGCCCTCGCAGTACTTCCCCTGGTGTGGCCTCTGCCGATTGTATTTCTCTATCCACAAATCCAAATCCTCCTGCAGCTCCTCTAAACTCCGATAAAGCTTCCGCCTCAACGCTATAGAGTAAAACTCCTCCTTGATCGTCCGGTGAAACCTTTCACATATCCCATTAGTCTGCGGATTCTTGGCCTTGGTCTTCGTGTGCTCTATGTCATTCAAGGCCAAAAAGAGCTCGTATTCGTGCCGGTCAATGCGCCCACAAAACTCCGTCCCCCGATCCGTCAGTATCCTTAATACCGAAAGCCCATGCTCCTCAAAAAACGGTATCACCCGATCGTTCAGTAAATCCGCACTGTTGATAGGATGCTTGCTGGTGTAAAGCTTGGCAAAAGCCACCTTGGAATAGGTGATACTCCTTACCCCGGCCGGAGATACAAATATCCCTCGCTTCCTCAGTTCATCACTTACCCTTTTCTGGCCCAGGGAAGGATCTTCCAGAGCCAGCTCTACCACCGCCCGTTCTACTTCTTCTGAAACCCGGTTCTTAAGGTTTGGTTTCCGACGGATCTTCTCATAAAGGGCCTCTATTCCGCCTTCCTCGTAGGCCTTCTTGATCCGGTAGAAGGTGTCTCGGCTGAAACCCATTACCCGGCAGGCCTCGGAAACATTCTTTAAATACGCCGCTAACTCTAGCAAACCTAGCTTGTTCTTGATAAGCTTCTCTTGGGTGGTCATGGCTACTCCTCCTTATTTTGAGTTTTGGGTGGAGCTCTCTGGAGGGTAGCCTAGACCACCCCCTTTGGGAAGCCCTCACTGTCAGATTAAGTCTGAGCTAATGCACATAAAACGCACGGAGGACCGGGTGCGCATCTACCGTCTCTGTCGAAGTTGTCTCAAAAATCTTGAGTTCTCGGGCCCGGTGTATTTCGCAGAGGAACCCGAAGAGGAATTGATCCTGTGAGTAGAAACTATTACCTCGTTTGCTACGATATCACCGAAGAAAAACGGCTAAAGAAAATAGCCCGAATAATGGAAGATTTCGGAGTCCGGGTCCTTTATAGCGTCTTCGAATGTCGGTTAACGGCCGAGGAATTCAAGATCATGCGGGAGGCCGTGGAAAGGGTTATCGATCCTCTGGAGGATAAAGTACGATACTATCGGCTCTGTGAGACCTGTCGCCATCCGGTAATCCACTTAGGTTACGGCAAACATACCCGCCTTCCCGAAGAAGATCACCTGGTCTTTTAATAATCAGCCCCCGTAAAAGAAGAGAGGTTCGACCAGTTTGACGCCTCCGGCGGAGAGGGTCTGGAGGGCCCGCTCGAGATCGGCGTCCGGGACCTTAAAGATGAGGACGGCCTTCTCTCCGCCTCCCACGAAGGCGTAGGTGTAATCCACGTTGATATCGGCCTCGGAAAGGAGTTTCACCACCCGATAAAAGCCCCCGGGCCTGTCCTCCACCTCCACGGCAAAGACCTCCTGTTCCTTCACCGTGAAGCCCGCGGCGGAAAGCACGCTTCGGGCCTTCTCCGGGTTGTCCACCACCAGGCGCAGGATGCCAAACTCCGCGCTTTCAGCCAACGCGAGCGCCCGGATGTTCACCCCGGCCTGATAGAGGGTTTCCGTAAGGTCCTTGAGCCGACCCTTGCGGTTTTCCAGGAACACCGAAAGTTGTTTTACGGCATATTGGCTGCGCATGGGTTACCTCCCCAGTTTTTCTTCCAGTTCCCGACGATCGATCACCCGTTTGGCTTTACCCATGGAGCGTTCCAGAGTCCTGGGTTCCACCAGTTTGACCCGGGCCCGAAGGAAGAGGTGATTGGCCAGTTCCTCCTCGAGACGATGTTTCAGGTTCTCAAGCGAGCCGAGATCCCCGGTAAAGATCCTCTCGTCCACCTCCACCCAGACCTCAAGTACATCGAGCACCCCTCGCTTGTCCACCACGATGACATAATTGGGGGTAAGGCCCTCCACCTTGGTGAGCACGTGTTCCACCTGGGAAGGGAAGACGTTCACCCCGGAGACAATGAGCATATCGTCGCTTCGCCCCACCACGCGCCCCATGCGGAGGATGGTGCGCCCGCAACGGCAGGGCTCCCGGTAGAGACGGGAGATATCCCGGGTGCGATAGCGGATGAGCGGCAGGGCCTGCTTGGTAAGGGTGGTGAAGACCAGTTCGCCCTCCTCACCCTCGGGAAGCACCTCCCCGGTTTCGGGATCAATGATCTCCGGCAGGAAGTGATCCTCGAAAATATGAAGTTCATCGTATTCGCAGGAGGCCGCCACTCCCGGGCCGATGATTTCCGAAAGTCCGTAAGCCTCGAAATACTTAAGTCCCCAGGCCTCGGCCACCGCCCGGCGTAATCCCTCCGAGGCCGGTTCGGCCCCGAAAAAGCCGGCCCGAAGTTTAAAATCCCTGTGAGGGTCGAGCCCCTCTTCCCGGGCCACCTCGGCCAGGTGAAGCGCGTAGGAAGGAGTGCAGCAGAGCACCGTGGCCCCGAAGTCGCGCATGAGCATGAGCTGGCGTTTGGTAAACCCCACGCTCGAGGGCACCACCGCCGCCCCCAGGGCCTCGGCCCCGTAGTGAAACCCCAGGCCCCCGGTAAAGAGCCCGTAACCGTAAGCATTGTGGACTACATCTCCGGGCCCCACTCCGCCCATAAGCATGGTGCGCATCATGACCTCGGTCCAGACCCGCAGGTCGTGCTCGGTGTAGGCCACCACCGTGGGCTTCCCCGTGGTGCCGGAGGAGGAATGGATGCGCACCACCTGATCTATAGGCACGGCCAGAAGACCGAAGGGATAGTGGTCCCGAAGATCCTGTTTGGTGGTGAAGGGAAAACGCCTGAGGTCCTCAAGGGACCCGAGGTCCTCGGGTCTGACTCCGGCCTCGTCGAATTTTTTTCGATAAAAGGGCACCAGATGATAGACGCGCCTTAAGGTCTCCTGCAGGCGTCGGAGCTGGAGGGCCTCAAGCTCCTCCCGGCAAAGATAATCCCTGCGATTCGGCCTCATTTCCACCTCCCCTGGTTTTGCCTTTTCTCCTTATCAGAGTAGCTCCGGGTTGACAAGTAAAAGATCGAGCTCCTTGCACTTCTCCCCGGGGCGGTTTAATTTCTCAAGCTATGAATTTCCACCGGGTGGCCAAAAGCCTTTTTGAGGCTGCCATGCTCAAGCGCCTAAAGCGCACGGGCTACGCCTATCTGGGTACGGGTTCGGAGTCCGTGGCCGCCCATAGCTTCGGAGTGGTCTATGCGGCCTGGCTTCTAGCTTCCCTTACCCCCGAGGCCGATACAACCCGGGTAATCAAGATGGCCCTGCTCCACGATCTAGCCGAGGCCCGTATCGGCGATCTCAACTCCGTAAACAAACTCTACGATACCGTGGACGAAGAGAGGGCCTTTTCCGACGCCCTCTCCGGACTCCCTATCGAGGAGGAAGCCCGGGAGCTCGTTCGGGAATATCTGGCTCAGGAAAGCCTTGAGGCCCGGCTGGTGCACGATGCCGACCAGCTCGACCTCATCGTAATGCTCAAGGAACAGAAGGACCTGGGCAACCCCTACGCCCCGCGCTGGCTCTCCTACGCCCTTCGCCGTATCCAAACCGAGATCGCCCGGAGTCTGGCTCAGGCCATCCTCGAGACCGACTGGGCCTCCTGGTGGCTGGATCACTTCGTGGCCCGGGATGAAAAGGCCTGATCTCTCCCTTTGCAGTCGTTGCGGACGCTGCCTTTCCGTATGCCCCCTTTATCTTGAAACCCGTCTGGAAACCTACTCTCCCCGCGGACGCATCTTTCTGCTGGAAAAGGGGCTCAAAAACCATCCTTCCATCAGATTCTGCCTCCGGTGCGGTAGATGCACCATGGCCTGCCCCAATCGCGTCCGTCTGGCCGAATATCTTGCGCTGGAGCCGGAACTATCCCCTCCCTTCCCGGTGAAGACCGCGGGCTCTTTCCTCAAGGGCCGCGACCCTTCAAGTTCGCGAAAAATTCCGGCCCCTCGTTCCGGCTCCCCTACCCTGTTTCTTTCCTGCGGGGCCCTCTATTTCTACCCCGAGGGGACGCAAAAGTTTATCCGACGCTTACAGGAAAGCGGGCTTGATCCTGGGCTCTCCCCTCCCCTGTGTTGCGGCCTCCCCTTTCTCACCCTGGGATGGACATCCCTTTTCAGACAAAAGGCCCTGGAGACCCTGAAGGCCCTCTCCGATACCCGGGGGCCTATCCTCGTGCTCTGTGCTTCCTGCCTCTGGACCCTGACGGATCTCTATCCCCTTTTCTTTGCCGGGGAACCCGAGGAGGAAACCGTTCACGAAATAGTCTCCCGGGTGGGGGATGCCCTGGAGTCGGCCCTCCGGCACTTTCCCGAAGCCTTTCCCGAAGGACTCGTCCTGCATCTTTCCTGTCATCTCCGAAAAAACCCCCGGGATATACCCTTTCCCACCCTATCCGCGTGTTGCGGGGCTCACCACCCCTTTCTCCCTCGACCCTTCCGGGAAGAACTACTCCGATCCCCCCCCTATCTCCTTGCCACCGCCTGTACCGCTTGTTATCTTAAATTAAAATACAGCCTTTCCTCCCCGCCTGACGTTAGGCACTGGGCGGAGTATTTAAGTGTTTGAGCCTTCTTATCTGGAACTTCTCGAAAGCGGGGAACTCGACCGACGGATAGAGGCCCTCTACGCCCGCATGAGTCCCTGTGTTCTTTGTCCCAACGAATGCCGGGTGGATCGACTGCGGGGAGAAAAGGGCCTTTGCCGGGTGGGGGATCGTCCCATGATCTCCAGTTACGGCCCCCATTTCGGAGAAGAGGCCCCTCTGGTGGGTTTCGGAGGGTCAGGAACCATCTTTTTCACCTATTGCAATCTGGCCTGTGTCTATTGTCAGAACTGGGAAATAAGCCATCTGGGCGAGGGGGAAGAGATCAGCGTGGAGGAACTGGCCCGCATCATGCTGTTGCTTCAGGCCCGGGGATGTCACAACATCAACCTGGTGACCCCCACCCATCAGGTCCCCTTTATTGTGGAGGCGGTAAAAAAGGCGGCTGAGGAGGGCCTGAGGCTCCCCCTGGTTTATAACTGTGGAGGCTACGAATCCGTGGAAACCCTGAAACTGCTCGAGGGCATTGTGGACATCTATATGCCGGACTTCAAATACGCCGACGAAAAAGTGGCTCTCAGGCTTTCCAAGGTTCGAAAATATCCCCAGATGGCCCGAAAGGCCCTGAAGGAAATGCACCGTCAGGTAGGAGATCTGGTCATCAAAGACGGGATTGCCCTACGCGGCCTCCTGGTGAGGCATCTGGTGCTCCCGGGAGGGCTGGCCGGAACCCCGGAGGTGCTGCGCTTTATCGCTCGGGAAATATCCCCCGAAACCTACATAAACATTATGGATCAATACAGGCCCTGCGGTGAGGCCTGGAAATATCCCCCGCTGGACCGCCCCCTTTATCGAGAGGAATACGAAGAGGCCCTGGCCTGGGCCGAAAGGGTGGGCCTCAAACGTCTGGACCCGGGACGTTCTCGTTTCTGGTGATGCGTATATTCGCCATTGGCGACATACACGGTTGTGCCGAGGCTCTGGAGAAATTGCTCGGCCGGTTACCTGTGGACTGGGGGGCCGATCTGGTGATCTTCCTGGGAGACTACATCGACCGGGGGCCCGAACCCCGCCGGGTGATCGAAAAGGTCATGGAGCTCCGAAAACTTTACCCCGAACGGGTGATAGCCCTCCGGGGAAATCACGAATGGATGTTCCTGCGCTATCTACGGGGGATCGAACCCGAAGTCTTCCTTTTTAACGGGGGCGAGGCCACGCTCAGGGCTTATTATCGGGAAGGAAAACTGGATATCCCGGAGGAACATCGAACCTTTTTGGAGGGTTTGCCCCTTTACTATGAAACCGAAGATTACTTTTTCGTACACGCCGGAGTGCGTCCCGAACGCCCCCTGCACAATCAGGAGGAAGAGGATCTCCTCTGGATCCGGGAGGGTTTCTATTATTATCCCGGAACCTTTCCCAAAAAGATCGTTTTCGGGCATACTCCCTTTCCCGAACCCCTTCTCCTCCCGGATCGCTTGGGAATAGATACCGGATGCGTCTATGGGGGGAAACTTACCGCCATCGAACTTCCGGCCGAAAAAATCTATCAGGTAGAATGTCCCAGGAGGTGGCCATGAGTGTATCCTTTGACGACCATGAGGACGATTATTACCAGAGACGTCCTTCCTGGCGGGAGATAGACCGTCGGAGGGATCGTAGCTTACACTCGCGCATCAAAGAGAAATACGAACGAACCGATTCCGAAAAGGCCATCCAGCGTTCAGGGTGGCTTAAGGAGAAATATCTTCGGGAGGTGGAGAAACTCTTTTCCGGGAAGAAAGGTTCTCCGGAACACGAAAAGGCCCTCAAACGCCTTCAAAACGCCTATGGTACCAAACGTTTCACCCGGGCGGCCCGGGAATATGTACGTGAGTACGGCCTTCCCGAGGAATGGAACCTCCTTCTACTCCTCCTGGAAGCCGAGGACGAAAAGGTGGTCTGCGAGGCCATGGAAAGCTTATCCCGGAGACTTCCCGAACGCAGTCCCATCGAAAGGCAGGGGTTCCTGGCCAAGATCCGCAGCCTTTTGCTGGTCAACGAGAATCCCCGCATACGGGCCTGTGCGGAAAGGATCCTGGCGGAGGTCGGGGCTTGAGGTCTTGGGTGGATGAATTCCTCACCTATCTGGAGCTGGAAAGGAATCTCTCCTCCCATACTCTAGAAGCGTACGCCCGTGATCTAAAAGACTTCCAGACCTTCCTGCAAAAAGAGGGAGGGATAACCCCTGAGGAGGCCGGAACCGAGGACATTCTCCTTTTTCTCGAGGAACTCAAGCGTCGAGGACTTTCCTCTCGAACCCTGGCTCGAAAACTATCGGCCCTGAAGAGTTTTTACCGTTTTCTCGAACTGGAAGAACGCATCGAACACAACCCTCTGCTTTTGATAGAGGGGCCTCGACTTCCCCGAAACCTTCCCAAGGTCCTGAGTGTGGAGGAGGTGGAAAGGCTTCTCTCCGCACCGGATCTTTCCACCCCCCAGGGGCTGAGAGATCGGGCCATGCTGGAGACCCTCTATGCCACGGGAATGAGGGTCTCCGAGCTGGTGCGTCTCACCTTTGCCCAGCTCAACCTCTCGGCGGGTTTTGTACGCATTTTCGGTAAGGGCAAACGCGAACGATTGGTCCCTCTGGGAGATCTGGCCCGGGAATATCTGGAACGTTATCTACGAGAAGCCCGCCCCCTTCTTTGCGGAGGGAAGGAGACCCCCTATGTCTTCCTGAATCGGAAGGGAGACCCCCTTACTCGTCAGCGTTTCTGGCAAATTATACGCGATTATGCTCGACGGGCCGGAATAACCAGGGAAATATCCCCCCACGTTCTGCGTCATTCCTTTGCCACCCATCTTCTGCAGGGGGGAGCCGATCTTCGTTCGGTTCAGATGATGCTGGGACACGCCAGCCTTTCCACCACCCAGATCTATACCCATCTTCACTTACGCAATCTAAGAGCCGTGCATGAAAAACACCACCCCAGAAACTGAAAATCTCTATCCGAAGCTGCTCGCTTCCTTGGATCATCCCGAAGTACTTCTCGCCGCCGCCGAGGTGGGG
>DRMH01000033.1 GCA_011322625.1 Thermosulfurimonas dismutans | reverse complement strand
GACCTCCTGGCCCTGGCCGCCCAGGGGGAAAGGATCTTTTCTTCCAGATCTTCCAGCTCTTCTCGAAGGTTTAAGTCTCGGGGTTCCATAAAGGGCTCTTTTGGACTATTTTACTTTAGACTCCCGCGGAAGCAAAAAGGCCGTGTCAGGAGGCGAGCGAAAAGAATTTTCTTTTTCCTGGATTTCCTTTGACTGCTATGGCACCCTTATTGACTGGGAAGAGGGCCTTCTTGAAGCCCTGAAGCCTCTTTTAAAGCGCTCCTCGGTCGAAATCGAGCCTCTTGAAGTGCTCAGGCTTTATGCGGAGCTTGAAAGCCGTTTCGAAAGGACTTATCGCCCCTATCGTGAGGTATTGAGATGGGTCCTGCGGGGTCTTGCGGAAAGATTGGGATTTGAATTGCATCCTGCGGAGGAATATCTTTTAGCCGAAGCCCTTCCCGGCTGGCGTCCCTTTCCGGAGGTTAATGAGACCCTGCGCTCTCTAAGGGATCAGGGTTTAAAGCTTGCCATCATCTCTAACATTGACCGGGACCTTATAGCCGAGACCCTGAAGCATTTTACGGTCTCCTTTGATCTGGTGGTGACCGCGGAGGAGGCCCGAAGCTATAAGCCGGATCTCCGAATCTTTGAATTGATGCTTGAAAAGATCCCGGTACCCAAGGAACAGATTCTTCATGTGGGGCAAAGCCTTTTTCATGACATCCTTCCGGCTAAGAAATTGGGGCTTGCCAGCTGCTGGGTGAAACGCCCCGGGCGGGATCCTTACGGGGCCACGCCCCGGGCTGAGGCCCGGCCGGATTTCGTTATCTCGGACCTTTCGGAATTGCTCGCCCTCTGAAAGATATGCGCCTGGAAATTCTGGCCTCCGAAAGTCTCGGGGTGCGTTCCATGGCCGTGAAGGTTGAGGCCTGCGCGGAACGCGGGTCCTCATAGATTCCGGGGCGGCCCTCGGCCCGAAGCGCTACGGACTTCCCCCGGATATCCTTTTCCTGGACGGCCCCTCCACCTATCTCGGCCCGCGTTTCGGGCTTGAGGCCCTCGCGATGGCCCGGAGAAACCTCCTTCGCATTATCCGGGAGATCTCCCCGGAAAACCAGTCCTTGACCATCATTTGCTCCGGGATCTTTCCTGGTGACGCTGGGCCGAACGGTACCTGCGGAACAAGGCTAAAGGACCCTGTCCAGAAACTCAGCGGGTGAAAGGATCTTAACCGAACCAAAAGCTCTAAGGGCTAGGAGATCTCGGTCGCCGGATATTACGAATTGGGCCTTAAGGGCCACAGCACACTCCAGAAACTTGAGGTCCTCCGGGTCGGAGATTTCGATTTTAAGTGCGGAAGGACGGGCCAGAAACTCCCATAGACGAATGACCTCTCGCGGTTTGCCTCCATAGAAAGAGGAAACCAGCACATTGGTATCTATGACCGCCCTGATTTTCATTTATCTTCTTTTTCGGCTCGTATCTCGGACCTAACCTCTTCTATAATCCGTGGTATATCCTCCGGTGTAATACCCTGTTCTTTAAGCCTTTCCCCAAAGTAATTCCACAGGTCCTCTATATAGGCTGACATATCCCGCTGCCGAACATACTCCTCAAGGAGCTCCCGCACTACCTGACTAAGACTCTTGCCTTCTCTTCTAGCGATGAAAGCGGCCTTCTCCTTGAGCTCCGGATCCACCCTTACGATCATTTGCACCATAATGTCCACCTCCCTTAGAGATATCTGTGCTATACATTATAGCATATTTTATCCTCTCCAACATGAACTTTTGACCTCGGCACCTGCAGGCTAAATTTTAGGAATCAGATAGGGTTTTCCGGAGAAAGGATTTTTTAAGGTTTAACCTCTCTGTTCCGAAAACCTCTCCCAGCCTTTCGGGATCCGTTACCTTCTCCGGAGGACCAACTGCTGAATCCGGCTCTTACTCAATAAGCACCAGGCGGTCACACAGTTCCGAGTCGGCGTTCAAGTGATGAGGACCGCCACCACCGAAGACCGTTTTCCCGATTCAGGTCTTTCAGGAGTTTCAGAATTTTCATCTCCCTGTCCACATCCAGATGAGCCGTGGGTTCGTCTAAAAGAAGTATCTCGGGCCGAGGGCGGGGTGCTTCCTTCTCATCAGTTCCATGAACCCCGAGGAGGGTCCCATCTCCCCGCAACATGGCCGCCGAGGACCGGATGCGGGAGACCAAAGGAACTATCCTGAGTCTGCTCCTTATAGGCTATGGAATACCGGGCCTTAAGCTTTGCGGCCTCCAGGGTAAGATTTTGGTCAGCCTCAACTATTTCCAGGGGGTAATTTTCTATTTCTTGTATAACACCTTTGGCGACCTCTTCATCGTAAGCTCGTGAGGTAGCGTAATACACTTCTCCCTAATTTATCACACTCATAAAACCCTGGGCTTTTCCCTCTAGCTTAAATGAAATTCCAAACCAATCTCCCGTCTATTCCTTAAGCCACAGCTATAAGGTCACAGGATGAGCATGGCGTCGCCGTAGGAGTAGAAGCGATAGCGGTGGCGGATAGCCTCCCGATAGGCCGAAAGGATGAGCCCGCGGCCGGCAAAGGCCGAAACTAAGACCAAAAGACTTGAACCCGGAAGGTGAAAGTTGGTGACCATGGCCTGAACCACCCGGAAGCGAAAACCCGGATAGATGTAAAGGTCGCACCAGCCCCTGCGGGAAGAGAGCTTCCCCGAGGCGGCTCCCCACTCCAGGGCCCTCACGGTGGTGGTTCCCACCGCGATCACCCGGCCGCCTTCGGCCCGGGTCTCCTCCACGGCCCGCACGGTCTCCTCCGGGATCTCCACGTACTCCTCGTGGATGCGATGTTTCCGTATGTCCGGGGTCTTGATGGGGGCGAAGGTGCCGTAGCCCACATGAAGCGTGATAAAGGCCCTGCGCACGCCACGGGCGGAAAGACGCGAAAGAAGCTCCTCCGAGAAGTGAAAGCCCGCGGTGGGGGCGGCCACCGAGCCGTCCTTCCGGGCATATACCGTCTGATACCGCAGGAAATCCTCCTCCTCGGGCTCGCGCTTGATGTAAGGGGGAAGCGGGGCCTTCCCCACCCGTTTGATGGCCGAAAGGAGGTCCTCCGGGCCCTCGAGAAGGAGTTTCAGCTCCCCCTCAGGCGACTTCTCGAGCACCACCGCGGAGAGTTCCTCGGAGAAGATCACCCGGTAGCCCGGAAGGAGCTTTTTTCCCCGGTAGAGGGCCGGAACGGGTTTTCCGGGCTCGGGAAGACGGAGCAGCAGGATCTCCACCCGGCCGCCGGTCTCCTTGCGTCCGGGGAGACGGGCCGGAAAGACCCGGGTGTCGTTAAGGACAAGCAGGTCTCCCTCGCGGAGATATTTTTCTATTTCGGAAAAGCGCGGAAGATGTTCCATCCGGCCGCTTTTTCGCTCAAGGACGAGAAGGCGCGATTCCTCCCGTCGTTCCGCCGGCCGATAGGCAATGAGCTCCTCGGGAAGTTCGTACTGATAGGCCTCGAGCCTGAAGTCCTCAGGAATCTCCGAGGAAGTGTTTTTCCAGGAGTTTTCGGTTGAAGACGGTAACTTCTTCATAGCGCTGTTTCAGATCCGGACCCAGCCAGGGCTCAAGGCTCTTAAGGTATTCTCGGGGATAGACCGGGTCCTCCTCCGGGGGATCGTAAAGAAGGATAAGGCGTTCGGCCACCTCGCGCAAGAAGAGATAACTTTCCCGGGCGCGTTCACCTTCGGGAAGGAGGGCCAGAAGTTTGAGGGTGCGGGTTTCCGGGAAGGTCGGGTCCTGGCGGAGTTTCCGGAGTCGGGCCAGGGCCGCAAGAAACTCAAGATCCGCCAGACCTCCCCGGCCCAGCTTGGGATTGAAGCTTTCCGCATCCTCCCGGGCCCGTTCCCGTTCCATGTAAAGGCGCATCTCCAGAAGACGCCGCCATCCCTCCCGCGAGGGGGATCTTCGGGCCAGGATGGTCTGTAATTCCTGTTCCAGGTGATGCCCCCATTCCCTGTTTCCGGCCAGGGACCTCAAACGGGTGGCAGCCACCAGTTCCCAGAGATCAGCCTCCTGGCTATAGTAATGAAGAAACCCGGAAAGGGGCACGGTGAGGGGCCCCTTGCGGCCCTCCGGACGCAGTCTTGCGTCCACGGGATATCCTTCCCCTTCTGGAAGGCGCAGGGAAAGATAGAAAAGCAGGCGTTGAGCCAGACGTGCGGAAAAGGGGCCGGTATTCTCCGGACCGTCATAGACGAAGACCAGATCCAGATCGGAACGATATCCCATCTCCCGGGCTCCCAGTTTGCCCAGGGCCAGGACACAGAACTTTCCGGTAAGTCTTTCCCCCTTTTCCTCCTCCAGGCGCTGGAGGGTAAGTCGATAGGTCAGACGCACGAAACCCTCGGCAAGATAGGTGAGACGTCGCAGGGCTTCGACCACGGAAAGGCGTTTTTCCAGATGGAGAATGGCAGTGCGGATTAGATGTTCGTTCTTAAAGAGCCGCAGGAGGGCCAGGGCCTCGTCGTAGGAGGTGTGAAGAAGGCGTCTTTCCAGTTCCCCGATCTGGGGAGGAAGATCCGGTTCGAGGAGGACCTCGGCCAGAGCGGGACGGCTCTCCAGACGGTGCCATAGATATTCCGAGCAGGCCAGAAGGTGGATCACGGTCTTCAGGACCGAGGGATTTTCCCGAAAGGCGGCGTAAAGGGAAAAACGTCCCCCCACTCTTTCCAGGAAGGAAATGATACGCGAGAAGGCCCTGAGCCGATCCTTTTCCTCGAGCACCCCGGCCAGCACCGAAGGGAGGAGGTCTCGCAGGACCCGGGCTCGCCGTGCTCCGGTGGGGCCTCCGGCCTTCAGTTTCCGGTGCAGATCCCGGAGAAGATGTTCCGGGATCCCGGCACACTCCGAGGCGGTGCGGAGGTCCTCTCCCGAGAACAGGGCCTCTTCCAGTTTTTCCAGCAGGGCGTCCTTTTCCCGGGGACAGGCCGGAGCCAGCAGAGCCCCGAAGCTTTCGGAGACCCGACGTCTTATCCGGGCCAGATGCGCCAGGAATTCCTCGGAGTCCGGGAAATTCAGGCTTAGGGCAATGGTCTCCAGAGCCGCCGGTTCGCGGGGGAGCCGGAAGCTCTGCTGAAAATAGCGCGTCTGGATCCGGTGTTCCACCAGGCGGAGAAAAAGATAGGCTTCGGTCAGTTCGTGAGCCTCTTTTTCCGGAATCAACCCCAGACGAGCCAGGCGTTTCAGGACCGGAAGGATCCTTCGCACCCGAAGTTCGGGGTGTTTGCCCCCGTAAATGCTTTGAAGGGTCTGGGCCAGGAATTCTACCTCTCGGATGCCTCCCTCTCCGATCTTGATATCTTCCTGGGCTCCCCGGCGGCGGGCTTCCTTCCTTATACGCTCCTTGAGGTCTCGAATGTGTTCCAGATAGGAAAAATCGAGATAACGAGGATAGACCACCGGACGTAACTCGGACAGGAGATCGTACCCCAGGGAGAGATTCCCGGCCACCGGTCGGGCGCGTATCAGGGCCAGGCGCTCAAAAGGATGAAGACGATAAAGGTAATACTCACGAGCGTACTCCAGGGGAAGGGCGATTTCGCTTTCTTTTCCTCCGGGACGCAGGCGCAGGTCCACACGCCAGATGCGATCTCCGTCCACCAGGTTGTTCAGGAGGCGGGTAAGGAGCTCGAAAAGGCGCAGGGTTTCCGCTTTGGGAACCCGGGAGGTGAAAAGATAGACCAGGTCCAGATCCGAGGCATAGTTGAGCTCCCGGGCCCCGAATTTCCCGAAGGCGAGGATCAGGAGTTCGGAGGCCGAGATTCCGTGTTCCCGGGCCAGATGGGCCAGGGCGGCACGGAGAAGGGCTTCGGCCAGCCGGGTCAATCTCCTTACCGTCCTCTCCAGGGGATCTCCCCGGAGATCCAGGGCCAGGATTTTTACCACCTCCTCCTGCCTCAGGCGAAGGAGAGCCCGGGACAGGGAGGGAAAATCCCGGGAGCGGGAAAGCCCTTCCTTAAGCTCCCGGGTTAGTTCCCGGGTGTTCCTGAGGCGCAGGGGACCGGGACCCAGAAAGGGGCTCAGGATCTCCTCCCGGGTACACAGCAGATTCCCGGCGTAAGGGGAGAAGGAGAGGAGTTTTACCACCAGAGGGAAATGGGGGGAGGAAAGGAGACGCTGGTAGAGGACCTCCCCCTGATTTTCACGAATGCGGATCAGATAACGTTCCGCGGCCTCTGGTAGCTTCAATTTAAGAAGAGGTGGCGTAGCTGTGTAGCCCGGAAAGCCAGAAGTTTACCCCGAAATAGGTAAAAAGCACGGCGAAAAAGCCGATAACCGCCAGGGCGGCCATGCGCTTTCCGGTCCAGCCGCGGGTAAGCCGAGCGTGAATGGCCGCGGCATAGATGAACCAGGTAATAAGCGACCAGGTCTCCTTAGGGTCCCAGCTCCAGTAGCTTCCCCAGGCCTGATCCGCCCATACCGCTCCGGTGATGATGCCCACCGTGAGCCAGAAGAACCCGAAAAGAATGAGCTTGTACATGAGGTTATCCAGGGTTTCCTTGCCGGGTACATATTGCCAGAGGCTTTTGGGGGAGGGGTGATGGGGCCGAAGGAGATAGACTATCCCCATACCGAAGGCCACGGCAAAGGCCCCGTAGCCCAGGAAACAGGTAATCACGTGGGCGGTAAGCCAGTTGCTTCGCAGGGCCGGAACCAGGGGTTCGATATCCGTGTTGGTGCCGAAGGAGGCATAGGCCATAATGAGCGAGGCCACCGGGGCCACGAAGGTTCCCAGGATCTTCCCCTGGAATTTTAGTTCCAGGAAGAGATACACCGCCATGGTGGCCCAGGCGAAGAAAATGAGCGATTCATAAAGATTGGAAAGCGGGATATGGCCGTAGCCGAGCTGATGGGATTCCCACCAGCGTAGCCCCCAGCCCACGGTGTTAAGGATGAGACCGGACCAGGCCACCGTGGAGGCCAGAAAACCCATGCCCCTCCAGGCGAAGATCCAGTGCAGAAGGTACCCCGCTCCGGCGGCCAGATAGATGAAGGTGACCAGACTCAAGAGATAGGAGTGGGATACCCAGAGACTGTGCCCTTTAAGGGCCAGGAGAAGATAAACAACCCCTGCCAGGACCAAACCGCTTAAGGGTTCCTTTGCCCGCATAAATCTTCCTCCCAGAGAAGTTAAAACCATTTTAGCCTCTTTTGGAATCTTTGCAATTTGCAGCTCTTTAAGGACATGTTAAATTATTCCTTCCATGGAAAGACGGGTGCTCTGGGCCCCCTGGCGTGCGGAATATGTAGGGGGAAAGCGCGAGCCGGGCTGTATCTTTTGCCCCCCCGAGGAGCCGCTTCCCGACGAGGAACGGCTCATCCTCTACCGGGACGAAAGGGTCCTGGTCCTCATGAACAAGTTTCCCTACAATACCGGGCATCTTCTGGTCTCTCCGCGAAGGCATGTGGCCGACCTTGAGGATCTTTCCCGCGAGGAGATAACCGATCTCATGGTTATGGCCCAGGAGTGTCTCCGGATCCTGCGCAGGGTGCTCAAGCCCGATGGCTTCAATGTGGGTTTCAACCTGGGGAAGGTGGCCGGGGCCGGATACCCCGATCATCTTCACCTCCAGATCGTCCCCCGCTGGGAGGGGGATGCCAATTTCCTGGCCGTGCTCGCCGATCTGCGCATGATCCCGGAGCATCTCCTGGCCACCTATCGCAAACTCTACCCGCACTTTGAGAGGTTGAAGAACAATAAAAAGTAGTTACACTTGAAAGTATGGAACTTGAGGAAATTACCTTGAAAATTCCCCGAAGCGTGGCTCAAGGGCTTGAAAGGAGGGATATTCTGTTTTTTCTCGTGGATAAAGCCCTTTCAAAGTTAGAATATTACCGCTCGAGGGTAGAAATTTTCAAAAGAAAGTACGGATGCGAGCTAGAGGAATTTCAGAAAAAAGTCCTTTCTCAGAAGGAAGACTTTGAGAAATGGGACGAACTTATTCTTTGGGAGGGATACGAAAGGGCTTATCGGGAGTGGAAGCGGAAATACGAAGACCTAAAAAGTGTTTT
>DRMH01000032.1 GCA_011322625.1 Thermosulfurimonas dismutans | reverse complement strand
GGAGGATATTTATCTCAAGCGTCACATCGCTGCGGACATTCCCTCCATGTACGGTCGCTATCACGAGAAAAAGTTCGACGCCCTGGGGCTATCCTTTCGCCTGGAGAATCTGGCGCGTAACTGGTTCGAAGAACTGGTGCAGAATTTCGATTTTCCCTTCATTACCCGGGCCACCTTTTTTACCGTGCTCAAGTATCTCAAGCTCTTTCGCCAGGGGCTGGCGGTGGAGGGAATAAGTTCCAAGAAATTCGATATCTATCTCCAGCTCCTGGAAAACTCCCTCAAGATGCGTTGTTTCACCTATACCCAGTATCTGGATATCTTCCGGGGGCTGCTCGAGGGGGTGCGTCACATCATCAAGACCTATTACATCAGTCCGCACGTGGAAAACCTGGGGATTATCCTGCGGCAGATAGGGCGCCGAAGGCTTCTTCCCCGCTATCGGCGGGGTACCTCGGGGCTGTCCGAGGGAGAATTCATCCACCGGGTTACGGAGACCTTTACCCGGGAGCTGGTGGCCTCCTCCTTCGTGCTTCAGCCCCTGGACAATTTCGTCCTGCGGATCTATCAGACCCTTCTCAAGCAAAGGGAGCTTCTGGAACCGCGGGATCTGGATCTGCTCATGAGCTATGATCCGGATCGGGCCCTCTGCGACCTCTATCACCCCAACCCTCTGGCCAGGGATCTTATCCATCTGGGCAACAAGGCCTATAATCTCCTGTTGCTGGTGGAAGAGAAACTGCCGGTCCCGCCGGGTTTTGTTCTGACCACCGAGGTTTATCGTTGCTATCCGGTAATATCCAAGTATAGACAGGCTTATCTGGATCTTATGGATCGGATCCGGGAGAGGGTCCATCTCCTGGAGGAGCGGGTAGGGCGCCGTTTCGGGTCTCCGGAAAACCCGCTTCTTCTGTCCGTGCGCAGCGGGGCTGCCATTTCTCTTCCGGGAATGATGTCCACCATCCTCAATCTGGGGCTCAATCCGGAGATCGTGGAGGGCCTTGCGGAAAAGACCGGGAACCTCTGGTTTGCCTGGGACACCTATCGTCGTTTTGTTCAGAGCTGGGCCATGGCTCACGGCCTGGAGCGGGAGCTTTTCAACCAGCTGATGCGCTCGCACAAACGGCTTTACGGGGTCAAAAAGAAGCGGGAATTCTCCGGCGAGGAGATGAAAGAGCTGGCCCTGCTTTATCGCAAGATGATCGAAAAATATGGCATCTCCCTGCCCGATGATCCCTGGGAACAGCTGGCCCGGGCGGTGGAACTGGTTTTTGCTTCCTGGGAGGCCAAAAAGGCCCGGGTTTATCGGGAGATTATGGGCATTTCGGAAGACTGGGGCACAGCGGTCATCGTGCAGACCATGACCTTCGGCAACCTGGGACTTCGTTCCGGCACCGGGGTGGTCTTTACCGCACCTCCCTACGGAAAGCTCTCTCGGCTCGCCCTCTGGGGAGATTATACCCCCGGCAATCAGGGGGAGGACATCGTTTCGGGGCTGGTAAATACCTATCCCATCTCCATCGAGCAGCGCAAAAGGGAGGGTCGCGAGGGGCCTTCCCTGGAAGAGGCCTTTCCCGAGATCTATCAGGCCCTTTTTGATATAGCCCAGCATCTGGTCTATGAAAAGAAATGGTCCCATCAGGAGATGGAATTCACCTTTGAGGGGCCGAGAAGGGAGGATCTCTATATCCTCCAGGTGCGGGACATGGTCACCCAGGAGGAACGTCCCCGGGTTCAGGTATTTGAGAATCCCGAGGAGTTGAGCCGATACTTTCTGGGCAAGGGGATAGGGGTAGCCGGGGGTGCCCTTTCCGGGCGGGTGGTTTTTGATCTGGAGGATATAAGACGTATGCGTCAGGAGGATCCGGAAGCCCCGTTGATCCTCCTGCGTTATGATACCGTGCCGGATGACATTAAGGAGATCAGTCAGGCCGACGGGCTGCTTACGGCTCGCGGGGGGCAGACCTCGCACGCGGCCATTGTGGCTTCACGTCTGGGGAAGACCTGCGTGGTGGGGTGCGAGGTAATGGCCATCGACGAGGAAAACAAAAGGGCCCGTTTTAACGGGTACACCGTTCGGCTGGGAGACTGGATCAGCATTGATGGGTTGAAGGGAAACGTATATCTGGGTAAACACCCGGTGAAGGAGGTGGTGGGTCCTTAGGATATGGGGTATAAGGGCTCCGGAGCCCACCAAATATCTCAAAAGAACGAAAGGAGGGAACAATGAAGCTAGGCATTAACGGGCTAGGACGTATCGGGAAACTCACCCTTTGGCATCATGTGGCACGCAAATATTTTTCCGAAATCGTGGTCAATACCGGCCGGGAGGTGGGGCGCTCGCTGGAGGATCTGGCTTCCTATATCGAAAAAGACAGCACCTATGGACACCTATCCACCTATCTTCACGGATATCGAGGGGGGCGGGTCATTGAGAACCTCAACGACAAGGAAGGCACCATGACCATCGACGGGGTGCCGGTGAAGGTCCTGAGGGAGGCGCGCAATCCCAAGGAGATCAAGTGGAGGGAGGAGGGAGTTCGCCTGGTGGTGGATACCACCGGGGTCTTCCGTGACCCTCAGGCGGAACCGGACGATCCCAAAGGGGCGCTGCGGGGGCATCTGGCCGCCGGAGCCGAAAAGGTGATCCTTTCGGCCCCCTTCAAGCTCAAGGACAAGGAGAAGGGGTTCCCGGAGGATTCTGTTACCGTGGTTTACGGTATTAATACCGAGGATTATCGCCCGGAAAAACACCGGGTGATCTCCGCGGCCTCCTGTACCACCACCTGTCTTTCCTACATGGTAAAACCTCTGCTGGATCATTTCGGGGCGGATCGCATCCTTTCCGCTTCCATGGTCACGGTGCATGCGGTGACCAATTCCCAGTCGGTGCTGGATCGGCCTCCCAAGAGCGGGGCCAAGGATCTGCGCAAGACCCGGAGCATCTTCAACAACATCATCCTTACCACCACCGGAGCGGCCGAGGCCCTGGCTCTGGTTATTCCGGAAATGAAGCGTATCGGTTTTATGGCCGAAAGCGTACGGGTGCCCACGGTTACCGGGAGCCTTATCGTGCTGGTGGTGAACCTCCAGGACGAGAGCCTGGAGAACCGGATCACCCGGGAGGTCATTAACGGTATCTATCAGAAGGCCGCCGAGGGCCCGTATAAACCCTACCTGGTGTTTACCATGAAACAGAACGTTTCCACGGATATCATCGGTTATCCCCAGGCTGCGGCCATTATCGAGGGTGCGGAGACTCATACCCGCACCGCCCTGGCCCGGGTGGATCTTTCCAAGGCCTGTAAAGGGCTTTCGCCGGAGGAGGTAAAGGGGCTTTCCTGTGCCCATGTGGAGGTACCGGTTACCCAGGCGGTGATTTACGGATGGTACGACAATGAATTCGGCTCCTATGTAAATATGCTGGGTCATCTGACCGTTCATATTGCCGAAAAGATGCTTTAATAAGGAGGGGGGCATGCGCCGTGTAGATCAATTGGAGGTTTCGGGAAAGAGGGTCCTGGTACGGGTGGATTATAACGTACCCCTGTCGGAAGGACGGGTGAGGGATGACACCCGGATCCGGGCCAGTCTTTCCACCCTGCGTTATCTCAAAGAAAAGGGGGCCAGGATAATTCTCTGTTCCCATCTCGGGCGTCCCAAGGGAGAACGCAAGCCCGAGTTTTCGCTGCGTCCGGTGGGGGAGAGGCTCTCCGAGTTACTGGGGGAAGAGGTGCGGTTTGTGGAGGACTGTGTGGGGCCGGAGGTGGAAAAAGCGGTTTCGGAACTGGAACCCGGGCAGGTTTTGTTGCTCGAGAATTTACGTTTTCATGCCGGGGAAACCAAAAATGATCCGGAATTCGCGGCTACTCTGGCCTCCCTGGCCGAGGTTTACGTAAACGATGCGTTTTCGGTAAGTCATCGGGCTCATGCCTCGGTGGTAGGGGTGCCGGAACGGATAAAGGAAAAGGCCGCGGGGTTTCAGCTGGCCCGGGAGATAGATTACCTCTCCCAGGCCCTGGATGCTCCGGAGCGTCCGCTGGTGGCGGTTATAGGCGGGGCCAAAATCTCCGGAAAGATAGAGGTGTTGCGTAATCTCCTGCGCCGGGTGGATAAACTGATCATCGGAGGGGCCATGGCCAATACCTTTCTTACAGCCGAGGGGTTTTCTCTGGGGCGTTCTCTGGTGGATGAAAGCGAGATCGAACTGGCCCGGGAGATACTGCTGGCGTCCGGTGAGCGCGGGGTTAAGGTCTATCTGCCTGTGGATCTGGTGGTAGCCGAGGACGAAAAAGCGGAAAGGGGCGAGGAGGTTCCGGTGGAGGCTGTTCCGGCGGACAAAGCGGCCTACGACATAGGAGAGGAAACCCTGATCCTTTTTGCCGAAGCCCTTTCCGGAGCCGGGACGATTATCTGGAACGGTCCGCTGGGACTTTTTGAAAACCCGGCCTTTGCCTATGGCACGGTGGCTCTGGCGCGGGCCATAGCCGCGGAGAACGCTCTGACTCTGGCCGGAGGCGGTGATACCCTGGCGGCTATTAAACGGGCGGGGGTCGCTCGCGCTTTCTCCTATCTTTCCACCGGGGGAGGGGCCTTTCTGGAGTTTCTCGAGGGGAAGAAACTCCCCGGTATAGCTGCTTTAGAGTAGTCTAAGGGGAGGGGTGGTCTTCCGGGGCCACCCCTCCTGCGCGGGCCAGTTTGCGCAGGAGCTCGGCCTTGGAGGAGACCCCCAGTTTCCGATAGATGCGCTGAAGGTAGGTTTTTACCGAGGATTCGGAGAGATTAAGTAGAGAAGCAATCTCTCGGATGGCCTTACCGGAAACGGCCAGTTTGAGGATTTCCCATTCCCGATAGGAGAAGATTTCACGCGGAGCCCCCAGGCGGCGACATAGTTCGGCCAGATGTGTTTCCTGTGTTTCAGGGGGTGGTGGAGTATCGGGAGCGCTGGGGGTGCCTTCGGAGGATCTGCGAGTACGGGCACTCTGTACAAAATAAAAGAGGATGAGCCCTATTCCTAGCACGAGATTCCCGCCTGTACACATAAAAAAGGGCCATCTTTGCGCATAAAGAAGGGGCAGTCCCACCGTAGGGCCGGCAAGCATACATCCGGCACCGAGACCGAAGCGCCGGATCACGTCCTGCCCCCGGAGAAAGAGTCCCAGACAGAAGATATCCATGAAACCGGCTGCAGCCTGTACGGCGTACATGGCCAGATTGCTGGTAAGACGGTTAAAGTCGTGCAGAAAGGCCACCGCAAAGACCCCCATTCCCACTCCGATGGCCAGCGGGTAATCTCGCTTTTGGCGAAAGAGCAAGGCAGCCAGAAGTACCGCTCCGATGTAAAAGAAAAGTTCAAGGCCTTTTAAATAGGAGAACCGGACGTAAGAGGGCATGAGACATACATAGAAGGTGCCGATGAGAAGATAAAAGACAAAAATAAAAGGCAGGTAGGGCAGAAGGTCGCGAAGGGATTCTCTTTGCTGGGGATGGAAGGGGGCGGGGATTTGGGCCAGGAGCAGGAGCCCCAGAAGGGGGAAGAGTATTTTCTGGGGCAGGTCTATCCAGAGAAAGAGGGCCAGGAATATGTTTCCCAGAGCCAGGCCCTGGGCCGCGGCCATTACCGGATTGGGGCAGGAACGCAGAAGGCATCCTATTCTTACCACCAGGAGGGCCGAACTGAGACCCAGGATGAGGAGAAACAGGTCCTGAAGAGGGGGGAGGAGGGGATAGACAGCGGTGATCAGGGTGGTGATTACTCCGGCTATGAGGGATACCCGGGGAAAATTTATCCGATATCCTAGAAGGCTGGAGAGGAAAAACCCCAGGGTATGGGGAAGCAGGAACCAGGGGAAACTTTGAGGTCCATTCAGGCGGAGAAAAAAATAACCCTGCAGGGGGAAGGCGAAGAGCCAGCAATCGTAAGCAGCGATGGAGAGTATGGGCCAGAGGGCCCGACGTTCGGGAGTCGTTTTTCTTCACCCCCTGGATTTGGAGACCTAGACTACAAAAAGACTACAAAAGGACTACAAAGTCGTCAACCGAAAAGACGACAAATTTTGAATATGGACTACATTTTGCCGACTTGCTTTTCAGGAAAGATTTCTTTAAAGTAAAACATTCGGAATGTTGAGGTTAGCAGGGAGGTGTTCGGATATCTTCGGGGGCAGAGAGGGTAGAACGATGAGCGGGGCTTCCCCGGTTTTACATGGGGTGGGAATTTCGTTCAAAATTCTTCATTTTATTATCGTTTCGCATTAAATCGATCTTTCTGTATTTCTCCGGGCCCGGGAGTTGCAGACTTCTTCAGGCCGATCCTCGGGATATTCCGAATTATGGTCCCCGGAAAGAGGCCGAATTTTGCTTGACTTGGGAAGGGGTTAAAGTTAACCTACCTAAGCGTTTGATTCCGGCTCGAGGGTGCGGTGGGATGTCCAGGTCAGATATGCCTCATAACGGGAAGGGCGGAGGAAGGCGTTTAAGCGGGGAGGAGGAGGCCATCCTCAGGGCCACCAAGGAGATTGTGATCAAATTTATCGAGATGGGTAGATGTTCCCCGGCCTCCTTCGAGGAGGTCTTTAGCCTGGTATATCGGACGATAAAAAAAACCCTAAATAATTCTTGACAGGTTTGGGGGGTAAAGTTACCTTTAGCTTGGTGGGCCGGTAACTCAGCTGGCAGAGTACTGGCCTTTTAAGCCAGGAGTCGCAGGTTCGAATCCTGCCCGGCCCACTTGGAGAATCAAGTCTTTCCGGTCTCGGTTTCCGGGTTCGGCTCCCTTCAAATCCTCGATTATACTCTTTAAGATCCGAGGGTTCGCCTTGGGGAAAGACTAAGGGGGTCCGGTATGCTAAAATGAGGTCTGGCGTATCGTCTGCGGGGGATTTTGAGGGATAGGCCATGGCAGAGGGCTCGCTTTTTAGTGCCGCTTATTTTCAAAAGCGCCGGGTGATTCTCGAGTGGGAGGGGGATGAGCCCTGCCTTTACTTTACGGAGCATACCCCGGAAGAGGTCCTGGAGGAGGTAAGATTCTTCCTGCAGAGGCCCGTTCGATTTTATAAGATCAGTCCGGAGGAATTTTCGGAAAGGCTCGGACGTCTGCTTTCGGAGGGGGTCGAGGTCAGCCTTTCGGAAGAGGGTGGGGAAGGGGAAGGACAGCGCGCCCTTGACCTTCTTCACCACTACTCCGAGGCTCCGGTAGTTAACCTCATCAACCTGGTACTTATCCGGGCTTCTCGGGCGGGGGCTTCGGACATTCACTTCGATCCCGGGGAAAGGGAGGCCTTGGTTCGTTTGCGCTTGGATGGAGTGCTTCATGAATACCGCCGTTTCCCTATGCAGCTTTATCCTCAGGTGGTAGCCCGCATAAAGGTCATGGCCAATCTGAACGTGGCTGAAAAGCTGGTTCCCCAGGACGGACGTATGCGTATAAGGATAGGGGAGCGGGAACTTGACATCCGGGTTTCGGTGCTTCCCACTATTTTCGGGGAACGGGTGGTTCTCAGACTCCTCGAACAGAGCAACCGCCTGCTTACGCTCGGGGAACTGGGGTTGTCTCAGGAAGATCATCGCAAGCTGGAACGACTGGCCCGGAAACCTTACGGATTGGTGCTGGCCACCGGGCCCACCGGGGCGGGAAAGTCCACCACCCTTTATGCCATGCTGCTTCTGGTGCGGGAACTCTATCCGCACAAAAATATCATCACCATTGAGGATCCGGTGGAATATCAGGTAAGCGGGATCGGTCAGGTGCAGGTCCATCCCAAGGTGGGGCTTACTTTTGCTGCGGGTCTGCGTTCCATTCTGCGTCAGGATCCGGACGTTATCCTGGTGGGCGAGATACGGGATGCCGAGACCGCGGAGATCGCCGTGCATGCGGCCCTCACCGGACACCTGGTGCTCTCCACCCTTCATACCAACGATGCCCCCACCGCCGTAACCCGCCTGGTGGATATGGGTATTGAACCTTATCTTATAGCCTCTTCGCTGGAAGGAGTCATTGCTCAGCGCCTGGTCCGAAGGATATGTCCCCACTGTCGCGAACCCTACCGTCCATCACCGGAGGAATTAAAGGCCCTGGGGCTTCCGGAGAAGTCGGAGATCGAACTCTACCGGGGCAAGGGGTGTGAGGAATGCCTGGGCACGGGTTATAAGGGCCGAATCGGTATCTTTGAAGTGCTCGAATTGGACGAAAGGTTGAAGAATCTGATCTTAACCACCCCTAATGCCACGGAAATTCGCAATGAGGCCCTGAAAAGGAATTTCAAGACCCTGCGGCAGGATGCCCTGGAGAAGGTTCTTGCCGGTCTTACCACCTCCTCGGAGTTGCTGGCGGTTACGGAGAGAGAATG
>DRMH01000031.1 GCA_011322625.1 Thermosulfurimonas dismutans | reverse complement strand
GTTGGTGATGTAAACCTCCCTTCGCGAAAGACCGATGGCCGAAAGCATCCGCGTGAGAAGCTCCCCGGCCCGCCCCACGAAGGGGCGCCCTTCCAGGTCTTCCTCTCGCCCCGGGGCCTCCCCCACCAGGAGGATGGAACAGGGATGAGGCCCTTCTCCGGGGACGGCCTGGTTTCGGGTGCGATGGAGAGCACACCGATGACACCTCTGGATTTCGCGGATCAGGTCCTCCATGGTCCCCGGGATCCCCGGATCCAGGTCCAGAAAATGACGGATTTCCGGATAGGAAGGCACACTTTCTATTCCCAGTAGATTTAAATATTCTAAATAAGAACGCAGGAGCCTTAGTGCGTCTCTCATCGTTACAATTTAGCGTCCGGGGGGAGGGATTGTAAAGAAGGGGCTTTTGAGGTAGAAACCGCAGATACCGAACAAACCATCGAGAGGAGGACGGCCCATGGCGCAGAGGATTACGCTTAATCCCGATGGAAGCTTGAATGTTCCCGATGAGCCCATCATTCCCTATATTGAGGGGGACGGAATCGGGGTGGATATCACCCCGGTGATGAAGCGGGTGCTGGATGCCGCGGTGGAGAAGGCCTACGGAGGGCGTCGTCGCATCCACTGGAAGGAGATCCTGGCCGGGGAGAAGGCCAGGGAGGCCACCGGCTCCTATCTTCCGGAGGAGACCCTTCAGGCCATAAAGGAACACGTGGTGGCCATCAAGGGGCCGCTCACCACCCCGGTGGGAGGCGGCATCCGGAGCCTTAATGTGACCATTCGCCAGGCCCTGGATCTTTACGCCTGCGTGCGGCCGGTGCGCTGGGTGCCCGGCACCCCGAGCCCGGTAAAACACCCGGAAAAGGTGGATATGGTGGTCTTCCGGGAGAACACCGAAGACGTTTATGCCGGGATCGAATGGGAGTCCGGCTCGCCGGAGGCCCGGCGGCTCATCGAATTCATCCGGGAGGAGTTTGGGAAGGAGATCCGGCCGGACTCCGGCATCGGCATCAAACCCATAAGCCCCTTCGGGACCAAGCGCCTGGTGCGCAAGGCCATTCAGTATGCCCTTGCCCGGGGCAAACCCAGTGTTACCCTGGTCCATAAGGGGAATATCATGAAGTTCACCGAGGGGGCCTTCTGCAGGTGGGGCTATGAGCTGGCCCGGGAGGAGTTTCCGGAGGTCACGGTGCCCGAGGCCGAGGTCGCCGAGCGCTATCCCCAGGGCGTACCTCAGGGGGTGGTGGTGATCAAGGATCGTATCGCCGACGCCATGTTCCAGTGGGCCCTTCTTCGTCCCGGGGATTACAGTGTGCTGGCCATGCCCAACCTCAACGGGGATTATATTTCCGACGCCCTGGCGGCTCAGGTAGGAGGGCTGGGAATGGCTCCGGGGGGCAACATCGGCGACGGTTACGCCGTGTTTGAGGCCACCCACGGTTCGGCCCCCAAGTACGCCGGTCAGGACAAGGTCAATCCCAGTTCTCTCATCCTCTCCGGGATGATGATGCTCGAGTACCTGGGCTGGCAGGAGGCGGCCCGGCTGGTCTGGGAGGGGATCACCCGCACCGTGCAACAGAAGGTGGTGACCTACGATCTCGCCCGGCAGATCGAGGGGGCCCGGGAGGTTAAGTGTTCGGAATTCGGGGAGGCGGTAATCGAAAACATCCGCGGACTTTAAACCTGGAAAAGGGGGGAGGTATGGCGGAATATCGACCGGAGGAGATAGAAACCAAATGGCAGAGGGTGTGGGAGGAGAGGCAGATCTTTCGCGCCGTGGATGATCCGGACCGACCCAAATACTATGTTCTGGAGATGTTTCCCTATCCCTCCGGGCGGATCCATATGGGCCATGTGCGTAACTATACCATCGGGGATGTCCTGGCCCGCTACAAGAAGATGCGAGGCTTCAACGTGCTCCATCCCATGGGCTGGGATGCCTTCGGGCTTCCGGCGGAAAACGCCGCCCTGCGCCACGGGGTGCATCCGGCGGACTGGACCTACGACAACATAGACTACATGCGGCGTCAGCTCCGTCGCCTGGGGTTCAGCTACGACTGGACCCGCGAGTTCGCCACCTGCGACCACGAGTATTATCGCCACGAACAGCTTTTCTTTATCCAGATGCTCGAGCGGGGGCTCGCCTATCGGAAAAAGACCCTGGTCAACTGGTGTCCCAGCTGTCACACGGTGCTCGCCAACGAACAGGTGGAAGACGGGGCCTGCTGGCGCTGCGGTACCGAGGTTACCCAGAGGGAGATGGAGGGCTGGTTCTTCCGGATCACGGCCTATGCCGAGGAACTTCTGGAGGGCCTTGAGAGGCTCCGGGGAAAATGGCCGGAGAAGGTCCTTACCATGCAGCGCAACTGGATCGGAAGGAGCGAAGGGGCGGAGATCGAATTTCCGGTGGAGGGTCTTTCCGAAAAGATCACCGTCTTTACCACCCGGCCGGATACCCTTTACGGCGTGACTTTTATCTCTCTTTCTCCGGAGCATCCCCTGGCCGAGAGACTGGCCGAGGGCTCCGGTCTCCGGGCGGAATTCGAGGCCTTTCGCCAGCGTTGTCGGCGTCAGCGCCGCGAGATCGAGGAGGGTGTCGCGGAAAAGGAAGGGCTTTTCCTCAGGGCTTACGCCATCCATCCTCTTACCGGGGAGAGGGTTCCTATCTTTGCCGCCAACTTTGTCCTCATGGAATACGGGACCGGTGCGGTCATGGCAGTCCCGGCCCATGACCAGAGGGATTTTGAATTCGCGAAAAGATACGGTCTTCCCGTAAAGGTGGTGATCAGGCCCCCGGAGGGAGATCTGGATCCGGAGACCATGGAGGCCGCCTATGAGGACCCGGGGGTGATGGTGAATTCCGGGCCCTTTTCCGGTCTTCCCAGCGAGGAGGGCAAACGAAAGATCGTGGAACATCTCGAGGATCTGGGGGTGGGTCGTCGTAAGATCACCTACCGGCTTCGGGACTGGGGGGTGAGTCGGCAGCGTTACTGGGGGTGTCCCATTCCGGTGGTCTATTGCGAGCGTTGCGGGATCGTCCCGGAAAAACCGGAGAACCTCCCGGTCAAGCTTCCTCTGGATGCGCATCTGGATCCGGCGGGTCGTTCGCCGCTTCCGGAACTGGAAAGTTTCGTGAAGACCGCATGCCCCCGGTGCGGTGGTCCGGCCCGGCGCGAGACCGATACCTTCGACACCTTCGTGGAATCCTCCTGGTATTTTCTGCGCTTCGCCTGCCCGGACGCCCGTGAACCTCTAGATGGGGAGCGGGTGCACTACTGGCTTCCGGTGGATCAATACATCGGGGGCATCGAGCACGCCATCCTGCACCTGCTCTACGCCCGGTTTTTCACCCGGGTGCTCCGGGACCTGGGGTACGTGCGGATGGACGAACCCTTTGAACGCCTTCTTACCCAGGGGATGGTCATCAAGGAACCCTACCGGTGTCCGCGTCACGGCTGGATCTATCCCGAGGAGGTTTCACCGGAGGGGACCTGTCTCAAGGAGGGTTGTGGCGAAAAAGTTATCGTAGGGCGTGCGGAAAAGATGTCCAAGAGCAAGTGCAATGTGGTGGATCCGGATGAGATGATCCGGCGTTACGGAGCGGATACGGTGCGTCTTTTCATGCTCTTTGCCGCTCCCCCGGAAAAGGATCTGGAATGGAGCGACCGGGGGATCGAGGGAGCCCATCGTTTTCTGAAGAGGGTATATCAGCTGGTTATGGACCGGGCGGATAAACTCCGGGAGGTGTCTCCCTATACCGGGGACGGGAAGGATCTTTCCCCGGAGTTCCGGGCCCTGCGCAGAAAGACCCATCAGACCATCCGCAGGGTTACCCGGGACCTTGAGGAACGCCTTCATTTCAATACCGCCATCGCCGCCGTTATGGAACTGGTGAACTTTATCGAGGACACCCTGAAGGAGGTCCCGGAGGAGACGCCGGGTTTTCATTCGGTCTTAAAGGAGACCCTTCGGTCCGTGGTCCTTCTCCTTTCTCCCATGACTCCGCATATCTGTGAGGAGCTGTGGTCGGCGCTCGGGGAGGAGGGGCTGGTTTCGGAGGCCTCCTGGCCCGAATGGGACGAGGAGGCGGTTCGGGAGGAGGAGATCACCATTGTGGTCCAGGTGAACGGCAGGGTAAGGGACAGCCTGCGTCTTCCCGCGGATGCCGATGAGGACACCGTACGCGAGGCGGCCCTGGCCTCGGAGAGGGTGCGCCGGCATCTGGAGGGGAAAACCATTCGCAAGGTGGTGTTTGTTCCGGGGAGGCTGATCAACTTTGTGGCGGGTTAGGTTCTTATGGGGCCTGGGGTTGATTCTGGTTCTCTCGGCCTGCGGGTACCGTGTGCGGGGGCGACCGCCGGGTTTTGAGCCTTCCTGGCATACCATCTATGTGGAGGTATTTCGCAACCGGACCTCCGAGACCCGGGCCGGGGCATGGCTGGCTCAGGCCCTGCGAGAACGCTGGGCCCGTTCCGGGATTCTCGAGCTGGCCTCCTCTCCCCAAGAGGCCGATTTGATCCTTTCCGGAGAGATTTTGAGCCTTTCCATAGGGGGGATTTCCTACAATGTTTATACCCAAACCCTGGAACGACGGATCTCCGTAAGGCTCAGGGTTCGTCTGCGCACCCGGACCGGGCGTCTCGTATGGGAAAACCGCAACCTCTCCCGTTACGAAAACTATCCCGTGGAGGGCACCGCCTCCGGGGTGCTCGATCCGGGAAGAGAATCCGCTCTTCAGAAGTTATCCGGGGATCTGGCTGAAATTATTTATCATCAAATAACTTCATCTTTTTGACTTTTTCTTTTGCTTATGGCTTTTTTCTTCACCTTGACAGTTCTTTTATAGCCGTTATTTTAAGAACATAGTCCCCTCAAGAAGTATCGGTTTCTTTATTTTGGGTTATTTTGGCCGGAAGGAGGTGATACCGTGCCCCACAAGGTACAATTTGTAAGGGAGCTTTCGGAGCTTCCCCTGGCCGAGGAGGAAAGGCTGGAGCTGGAGAAGGTCACGGAAAGATATCCCTTTTTTTGTACCTCCTACTATTTGAGACTCATTAACTTTAACGATCCGGCGGATCCTCTTCGCAGGGTGGTAATTCCCGATCCGGCCGAGCTTGAATCGTGGGGTCGGGTGGATCCCTCCAACGAGGCCAATTACACGGTAATGGAAGGGGTGCAGCACAAATACGAATCCACGCTCCTGGTCCTGGCCTCGGATCGTTGTGCGGGGTTGTGTCGGTACTGTTTCCGGAAGAGGCTCTTTTTGAAGGGTTCGGAGGGGCGTCCCGAACGTCTGCGGGACGTTCAGGCCCTGGTTCGTTATCTGGAGCGAAATCCCCGCATTACCAACGTCATCCTTTCCGGGGGCGATGCCCTGATGCTCCCCACCTCCCGTTTACGCGAATTGATCCAGGCGGTGCGCCGGGTGTCCCACGTGCGTTTCATCCGGCTGGGCAGCCGGATCCTCTCTTACTGGCCGGAGCGCATCCTCAACGATCCCGAATTGCTGGAACTGTTGAAAAACTATAGCCGCCCGGGGAAGAGGATTTATCTGGTCAGTCACTTCGATCATCCCCGGGAACTTACTCCCGAGGCCCGTAAGGCCTGCGATCTCCTCCTCCGGGCCGGGGTCCAGATACTCAATCAATGTCCTCTGGTAGCCGGGGTAAACGACGAT
>DRMH01000030.1 GCA_011322625.1 Thermosulfurimonas dismutans | reverse complement strand
TCCGTGCCCGCCGGTACCGCGGTGGCCCGGGTGCTTCCCCCCACTCCGGGGGTGCCCGGGCTTACCGTGTGGGGAGAACCCATTCCCCCCAAACCCGGACACAAACTCCGCCTCCGGAAGGAGACCTCCGGGGTGGACGAGAAACTCAGGGGCCTGGAGGAGGAACTGGAAGGAGTGACGGGGGAGGAGGGACGGGCCGATCTCGTTCTGGGTCCGGGGCTGCGGTACGACCCCGAAAAAGAACTCATTCTGGCCGAAGAAGGCGGATTCCTGGAGATCCAGCAACGTCGGCTGCGGATCCATCCGGTCTATACCCTGCGGGGGGATGTGGACTGGAATACCGGAAATATCCACTTTCACGGCCGAAAGCTCACCGTGACCGGTTCGGTGAAAAGGGGCTTCCAGGTGGAGGTACAGGGAGATCTCGAGATCCGGGGCAACGTGGAGGACGGGGTCCGGATCCGCACCGGCGGGCACCTCACCGTGGGAGGCATAGTAAAAGGGGCGGGAACCTCGGTGGAGGCCGGAGGAAACGCCATCCTGAACATCGTGGAACAGGCCGTAATAAAGGTGAAGGGGAACCTCACCGTAACCGGATATCTCCTTCAGACCCGGGCCATGGTGGGGGGCTCCCTTTCCGTTCTGGGAGAAAAGGGCCTGGTGGGCGGGGAGACCTTTGTGGAGGGTTCCGGGGTGGTGAGCGTGGCCGGGAACCCGGCCTTCGTGCGGACCGTAGTACGGGTGGGGTTCAGCTACGAGGTGGCCGAGGAGGTCTATCGCCTGGAACGGGAGTTCGATCGGCTGGATCAACTTACCGACCAGATGAAAGAGGCCCTGGTGCAGGGGATAAGGATGGCCAAGGAAGGCCGGCTCTCCCCCCGGCAGAAGAAGATCCTGGGAAGACTCTATCGTGTGCTCAAGGAAAAGCTCCTGGAGATGGCGGAGATAAAGGAACGTATGGCCTCCCTGGAGGAGGAACTGGAACGGGGGGCCATGGCGCTTCTGCAGATCACCCGCTGGGCCTATCCCAATGTCCTGGTGGGGGTGGGACGCCATACCCTGCTTCTCCAGAAGGAATACGGGCCGGGGGTTTTCGCCCTGGAAGGGGCTCGAATCGTCTATCGGGGGTAAATCATGAAGGAAAGACCCACGGATCGTCTGCGAGAGCTGGAAAAGGATCTGGAGGAGGCCCTCAGGGAATGCTGTGCCCTCTGTCTGAGAGGAGCGGAAAGGGAAAAGGAGCCCGAAGAGGATATCTCTTTTGAACCCCTGGAGATTGACCTCCTGATCCTTGATCTCCTGCGCTGGAAGATGCGACTCCTCAAGGCCGCCCTTAAAGGAGAGGATCTTTCCGAGTACCTGGATCCCCGGAAAGGGGATCTGGGCCGGTTCTTCACCAACTTTCACCCGCCGGATGAGACCTCCCGGACCCTTTTTGAGGAGGCTCAGCGTCTTTATTACCGGTTACAGGACGAGATCCGGGGGCTGGTCGCGGATTCTCCCGACCAGGAGGAGGTGCACGCCCGGATGGAGGAGAGGGTCTTCCCCCTGCTCGGACGGATGCGGGTCCTTCTGGAGGAGCTTTCCCGGCACCTGGGAAAGGGTCTTTCTGGAGAAAGACGATGAGGGAGATCCGGTTTCTGGGCTCCGGGGCCCTGAACCTGGATCTCTTTTATCGGGTTGCGGACCTTCGGGAGATCCGGTTTCGGGGTCTGGAACTCCGCCCCGGGGAGGAGAGGGCCGGAGACCGGAGGACCTTCCTCGAACTCCGGGACCTTCTTGAGGCCCGGGGGGAGTTCCTTGCGGTCTCCGGAGGAGGGTCGGCGGCCAATACCCTCTGGGCCCTGGCCCGTTTCGGGTTTTCCTGCGCCTTCACCGGGGCCGTGGGGGAGGACCCCGAGGGAGAGGCGGTCCTTTCGGAAATGGCCTCCGCGGGGGTGGATCTCTCCCGGGTGCGGGTGAAGGGGAGCACCGGGCTTGCTCTCATCGTGCTGGATGAGCGAAGGGACCGTTTCATCCTGGTTACCCCGGGCTCCTGCGAGGAGGCCCTGGCGGATTTTCGTCCCCGGATCTTTCCGGAGGAATGGCTGCATCTGAGTTCCCTGGTGAGTGAAACCGGGTTTTCCTTCCACCGGCGTCTGGTGGAGACGGCTTCAAAGGGGGTGAGCCTGGATCCCGGCGAGATTTATGTCGCCCGGGGGCCGGAGGCCCTGGCCCCCCTCCTGCAACGGGCCCGCTATCTCTTCATGACCGAGAGGGAATGGCAGACCCTGGGACTTTCCCGGGATTTTCTCCGCCGGGAAGGGAAGGTCCTTTTTCTCAAGCGCGGTGCCCGGGGGGCCCGGCTGGTTCAGCCCGAAAGAATCCTGGATTTCCCGGCCGAGGTCCCCTCCCGGGTGGTGGACAACACCGGGGCCGGGGATTTCTTCGATGCCGGGGTGCTGGCGGGTCTGGCCCTGGGGTTTACCCTGGAGCGATGTCTGCGACTGGGCCTTAAGGTGGCTGCGGCCAGTCTCTCCGATTACGGTCGGCGGGGTTGTCCTTCCCGGGAAGAATTTTTAGAGTGGATCAGAGAACTAGCCCCGGAGGAGGCATGAGCTCCATCCCCTTGCCTGCGGGCCTGGAAAGGGTGCTGGGAGTCCTTTCCGCCGGAGCCCTTTACGCGGATCTCTATTTCGAACGCACCCGCGACCTGATCCTGGTCCTGGAGGGAGAAAACCTGGAGCAGCTCTCCGCCGGAGAGGATATGGGAGTGGGGCTCCGGAGGATAGAACCCACCTACTACACCCGTTATGCCTTCTCCAACCAGCTCGAAACCGGGGTCCTTCTGGATCTGGCCCGGGGGCTGAGACAGGGGGAGGAGGATGGGGGGGTCCGTCCGGGTCCGCCGCGCCGAGAGAGCCTTTCCCCGAAGGTGCCCTTTGGGGAAAGGGATCTCGCCTGGAAGGTGGAGCTGGTGAAACGGGCCGCCCGGGCCGCTTCCGGTCTCTCCCCGGAGATCCGGCAGGTAAGGGTCGTTTACCGCGAAACCGAAAAGGATATGGTCATTTTAACCTCGGAAGGGACCTGGGTGGAGGAGACCCGGCCCTATTTTCTCCTGGCGGTGCAGGTGGTGGCAGCCCGGGAGGGGGAACTTCAACAGGGGTATGAGCCGGTGGGAGGCACGGTGGGGCTGGAACTCCTGGAGGAGGATCCTCCGGAGGAGGTGGCCCGGCGGGCGGCGGAAAGGGCCCTTCTCATGTTATCGGCCCGAAGGGCCCCGGGCGGACGGCTGCCGGTGGTGCTCTCCTCCTCCGCCGGGGGCACCATGATCCACGAGGCGGTGGGCCACGGCCTGGAGGCTGATCACGCCGAAGAGGGTTTTTCCGTTTATTCCGGCCGCCTGGGAGAGGAGGTGGCCTCGCCCCTTGTCACCGTGATCGATGACCCCACCCTTCCGGGCCGGCGGGGTTCCTATGTCTTTGACGACGAAGGGGTCCCGGCCGAAAGGGTGGTCCTCATCGAGAAGGGGGTCCTTAAGACCTATCTTTACGACCGGGCCACGGCCCTTAAGTTCGGGAGGAGGCCCAACGGGCACGGACGCCGGGAATCCTACCGTCACCGCCCCCTTCCCCGTATGGCCAATACCTACATTGCTCCCGGTCCGCACGATCCCCGGGAGATCATTCGCAGTGTCCCTTACGGTCTGCTGGTGAAGAAGATGGGCGGGGGAGAGGTCAATCCGGTAACCGGGGATTTCGTCTTTGAGGTTACCGAGGGGTATCTTATCCAGGACGGAGAGGTGGGGGAGCCCGTGCGGGGGGCCACCCTGGTGGGTAACGGCCCGGAGGTCCTCCGCACCATAGACATGGTGGGGAACGACCTGGGGTTCGGGATCGGTACCTGCGGAAAGGATGGTCAGGGGGTTCCGGTGTCCGATGCCCAGCCTACCCTGCGCATTCCGGAACTGGTGGTCGGCGGCGAAGTCCAATAACCGGGTGGTGAGAAGACCACCGCAGGAGGATTAAAGATGGAATTGACGATTCTCGGTTCCGGAACAGGCTGGCCCCGGCGCGAAAGGAACGCCGCTGGTTACGTGCTGCGGGCCGGGGACTGGGTCCTTCTCCTGGATTGCGGCCCGGGGACCCTGCGGCGTCTTACCGAGGCCGGCGTAGATATCAACGAACTCGACCTCCTCTTCCTCTCCCACTGGCATCCGGACCACGTCTCCGATCTGGTGCCCTATCTCTTTGCCACCCGCTACGGGCTGGGATTCACCCGGGGAAGGCCGGTACGGCTGATTTCCGCGGAGGGGATCCGGGACTTTCTCACGGCCCTGCGGCAGGCCTACGGCCACTGGATCGATCCCCCGGAGGGGCTGCTGCAGATAATGGAACGTCCCCGGGGGGTGCGTTCCCGGCTGGAATTTCCGGGTCTGGTCCTGGAGACGGCCCCGGCCAGGCACAATCCGGAGAGCCTGGCCCTGCGGGTGGAGGCCGAGGGGCGGGTCCTGGTCTATACCGGGGACACGGAATACAGTCCGGAGATAACCGAACTTTCCCGCGGGGCGGATCTGCTGCTGGCCGAGTGTGCCTGCCCGGAGGATCGACCCGTGGAGGGCCATTCCACCCCCTCTCAGGCCGCCCGGATGGCCGCCGAGGCCGGGGTTTCGCGTCTGGTCCTCACCCACTTCTATCCCCCGTGCGATCAGGCCGATCTCCTCACCCCGGCCCGTAAGTTTTTCTCCGGGGAGATCCTCTTGGCCCGGGATCTTTTGCGCATTACAATTTAGCTCATGGATCCCAAGCTGCTGGAAAGTCTCAAACGCAAGGTCCAGCAGGAGCTGGTCAACCGCGAACGGGAAGTCCTGGAGTACTGGCTGGCGGAGCTGGAGAAGGTCTATCGAAAAAAACACCAGACCCTGGCGGAACTCAAGAGCGAGTTAAATCTCCTTATGGAGAAGATGCGGAAGCGGCTTTCGGTTATTCAAACCAAAGGGATTTAGAGAACCGTTGGAGCTGAGGGCCGAAGACCTCGGCCAGGGCCTCACGCACCTCGTCCTGGCAGGTAAGACGCAGAAGTTTCTCCACCACCTGCCGACATTGACGATAGGAAAGCTCCCGGATAAATAGTTTTACCTCCGGAATGCTCTGGGGGGGCATGCTCAGTTCGTCCAGGTCCAGCCCCACCAGGACCGGGATATAGAGAAGTTCCCCGGCCATCTCTCCGCACATGGCCACCGGAATGCCGGCCCGATGGGCGGCTTCCACCGTGGTCCAGATGAAACGCAACACCGCCGGATGCAGGGGTTCGTAAAGCTCGGAGACCTCCTGATTGCCCCTATCGATGGCCAGGGTGTACTGGATGAGGTCGTTGGTACCGATACTGAAGAAATCCGCCTCCTTGGCCAGGAGATCCGCCATGGCCACCGCGGAGGGTACCTCGATCATGGCCCCGACCGGGATCTCCGGATCGAAGGGGTGCCCCTCCTGCGCCAGTTCCTGTTTGATCTCCTCCACCAGGTTGCGGGCCCGCAGAAACTCGGTCACCCCGGAGATCATGGGAAACATGATCTTGACCTTTCCGTAGGCACTGGCCCGGAGGATGGCCCTCAGCTGGGTGCGGAACAGCGCTTCCTCGCGCAGGCAGAGTCTGATGGCCCGGAGCCCCAGGGCGGGGTTGATTTCCCGGGGGAGATTCAGGACCGAGGCGAACTTGTCTCCGCCGAGGTCCAGGGTCCGGATGGTCACCGGATGAGGGGCCACGGCCTCCACCACCTGCCGATAAGTCTCGAAGAGGAGTTCCTCCGGGGGAAGATCCTCCCGGGCCACATAGAGGTATTCGGTGCGGAAGAGCCCCACCCCCTCGGCCCCGTATTCCCGGGCGTAGGGGATCTCCTCGGGGAGGTCCAGGTTGGCCCTGAGCACCACCCGGCGCCCGTCCCGGGTGACCGCCGGCAGATCCGCCACCTGGTGCAACCGGGACTGGAGTTTCCGGAACCGCCGTTCCCTCTGTTCGAATTCCCGAATGGTTTCGGGATCCGGATCCACGAAGATCTCCCCGGTGGTACCATCTACCGCCAGAAGATCCCCGGGGGAGATTTCCTCCAGGGCCCCCTTGGCCGCCACCACCGCGGGGATCCCCAGACTGCGGGCCACGATGGCCGTATGCGAGGTGCGGCTTCCGGCCTCGGTAACGAAGGCCAGGGTGTTCTCCGGACGCAGGTTGATGGTATCGGCCGGGGAGAGATCCCGGGCCACGATGATGGCCCTTTCCGGACCGCCGAGGGGTTTTTCCCCCCGCAGGGCCCCGATGATCATCTCCACCAGCCCCTCCAGATCCCGAAACCTTTCCCGGAAATAGGCATCCGGCAGTTCGGAAAAGATCTTCTGGTATCTGCGGAGCACCTTGAGAAGGGCCCACTCGGCGTTGAAGCCCTGCCGGATGATCTCCGAGGCCTCAGCCACCAGGGAGGGGTCCTCCACCAGGAAACGCTGGGCCTCGAAAATGGCTCGCACCTCTCCCATATTTTCGGGGATCCTTTCCTGGGCCCGCCGGATGTTCCGGGCCGTGGTTTCCATGGCCTGCCGGAGACGCCGGATTTCCTCTTCGATTTCCTCCGGGGGGATACGGGTGCGGGTGACCTTGATGTGCCCGGGGAAGATCACGTGGGCCGGGCCTACCGCCACCCCGGCGGAGACTCCCAGACCGCGCAGGGTCTTCATAGCCCTGCCTCCAGGATCCTCCGGGCGGTTTCCAGGGCCTCCTCGGCTTCCTCCCCCTCGGCGATGAGGCGCAGGCGGGTACCGGTGCGGGCCCCCAGGGTCAGGACATCCAGAATGCTTCCGGCATCCACCATCCTTTCACCGTGTCCCAGCCGTACCTGAGCCCGCAGCCCCTTGAGGGCCTTGGCCAGTCGTGCCGCCGGTCGGGCATGAAGCCCCAGAGCGCCGCGGATCTCGATCTCCGCCTCAATCCTCTTGGGTTCCTTCCCCTCCATCGTCCCGGCTTCCACCACTTAATTCCTTCTCTATTTCCTCCTCGGCCTCGCTCATCACCTGGTCGAACTCGTCCCCCAGTTCATCCCCGAACTCCGCCCCCATCCTTTCCATGAAACGTTTTACCTGCCTGGGATCCTCCTCGTTCAGATCACCGAAAAGAGCGGGGTCAGCCAGACGCTCCAGACGGGAATCCAGGGAGAGTCGAACCCTTACCCGGGATACCAGCTTGCGCATCCTGCGTGAGCCGCAGCGACGGCAATAGGGCTGGAAATCCTCCTCCCGAAAGACCAGATGCTCGGAGACCCGGCGACAGTCCAGGCAGAGATACTCATACAGAGGCATTTTGAGCCCTCCGCGTCTCCCGCAGATCCCGAAAGTGTTTTTTGAGTAAACGAATAAGGAAGAGGGTGTTCAGGGGGACCTCGCCGTCGCCGTTTAGGTTTTTGAGGGGGATTTCGGCCCGGGCCTTTTCCCGGTGCCCCCCGGCGAACCCCAGCGCCCCGAAGGCCTTGCTGGCCAGGCGTCCGGCGTTCTTACGGTAACCGTCGCAGCGGATGATGATCACCAGGCGCTGACGATATTCCCCGGAGACAAAGACCCAGCCCACCTCCTGAACATGATTGAGAAAGTCGGCGATCACCACCAGGATATCCGGATTGGGAACCCGCCCCACATGGGTGAAGAGACGGTGCTTGCGAAATTTCATGTTCTCCAGGGCCAGTTTGACATATTTGAGCTCGGAGCGACGAATATCCGCGGCCTCGATCTTGTGCAGGAGGTGCCGGTTCATGTGTTTGAAGAGATGATGGAAGCAGATGACGTCCTGAAGACTGCAATGTTTTTCGAAATTATCGGTATCGGTCTTGATGCCGTAGATAAGGGCCGTGGCCAGGGCCACCGAGGGCTTGATCCCGGCGGTGCGCAGATATTCGCCCAGAATGGTGGAGGTGGCCCCGTAATGCGGTCGGATGTCCACATAAGGGGCCTCCCAGCCCTCGGTCTCGGGATGGTGATCGATCACCGCGTCGAACTGAATCTCCTGAAAAAGGGCATTATGGGGGGGTTGGGCATCCACCAGGACCTTTTTGGTAAATTCCCTGGGATCGATCTGGGACCTTTTGACCACCGGAATGCGCAGGAGTTTGATCATAAGCTGGTTGTTGATGCGCCGGATCTCGTTGACATGGGCGATAACTACCTGGGATACCCGCTGGGCCAGCAGCCGCTTGACCGCCAGGGCGCTGGCCAGAGCGTCCGGATCGCCCCAGATCAGGATGAGGACCCGATCGTCCTTCCGGAACAGGGAAAGAAAGGTCTTTAAACGTTCCCGATTGGAGCGAAACCGTAGCCGTTTACTGTTTCCGTTACCTGAGCCCATGGTTTTTAACAAAAAAAGCCTCCCTTAATATAGACCCAGGGAGGCTACTTCTTTTGCGTAATAAGTTAAGCCCTCCTTGAGACAAAAATCAAGGCCCTCCTCATCCATATTTCCGGTTATGTAAGCCGGAATACAGGGATGGCCGGAAATTATTTCAATAGGTTTCTTCTTTTCTTCAAATTCGTACGGAGGAGGACGAAAAGAAAACTCGGAATGCGTAAGGGCCACGGCCCGAAGGATTTTCAGGCTGGTGCGTACCGGCTGGAAGAGTTGGGGATCTAGGACATGGAGCTGGAATCCCCTACAGGTCTGTCCCCGCCATTTATCGAAGGTGGGGGTAAAGAGGGTGGGGCGCAGGTGGACCCCGGGAAGATCGGTATTTCCGAGGAACCGGAGGACCCGCCGGGGCTCGAGCCATGGGGCCCCGAAGAGTTCGAAGGGACGGGTGGTCCCCCGCCCCTCGGAGAGATTGGTCCCCTCCAGGAGGACCTGGCCGGGATAGACCAGGGCCGTATGGAAGGAGGGCATGTTGGGGGAAGGGGGGACCCAGGGGAGTCCGGTCTCCGGGAAATGCATCCGGCGGCGGTAGCCGGTCATCTTGATCACCCTCAGGGGCAGGGAAAGACGCTGTCGGCGGTGGAAGAGTAAGGCGGCCTCTCCCGGGGTCAGGCCGTGGCGCAGGGGAAGCTCGGAGTAGCCCACCAGGGAAAAGTATTCCGGCCGGAGAAGCGGGCCTTCCAGGGTGGAACCCAGGGGGTTGGGACGGTCCAGGACCACCACCTCCACCCCGGCTTTTTCGGCGGCGGGAAGCAGCAGCCACAGGGTCCAGAGATAGGTATAGACCCGGCAGCCCACATCCTGTAAATCCACCAGAAGGAGGTCCAGATCGGCCAGCACCTCCGGGGAGGGGGTGAGACGCGGACCGTAAAGGCTGTGTATCGGCAGTCCGGTGAGGGGGTCTTCTCGGTCCGGGGTCCCGATCATGTTGGCCTGTTCGGTGCCGTAGAGACCGTGCTGAGGGGATAGAAGCCGTTTCAGGCGGGGGCCCAGGAGTTCCTTAAGGGCCAGGTGGGCCGGAACCAGCTCGCCGGTTACCGCGGCCTGGTGGGTGAGAAGACCTACCCGGCTATATCGCCGCAACCAGGAGGGATTTTCCGCCAGAAGTACGTCCAGACCGCTCCTTACCCTCATGAGGAGGCCAGCTCCATACGTCGAATGTAAGCCTGGATTCCGTCGGCGATGCCCCGGGCCACCTCCTGAAGATAACGGTCGGAACGCAGCCGTCGGGCCTCGGTGGGGTTGGTGATAAAGGAGATCTCCACCAGCACCGCGGGCATCCGCGTGCCTATGAGTACCACGAAGGGAGCCTTCTTGACCCCCAGGTCCTTTACGCCCCGGTACCGCCGGGAGAGACGGGCTACCAGATGTTTCTGGATCTCCCGGGCCAGGGTGCGGGATTCCTGGATCTTGGTGTTGCGCAGGATCTTCTTGAGCAGACTCTGGAGCTCGCTCAGGGAATGGCGGGAGATGGCGTTCTCCATGGCGGCCACCCGCATGGCCTCGGGGTCGGTGGTGAAGGAGAGATAATAGGTTTCGATGCCGTGGGCCCTCCGGTTGGGGGAGGCGTTGACGTGGACGGAGATGAAGAGATCGCCCCTTTTCATGTTGGCCAGGGCCGAACGTTTGATAAGGGGGACAAAGACATCCCGATTGCGGGTAAGGATGACCTCACAGCCCAGGCGTTTGCGCAGTTCCCGGGCCAGGTAGCGGGATACGCGCAGGGTAATATCCTTTTCCCGCAGTCCGTAAAGTCCCAGGGCCCCGGGGTCGTGGCCGCCGTGTCCCGGGTCGATGACGATGCGCCGCACCTTGAGCCCCAGTTGCTGGGCCAGGGAATAACAGGCCTTTCCCGGAGGTGGCCGGGGTTTTTGGCCGGTTGAGGCGGCCGGGGGCCGGGTCTTCTTCTCCTCGCCCAGCAGATCGATGACCACCCGCGGGGGATGAGACAGATAAAAGGCCCGGTAGGAGGTGAGGCTTTTGAGATCCAGCACCACCCTTACCGTATCCGGACGATACTGTCCCAGGCGCACCCGGGTAAGGAGTCCGTCGCGGATGGGGATCTCCGGCCGGAGATAGGGGGAAAGACGCGAGGGACGCAGGTCCACAAAGACCCGGGGAGGTTTTCCCTGAGAGGCCCGGAGGGCGTGATCCTCGAAGGAGACCGGGGCGGTAAGGTCCACCACCACGCGGCTATAGTCCTCCCCGGACCAGTGCCGGATGCCCTTGACCGTGGCCATCTCTTCGGAAGGGGAGGATCGGGGTTCTTTTCGGGGTTTGGGCGGGGAGGGCGGCGGGGATTTCAGCTTTTGGGCCATGTCTCCGTGGGGATAGCGTTTGCGGATCAGGACCTCGAGCTCCCGGGCCCGCACCGGGTCCTGGAGGAGCTGGCGATAGATCTGCGCCGCCTCATAGAGGGCGTCGTCCGCCAGCGGACTTTCCGGATAGTGCACCCAGATCATCCGGTAGCGACGCAGGGCTTCCTCCAGGTCCTGTCGCCGGTGAGAATATCCGTAGAGGTTACGATAGAGACGGGCGGTCCAGAGAAGGGCCTTGGGGGCTTCGGGACTTTCGGGATACCGCAGATAGACCCGGCGGAAACGGTTGATCACCCGGATCCAGTAACGCCGGTAACGCTGTTGGTGAGGGGATCGGCTGAAGCGTTCCAGTTCCTTTTTGGCGGCGACCAAGGCCTTTTCTGAGGGGCTCAGGGCGTGTGCGCTCAGAGAAAGGAGGAGAAGAACCCCGGCCAGCAGGGCGAGAATTCTCATAGTCCCGATTTTACTAGAAGATCACGCAGTTCAAAAATCAGGTCCAGGGCCTGGCGCGGGGTGAGATCTTCGGGATCCAGGGCCAGAAGACGTTCCTTAAGGGGAAGATAAGGGTCGAAGAGAGGGAGCTGGCGGGGTTTTTCCGCCGGGGGCGGGGAGGGGGGACGTTCCTCGAGTCGATTCAGGATCTCCCGGGCCCGATTTATCACCTCCGGGGGAAGACCGGCCAGGGCCGCTACCTGAACGCCGTAGGATTCACTGGCCGGTCCGGGTTGCAGGCGGTAAAGGAATACGATGCGGTCCTCCCAGGTCCGCACCGCCACGTTAAAGTTGCGGGCCGCGGGAAGTTCCCGGGCCAGCTCGGTAAGCTCATGATAATGAGTGGCAAAGAGGGTCAGGGCCCTGCGGCGATGGAGATATTCAGCCACGGCCCAGGCAATGGAAAGCCCGTCGTAGGTGCTGGTGCCCCGGCCGATCTCGTCCAGGATCACCAGGCTCCTTTCCGTGGCGTTGTGCAGGATATTGGCGCATTCGGCCATCTCCACCATGAAGGTGGAACGTCCCCGGGAAAGCTCGTCCGAGGCCCCGATGCGACTGAAGATCCGGTCGCAGAGACCGATGCGCGCGGCTTCCGCGGGGACGAAGCTCCCTATATGGGCCAGGAGCACGATAAGGGCGGTTTGCCGCAGGATGGTGGATTTTCCGGCCATGTTGGGCCCGGTGATGATGAGGAGCCGGGATTCCTCCGGCGAGAGCCTTACGGTATTGGGCACGAAGTTGCCGGCGGGAAGCACCTTCTCGAGCACCGGATGGCGTCCCTCCACGATCTCGATCCCCGGTTCCTCGGTGATCTCCGGACGGACATAGCGGTTTTCCTCCGCCACCTCGGAGAGCGAAAGCAAGGCATCCAGTTCTCCCAGAGCCCGGGCGGTCTCGCGCAGGCCCTCGGCCTGTTCAGCCACCGCCTCCCGTAATTCGAGGAAGATCTGGTATTCCAGTTCCTTTATGCGTTCGTCTGCGGAAAGCACCCGGGCCTCAAATTCTTTGAGTTCCGGGGTGATGAAGCGTTCGGCGTTGGCGAGGGTCTGTTTGCGGATATAGTCCTCGGGCACGCGGGAAAGGTGGCTCTTGGTGACCTCAAGATAATAACCGAAGACGCGGTTGTAGCCCACGCGCAGGTTGGGAATACCGGTGCGACGGCGTTCCCTTTCCTCGATCTGGGAGAGATAGCGGAGGGCGTTTTCCTTGAGATCGCGCAGTTCATCCAGTTCGGGATGTACTCCGGGCCGCACCAGGCCGCCCTCCCGGGGGCTGGTCGGGACCTCGTCTAAGAGGGTTCGGGTGAGTCGTTCCTCCAGGGCGGAGAAATCGGCCAGGCGTTCCCGAAGACGGGAAAGAAGCCCCGGGGTCGGGGCCAGCAGTTCCCGGATACGGGGGAGCTCGGCCAGGGCTCCTCGCAGGGCCGCCAGGTCGCGGGGGCCGGCCAGACGCAGGGCGCAGCGGGTGGCCAGGCGTTCCAGATCCGGGACCCGGGTGAGGGCCTCGCGCAGGGCCCGGCGAAGTTCCCGGTCCTGTAACAGGATCTCGATGGCTTCCTGGCGGGCCCGGATGGTATCCGGGTCCCTTAAGGGATAAAGGATCCAGTGCCGCAGGGTGCGGCCTCCCATGGCGGTGCGGGTGCGGTCGAGTACCCATAGAAGGGAATGGCGTACCGAGCCATCGAAACGATTGCGAACCAGCTCCAGGTTCCTTTTGGTGGCCTCGTCCAGGATCAGGTGCTGTCCGGGGAAATAGGGTCGGGGGAGAGAGATACGCCCCAGGGCCTCCCGTTCGTTTTCCTCCAGATAGGTCAGAACTGCTCCCAGGGCCCGAAGGGCCTCGGGAAGGTCCCCGAAACCGAGTCCGGCCGGGTCTTCCACGGAGAAATGCGCCGAGAGGATTTCGGTGGCCCGGTTTTCCTGGAAATCCGAAGCGGGGCGAAGGGTGAAGGAGAGGTGGGGCAGAAGTCCCCGGAATTCTTCCAGTTGTTTTTCCGGAAACCCCTCGGGGACCAGGATCTCGCGGGGTTCGAGACGGAAGATCTCGTTATGCAGGGCTTCCCGGTTTTCGAGAATCGTGGCCCGGAGGTCTCCGGTGGATAGTTCCAGCACCGCCAGACCGAAGCGGCGGCCGGGAAAAAGGGCACACAGATAATGGTTTTCTTTGTCCGGAAGCCCCTCCGGATCCAGAAAGAGCCCCGGGGTGACCACCCGGACCACCTCCCGGCGCACCAGTCCCCGGGCCTCCCTGGGATCTTCCACCTGTTCGCAGATGGCCACCCGTTTTCCGGCTTCCACCAGTTTGCGGAGATAGGCCGCGGCATGAGCCACCGGGACCCCGCACATGGGTACCCGCTTCCCCCCTCCGGCCTCCCGCGAGGTTAAGGCGATGTCCAGAAGGCGCGAGGCCTCTTCGGCGTCCTCAAAGAACATCTCGTAAAAGTCTCCCAGCCGGAAAAAGAGGATACAGTCCGGATAGCGGCTCTTGATCTCGAAGTATTGCCGGAACATGGGGGTGAAGCGGGAGCTCATGGAAAACGGTTAAAAGACCTGGACTTCCTCGAGGTCTTCGGGCTGGGCAAAGATCTGGATACCGAGTTTTTCGGCCACCTTGCGGGCCTCGGGGTCCACCATGGGAGAGATGATCAGACGGCGCTCCACCTTTTGCCCTTCCTTTTCCTCGTAGAAACGCACCTTGCGTTCAAAGGCGTACACTTCGGCCTTGCTTACCGAGCTTTTAAGTTCCGCCACCCACACCCTACCGTCTTTTATGAGGAGGTCGATTTCCACCTGATCCGGATGTCCGAAGACCTGTCCGGTCTCGTCATAGGCTAGATAGCGACTGACCTTGAAGCCCCCGAACTCAGAAAGGATTTCGGCCAGGGCCTCGCGAAAGGCGTGTTCGGAATAAAGCCCCCACCGTGCCCCCAGGGCTCCTATGGTGCGATCTATTCTTCGATCCACCCGCCTCACTTCCTTTAACATCTCCTCCCAGCGTCGGTCGCTTTCCTTCTTGAGCTCCTCCCAGCGTCGGTTCATCTCCTCCCAGCGTTGATCGCTTTCCTTCTTGAGTTCCTGGAATTCCTGCCAGAGCCGGACATTTTCCCGCCTGAGCTCCTCCCATTTCCGGTTCATCTCCTCCCAGCGTCGG
>DRMH01000029.1 GCA_011322625.1 Thermosulfurimonas dismutans | reverse complement strand
GGCGGGAGCGGGTGAGGGTGCCGGAAGTGGCGCAGGAGCTTGAGGTGAGCGAGCGCACGGTTTACCGCTACCTGAATTCCCTAATGGAGGCCGGCTTTCCTATTTACTACGACAAGGAGCGCGGCACCTACGCCTTCACCTCGAACTTCAGCCTGCGCCGGGCTCTTCTTGAGACCGAAGAGGCCCTGGTGCTAGCCCTAGCCCGAAAGTTCCTTGAACCCCTGCTTGGAAAAGCCGCAGTACGAACCCTTGACCAAATAGAAAAGAAAATAGCGGCCTCTCCTTACATAAGTTTCTCACACTTTGCCGAGGTCTTCGGAGTTCAGGGCCTCTGTGACCCGCCCCATCTACTGGATCTCCTAAAGAACTTGTCTTCCGCCATACGGGAGCACCGGGTGGTAAAAATCGAGTATGAGCGGGAACCTGGAGAGACACCGGAGGAACGAGAAATCGAGCCCTACTTCGTATTTTTCACCGGGGAATTCTGGTATGTGCATGCCTGGTGCCGCACCAAAGAAGGACAGCGAACCTTTGCTCTCGACAAGATCCGCACCTGGCAGCTCACTGATCGCTACTTCGTTCCTCGAAAGGAGGTCCCCTCAGTAGAGGAGATCCAGGAGGCCTTCGGGCCCTATGTAGATGAAACCCCACGGGAGGTGATCGTGCACTTCGCCCCTGAGGTGAAGCAGTATTTTTTGCGCCGCAAATGGGTGCGGAATCAGGAATGCCGTGAACTTCCGGACGGAAGTCTTGAGGTGCGATTCAGGGTAAGAGGGCTTACGGGCTTTAAACACTGGCTTTACCGCTGGCTTCCCTGGTTTAGGATCCTTTCCCCCGAGAGTTTGGCCCGGGAGGTAGAGGAAGATCTTCGGTCTTATTTGGCTACCTGTAAGAATATTTAGCGCAGTCCCTTCCAACTGGATTCAGCTACGAACAGGTAGGTGTGCCAGGAGCACAAGTCTCGGTGACCTGCTGGTGGAACAAAAGGATAGGCGGGAAATGCCTGCCCCCCAATATGAAACCCTTGAGGCTGTAGGGCGTACCCGGAATTGTCCCCAAAGTGTCCCCGACCGAGAAAAGCCGTTTGTAACTCCGCAAGAAATCGTAAAAAACTGGCGGAGGGGGAGGGATTCGAACCCTCGGTGCGGGGTTATGCCCCGCACACGCGGTTTCCAGCCGCGCCCCTTCGGCCGCTCGGGCACCCCTCCGGCGCTTCCTTTATTCTAAAACCCTTCCCGGTAAAATCAACCTTCCGAACGGAGCCTTTCCTCAACGCTTTTGACTTTTTCTCCCAGATGGACCTCCCGGTCTCGACGATCATCGATCTTTATGACGGTGAAGACCCGCTTGGCCCCGGCACCAAAAGGAATCTCGTGAAGCTCGGCAGCAAGACGTAAGAGTTCCGACACTTCTCCTTCTATAATGGTTCCCATATCCGTAAGTCGGTGAGGAAGGCCTTTTTCCTCAAGCAAAGTCTTTATGCGGGCTATATAGTCTCCCACACTTGTGGTGCCCGTTCCCAAAGGGACTACACTTATCTCCATGAGGGCCATGGCCTACCTCCCGCCCTTCCATATTTCAAGGAATCGCAGGGCATCCTCGTGCATATAAATATTGTTAAAAAAGACGCAAACCTCCTCACAGCGAAGGGACCTCACAAGCTCCGAAAGTTCAAGCAGTTCCTCATCGGAGTATCTTTTTCCGTAGTGGATGCGGCCTCCGCGACGCTCGCCGTGAAGCCGGAAGTAAAGACGAGGAAGAGCCCGCAGGACGGAAAGAAACCCCGGAAAAAGCAGGGGATCAAAGGCCGGGACCACCCGATAGGTCTGCCAGAGGTGCAGGAGGAGATCCGGATCCTCCCAGCGGATCTCCAGGGCGGGATAAGGAGGCCCCTCCGGGACGAGCTTCCTCCATTCCTCAAAAAAGGGGGCGAGATCCTTCCCCTGACATTTTCCGGGGAGTTGAAAGAGGAGATAGCCGGCCGAAAGCCTCCGGCAGAGGGTAAGGGTTTCCCGGAGATACTCCCGGGTCCTTTCCGTAAGACGCAGGCAGCCCACCTGATCCTTTAGGGCGGAGATTTCCTCCCGCGAAAGGCCGCTTCTTCTCCAGGTGGGAGAGGAGGTGGGATGGGTGAACCCCTGAAAGGCCTTAAGCGAAAGAAGAAAGCCCTCGGTCTTGCGAAAGACCTTTTCCCAGTTTTTAAGGCTCTTTTCCGTGGGAAAGCGGTAGAAGGTGGCGTTTATCTCCAAGGCCGAAAAGAGTTTCACGTACCGTGCTAGAGCCACCCGATTTCCGCAGGTTCCGATCCAGACCTTCATCCCGTAAGAACAGGTACCCATTCGGCGGTCACTTTTCGGGCCCGGGAACATAGCCCCGGAAACATGGTGCAGGCGATCCGACGGGCCTCCCCCGTGGGCCGCAAGCGGATCTCCCGGTCCAGGCGTTTACAGTCGGCATAATCGAGCCCTTCCACAAAGGCCCGCCAGAAGATTTCGTCGCGCAAATGAGGGAAGGGATTGGCCGGAGTGGGACGGATCTCGTTCTTCTCGATAAGCCGGATATAGATCAGGCTCCGGGCCGCCAGCAGCTTTTCTTCGATGGGGCGTCTCTGCTTAAAGAGGTAATAGGAGGTGAGTCCATCTCCCGGGGCCGGAAAGAGACGTCGCGAGGAGCGGTGGGGCAGGGCCTGAAGAAGGAGGTTGCGCACCCGCAGATGCACCCCGCGGGGTTTTCGACGGGCCAGTTCCCGGACCAGAATCAAATGGATGTACCCGGCCTCCACATAGACTGTGGAATCCGGCGGCAGGGAGGAAAGGAATTTCAGAAGGGCCTCAGCCCGGAGATGATCCCGAAAGGCCAGACGCCCGGCATCGGCCCGGGCAAAGGCGCAGATTTTTTCCACCAGGGATTCAAAGGAATCCCGCATGGAGGAATAAAAGTCCAGGAGCCGGCCGAAGGTTTCGTGCTCGTGGTAATAAACTGGCCCCAGCTCCGGATCCCGGGCCACCTCTTCCGGAGAAGCTCCCTCGGCCAGTCTCTCCTGCATGCGGAGGACCCGTTCCAGGTAGGGCTCTATCTGAAGGATGCGATATCCCCGGCGGTGAAGCTCCCGTAAATAAGGATAAAGGGTCCGGGTGTATTCCGGAAAGCCGGATTCGCTTTCCTCAAGGATCCTTTCTAGCGAGATTCGTCCCTCCAGATAGTCCGGAAAGAGGGGATGCGGGGGTTCCTCAAGGAGGATGTAACCGTGCTGTTTCATCAGAGCAAAGGCCAGAGGTAGAAATTCCACCCGATGCGGCGAAAGCCCTACGGTCAGAGCGGCCATTCTCCCTCCGGAAGGCGTTGTTCCTCCGGTAAATCCTCTTTAAATACATAAAGCTCTACCTCCAGGACGGCCCCGGAGTCCGTTTCGGCCCGGGCCCGTTCCCGGTGGTATTCGTCTTCCACCTCATCCAGGATAGGTATGATTTCCTCCGGCACTTCATAGATTTCGCCCCGGACGAAGTCCCGGGGTTCGGCTGGTCGGGCCGCCGGATACTCCCCCAGGTCGTAAAGGGCGTAACCCCTCACCCGCCCGGCCCCCAGGAAACGCGCCGGAGCCAGAAGATAATGCAGGGGCTGGCCCCGCTTCAGGGTCCCATAAACGAAAAGGAGCCTTCCCATAGATTTTGTTATTTTAACTCAAAGTCTTTCCGTTTGCCTTCTCGAAGTGAAAAGTTAAAATAGGGATTCAAATCAGCATATTCAGCAGAGGTAAGGAGGCCCAGGGATGCCCATCTATGAGTTTCGGTGTGAGGATTGCGGTGAGGAATTCGAAGTCCTGCTCAAGAGCCGGTCCGAAGCGGATAAGGTAAGTTGCAAGAAGTGCGGCGGAAGTCGGGTGAAACGCCTGATGAGCACCATAACCCCCATCGTGGATTCCGGCGGGGGAGGTTCCGATCGGCCCCGGGTGGCCGAAACCCACCGCTGTGACACCGGGACCTGCACCCACCTGGAACTTCCCGGGCACACACGCTAACCCACCATGCCTTTAAGGGCGGTGCTCCTGGATGCGGAGGGGACCCTGGTCCACATCCATCCCTCGGTAGGGCAGGTCTATGCCCGGGTTCTGTCCGGGGAGGGCCTTAACCTGGACCCCGATCTTCTGGATGCCCGTATCCGGGAGATCTGGCCCCGTTATCGAGGCCTTTTCCGAAAGGGGGTTTCTCCTCAGGGGTGTCGTCGTCTGTGGGCGCAGATCTTCGAGGAGGTGATGGCCCCCTGGCTTAACGGAAAGCCCCGGGAACCTCTTTTCGAAAAGACCTACCGGGCCTTTGCTCAGCCGGAGAATTTTCGCCTTGCGCCCGGGGCCCGCGAGGCCCTGTGCTATCTCCGGGAAAAGGGCCTTGTCCTGGCCGTACTCTCCAACTGGGACGAACGTCTCCCTCAACTTCTCTCCTCCCTAGGGTTGCGCGATTACTTCGCCCGCATCTTTGTGGCCTGTGAGATGGGGGTCGGAAAACCCCATCCCGAAGCCTTTCGCCGGGCCTGCGAGGTGCTGGGGGTGGCCCCCGGGGAAACCCTCATGGTGGGGAACGATCCCGAAGACGACTACCTGGGTGCCCTTCGGGCCGGACTCAGGGCCCGGCTCTACCGGGGTGAGAATCTGCTGGAACTCCTGTGCGAGGAGGTGGAAGGTGGCCGCTACACTTAGATTCAGGGACCTGGAAGAACTCTTTTCCGAGCTGGATCGGAACTTTACCCAGGTAAAGAAGAGTTTTCCCAAAGAGGTTCGTTGTCGTAAGGGGTGTACCGATTGTTGTTATGCCCCTTTTGACCTTTCCCTGGCCGAGGCCCTTTACCTGGCCCAGGCCTTCCGGCGTCTTCCCCGGCGCGAACGACGGGAGGTGGAGCGGAGGCTGAGTAAATACGAAAAGGACTGGCAGGAAAAGGTCCCCAAACCCGTAACCCCCTTTGTGCTCTCCACCCTGCGGCTGCGCTGTCCCTTCCTTGGGGACAGGGGATTGTGCGTGGTATATGATTACCGGCCGGCCACCTGCCGGGTCTATGGTTTGCCCCTGGCCATCGGGGAGGAGACCTTCGTGTGTCCGCGCTCCGGCTTTGAGCCCGGAAGGACCTATCCTACCGTGATTTTCCCGGAGGTGCTGCGGCGTCTGGCGGAGATTTCGGAAAAGATCCTGCCCCGGGGAGGAAATCTTAGGGTGTCGTTAATCGGGGTGATCCGGGGGGAGTTCCCCGGCGCTCATCTCCTGACGCAGGACCTCTAGGGCCTTTTCCACCAGCGCGGCCTGTTCCCGGGAGCCCATCTGTCGATAGATCCTGGCCGAAAGTTCATAGGCCTCAAGGGCGGCCTGATATCGGCCCTGTTTCCTATAGACATCGCCGATCCCGGCCAGCATCCGGGCGGCCCGGTGGGCGTCCTTGTATTTTTCGGCGATCTCCAGGGCTCGGTAAAGATAGGGCAGGGCTTTTTCCGGCTGTCGTAGCTCCTTATACACATAGACGATCTTTTCCGAAAGGATGGCCGTGCCCAGTTCGTCTCCGTACTCCTCGCAGATATCCAGGGCGATCTTATAGGGCTTGAGGGCCTTGTCAAAGCTTCCCCGATGGAAATAGAGATCGCCCATTTTCTCCGCAGCATTGGCCGCCTCCTGGTAGCGGCCGTGCTCCACAAAGACCCGGTAGGCCTCCTCATAACGGGCCAGGGCATCCAGGCTTTTACCCTGGGCATAAAGGATCTTGGCCTCCTGGTACCACCTGAGGGCCTCGGCCACCCGGGGATGGGTTTCCTGATTTGTTTCCTGATTCATGTTCTCCTCCAGCGCGTAAGGATTCGCTCCGCAAGGGAAGCTATCTCCAGGGTTTCAAAGCGGTCCTCCTCCGGACGATAGATCTCGAAGCAGGCCTTATCTTCGGAGAGGGGGGCGATCTCCCCGGCCACTTCCTTGAGATCCAGGGCCTCCAGGATAAGGAGGGTCAATCCGCGCACCCGGGGGTCTTGATCGTGAAGGAGGGAAAGCAACCGAAGGGGCCCCTCCCGTCGTAGTAGCTCGGGATGGGCTTCGGCTATCCGCCACAGGGCGAAAAGGGCCGCCGGGCGAAACTCGGGATAGGGGAGAAAGGCCATGAGGTTGCGGACATAAAGACCGAAACGCTGCGGCAGGGCCCGGATGATCTCCCCCACTGTTTCCAGGGCTCCCCAGGCCGAGGCCGCGGAATCCGCGCTGGCATAAAGGAGACGCTTGACCAGATCGGCGATATCCTCGGGCAATTCCTCGGCCAGATCCCGGGCGATGTCTCCCAGATACTTGATGGTGCGGAACCGAAGGTCCCGATCGGGGTGATAGAGGAGTTTCTGGAGGGTGCGGATGTTCAGGGGCTGGACCGCACATAGATCCCGCAATTCCTGGAAACGTTTTTCAGCCACCAGCCTTTCGGCCTCCGGGCGTCGGAGTTTTCGGGGTTTAGCCCGGGGACGCTTTCTCTCTTGCCGGATCCTCCGGAGTTCCTCAAGCCCCTTTTCTCCCAGATCCTTCAGGTCTTCGGAAAGTTTAACGAAATAGAGGACTCCGGAGACCCTTCGCCCCTCAAGATGTCTCTCCGGAACGAGCTGATGGGTGATCTGGTCGTAGGGTTCGAGCACGGCCTCCCGGAAGTCTTCCTCGGGAAGAAGCTCCCAGGCCAGTTCCGGTCGCCCCCCGCTGGCCAGAAACAGGGCTTCGGCAAAGGCTGCACCCCGGTTGAATCCGGTGACATCGCTCACATAGACCGCTCCGCACTTACAGAAACCGGCGTCGAGATCCGCAAACTGATAGCCGAGATTGCGGGGAGGGGCTACGGGCTGACCACAGAAGGGACACCGGGGGGTGCGGTTCATGTCCGGACCAGCTTTTCAAACTCGGGATTCACCGGATAACCCAGTTCCTTGGCCCGGTCCAGGGCCTGGCGGGCTTCCTCTTTTCGACCCTGGTAATAGAGGGCCACCGCCAGATTGTTATAGGCCATGGAGAACTCCGGGGCGTACTCCAGGGCCCGGCGGCAGGCTTCCTCGGCCGCCGGGTAGTCCTCCCGGGCAATGAGAACCGTGGACAGGTTGACCCACACCGCCGGCAGGTCGGGTTTGACCTCCAGGGCCCGGCGGTAATAATCCTCGGCGGCTTCGAGATCCCCCAACTCGAAGGAGATGAGCCCCATGTTGGTAAGGGCTTCCGGAGAGGCGGGATAGATCTTTAAGGCCAGGGCAAAGGCCTTGCGGGCCTCTTCCAGCTCTCCCTCCCGGGCCAGAATGGTACCCAGGTTGGTAAGGGCTTCGAAATTCTGGGGGTCGAGTTTTAGGATCTTCTTAAGGGTTTCCTTGGCCTCCTGAAGGCGCCCGGCCCGAAAATAGGCCAGCGCCAGCCGATGGTGCGCAAAGATGGAACGCGGATTTTCCGCTGCTTCCTTTTCCAGTACGGCTATAATATCATCCATGTAAGGATCCCCCGGAAGAAGTTGTTCTTAATTCTAAAAGGGATGCGGGGTTTGTCCAGGGTCGGAGGATGAAGAAAGGCTGTCTTTTTCTTTCCCTGATAGTAGGGCTTTATCTGGTGGGCTGGTACCTGGAGATCACCTCTCCGGTGAGCCATAAACCGGCTCCCCAGGTGGTCTTTATCCCGCCGGACACTCCGGTAAGGGAGGTGGCCCACATCCTTAAGGAACGAAAGCTCATACGCAGCACCTGGGCCTTTTATCTGGAGGGCCTGCGTCTGGGGGTGCTGGATAAGCTTAAGGCCGGGGAATACGAACTTTCCCCCCACCTCACCCCGGCCCGGATCCTTGAGAAACTGGCCCGGGGCGAGGTCATCACCCACATTGTGACCATACCGGAGGGCTATAACGTATGGGAGATAGCCCGCCTTCTGGATCGGGCCGGGCTGGTTTCCCGCAGGGAATTCCTCTCTCTGGCCTTTAACGCCACCTTTGCCCATTCGCTGGGGATCCCGGGGCCCTCGGTGGAGGGATTCCTCTTTCCGGATACTTATTATCTGGTCAAGGGGCTTTCCCCGGCGGAGATCATAAAGATCATGGTTTCACATTTCTGGAAGGTATGGGCCAAGTACGAAAAGCGGGCCCGGGAGATGGGGGTTTCGGTTTATGAAGTGGTGACCCTGGCCTCCATCGTGGAGAAGGAGGCGGTGTTTTCCCGGGAGAAACCCCTTATTGCCGCGGTGTACTGGAATCGCCTGCGGCGGGGAATGCCCCTTCAGGCCGACCCCACGGTGCGGTACGCCCTGAAACGGTTCCGGGGAAGGTTATATTACAAGGATCTCAGGGTGGCCAATCCTTACAATACCTATCGCTATCCCGGGCTTCCTCCCACCCCCATAGCCAATCCCGGAGAGGATAGCCTCCGGGCGGTTCTTTATCCGGCCCAGGTCCCGTATCTTTACTTTGTTTCCAAGGGGGACGGCACCCATTACTTTTCCTCCACCTACCGGGAGCATCTGCGCGCGGTGCGTCGCTATCGGCGCCATCGGCGTTATCAACGTAACCACCCATAATTTTAACCTATTTTTAAAACCCTTATAGCACAAAGCCTTCAAAGGACCGTTTCACCCCTCTCGTATAAGTATCCTTTTTTCCGGTAAAAAAAGAGCCTTGACAATGGGGCTGGGTCGCCTGTAGCCTGGATGGTGGGATAAAG
>DRMH01000028.1 GCA_011322625.1 Thermosulfurimonas dismutans | reverse complement strand
CTGATTGAGGAAAGAAGGGAAGAGATATATCGAAACTATCAGGAAAGCCTTGAGGAGTTGAAAAGAGGAGAGATAGAGTTTCGCGATAAAGTGGACGAACTAAAGAGTCTTCTTGAATGATGAAAATAGGTTTTAGTTCTTCATTTAAAAGAGCTTTTAAAAAGAAAATAAAAAGTCGTAAAGATTTGGAAACTAAATTTTGGCAAAAAGTGGAGATATTTATGAAAGATCCCTTTGATAGGAGTCTTCGCACACATAAGCTATCCGGCAAGCTTAAAGATCTCTGGAGTTTTAGTTTGGAATATGACTTACGGGTAATATTTTATTTTGCAGAGAAGGATAAAGTGGTATTTGTGGATATAGGAAAACATGACGAAGTCTATTGAGGGTTATGGAGATGCCGGAGATAAACGAGATTGATGTAGAGAGAGTGATTCACGAGATTCTTCCGCGTATTCTTCGGGAGCATCCGGAGGCGCGCTGGGAGATCGAGCGCCTGATCCGGGAGACGGCCATGACCCGGGAGGAGGCCGAGAGCCGCTTCGAGAAACTTCTTGAGGAGAATCGCCGGATCTGGGAGGAGATCCGGCGCATGCGCGAGGAGAGTGAGAGGCGATGGCAAGAGAGCGAGAGGAGGTGGAGGGAGCTTAAAGAGGAGAGTGAGAGGCGATGGGCGGAGTGGGAGAGAAGATGGGAGGAGCTTAAGGAGGCGGATCAGCGGCTTTACCGAGAGATGAAGCAGGGGGATCAGGAGGTGCGGCGGGAGCTCAAGGAGGCCATAGAGGCCCTTTCCCGCCGCATGGATCAGACCATAGGGGCCCTGGGGGCCCGGTGGGGGCTTATGTCCGAGGAGGCCTGGCGGCGGGGCATGGCCGGCATCCTGCGGGAGGTGAAAGGCCTTCGGGTGGAGCATTATCTGGCCTACGACGGGGAGGGGGAGGTCTAAGGTGCGTTTCTACGAGAAGCGCGAAGGGCGGAGGGTGATCCGGAGAATCGTCATCTCTCCGATGCTTCATCCCGCAGCCAAAGAGGCCGCGGAAAGACTCGGGGTGGAGACCTATTTTGTGCCCGAGGACCTGGAGATCAAGGGAAGCTCCGGGGAGAGCGCATGAGGCGATTGCGGGTCCTTCTGGCCACGCCGCCTTACCACTGCGGGATGCTTGAGGCCGCGGGAGGCTGGCTCCCTCTGGGGCTGGTCTATCTGGCCGGGGAGGTGCGCCGGCGGGGGCATGAGGTCGCGATCTACGACGCCATGACCCTCTTTCACGGCTGGGAGGAGATTGCCCGGGTGGTCGAAGACTTCCGGCCGGATGTCCTGGGGATCGGGGCCATCACCGCCACGGTGAAAGACGCCCTTAAGTTCTGCGCCCTGGCCAAGGAGATAAGTCCGGGGGTGGTCACGGTTCTCGGAAATGTCCATCCCACCTTCATGAGCGAGGAGGTGCTTTCCTCCGGGGCGGTGGATTTTGTGGTACGCGGCGAGGGGGAGATCACCTTTGCCGAACTGGTGGACTGTCTGGCCGAAGTGGGAGATCCTTCACGGGTTTCGGGGCTGAGTTTTCTTAAGGACGGAGGGGTTTTCCATACTCCGGATCGTCCCTTCATCCGGGATCTGGATTCCCTTTCCCCGGCCTGGGACCTTCTGGACTGGTCCATCTATACTTATCACCCCCGGCCGGGCTCGCGGCTGGCCATCGTATCCTCCTCGCGGGGCTGTGTCTCGCAGTGTCTCTTCTGCTCCCAGCGTCTTTTCTGGAAGGGGGCCTGGCGGGCCCGGAGTCCGGAAAGCTTTGTGGCCGAGCTTGAGCTTTTGCGGGAGCGTTACGGGGTGGATGTGGTGATGATAAGCGACGAATACCCCACCCGGGATCGAGTCCGGTGGGAGAGGATTCTTGATCTTCTCATCGAGCGGGACCTGGGGATGGAGATCCTTATGGAGACCCGGGTGGACGATATCGTAAGAGACGAAGACCTTATGGAAAAATACCGGGCCGCCGGGGTCTCGCATATCTATGTAGGGGTGGAGGCCCCGGATCAGAAGCGGGTGGATGAGTATCGTAAGAACATCCGGGTGGAGGATTCCCGGAGGGCGCTTGAGATCATCAACCGGGCGGACATCATCTCCGAGACCTCCTTCGTGGTGGGGACTCCGGACGAGACACCGGAAAACCTAAAAGCCACTCTGGAACTGGCCAAATTCTACGACCCGGATATGGCCTTCTTCCTGCCGCTTACCCCGTGGCCCTATACCCCCATGTATGAAAGATATAAAAAGCATATAGAAGTGCACGACTGGAGTCGTTACAACCTGGTGGAACCGGTGATAAAGCCCCGGGCCCTGAGCCGTAAAGAGCTAAGGCGCCTTCTTCTCACCTCTACCGGGGAATTTTTCAAGCACAAGCTCTCGCAGTTTCCACGCCTGAGCCCCTTCAAGCGGAACTTCATGCTTCGGGTCCTAGGGCTCATGGTGGAGAGATCCTATCTTTCCGAGGAGATGCAGCGCGTGCTCCTGCCTTTCAGGGCCTTCTTGAGCCGGAAAAAAGCGGGAAGAGGATGGCCGTGAGGGATTATTCTCTGGATTCCGCCTTTGTGCGACAACTGGATGAGGAACTGCTTGAGTTCATCGGCAGAGGCCTGGAACACCGGGATGAGGAAACCTTTAATCGATTGGCCCTTAAGGAATTCGAGCTTCAGTTTTATACCGTAAAACCCTACCGGGAATTTTGCCAGCGAAAGGGGATTACGCCGGATACGATTTCCAGCTGGGAGGAGATTCCCGCGGTTCCCACCCTGGCCTTCAAAAAATTTGTCCTCACCACCTTTCCTCCGGAGAGAGCGGTCCAGAGTTATATGAGTAGCGGAACCACCGATTTTACCCATCGCAGTCGTATCTATCGCGATCAGCGGGCGGTGGAGATAATGGTCCGGGCCAATGCCCTTCTCACCCGGGAGTATCTCTTTCCGGATCGGGAGAGGATGAGGATCCTCTTCTTTGCCCCCTCGCCCAGACTGGTTCCCACCATGGGGATGGCCGTGGGGCTGGGAGAGGTGAGGAGACTATTCGGTACCGAGGACAGCACCTTTCTCATTACCTACCGCGGGCTCGACCTCGAAACCCTGCTCAGGGCTTTGCACGAGGCCGAGGAGACCGGAGAGCCTATAGCCCTTATCGGGGCTACCTCGGCCTTTATTTATTTTCTGCGAGCCTGCGAGAGGGAGGGCCTCAGGTTTGAGCTACCCCCGGGAAGCCGAATCTGTGACGGAGGAGGGTATCAGGGGCAGTTCGGAGAATGCAGCCGGGAAGAGTTCTGGGATATGTGTGCCCGGATTTTGAATGTTCCCTCCCATTATTGTATAAATGTTCTGGGGATGGCTGAAACCAGTACCAATTTTTTCGATAATGTATTGCGTAATTACCTTCGGGGCCGGAGGAAGGTGCGTTATAAGGAGCTTCCTCCCTGGACCAGGCTTCGGATCGTGGATCCCGAGACCCTCACGCCCGTACCCCCGGGAGAGCCCGGTCTTCTGTGTCATTACGATCTGGCCAATCGGGCCATGATGTTTGCCGTGCAGACGGACAACGTGGGGGTGGCGGTGGAGGACGGGTTTGAGATCCTGGGACGCTGGCGGAAGAAAGACGGCCGGGTCTATCTGGATCGCACCTTTCAGCATCCGGGAGGGAGGGTCCTTAATACCCTTACGGAATTTTTACTCCGGCGTAAATTTTCTCGAATAGGTTCCGTATATGACCGAATAATAGGGAGGTGAAGGGATATGGAGAGGGAATGGGAAAGGATTTCCGAGGATATGATCGGGCAGGACCAGGGAAGGGGTTGTTCCACCGTGGCCGATTTTCTGATTCTCGGACGGGGTGAAGAACTTAAGGGGCATGGATGGCTGGCAGAGGAAAGAGATGGCGAGGAAACACAGACCTGCAGACCGAAAAGTTCGGATAAATCCGAAAATTGATTTTTAATAGATCAAATTGAGTATTGACAAGCGCCCGAAGAAGTTCTATTGATATTTTTAGGAGCAGATCCAGAGAGGGGGCGTAAAATGAAGTACAAATGGTTGGTTCTGTGCCTCGTGGTGGGGCTTTTATTGTGGCTGGGGCGGGCCGAGG
>DRMH01000027.1 GCA_011322625.1 Thermosulfurimonas dismutans | reverse complement strand
GGCTTTCCCCGGAGTTCCATCACGGCCTGGGGCTTCCGGCCTATACCACCGTAACTTCTCCCATTAGAAGACTCATGGACCTGGTGGTCCAGCACCAGCTGGTGGCCTTTCTGGCCGGAGAACCCCTGCCCTTCGATCAGGAAGCCCTCCGCGAGATCCTGATCCGTCTGGAGGATCTCCAGAGCATAGCCGCTCAGGTACGTTCCCGAACCCATCGTTACTGGCTTCTCAAGTATCTCAAACTGCATTTCCAGGGCAAGGTGGTTCCGGGGCTAGTTCTTGAGGCCGGAGAACGTCGGGCCCGGGTCCTTTTGCCGGATTTCATGCTTCCCGTGGAGATGCAGCTTTCTCCGGGCTATCGGTTACGGGCCGGGGAAGAGATCCGGGTAAAGATCCTCCGGGTCAATCCGCGTCTGGATTTGATTCGGGTGGCTCCAGCCTGAGACTTTCCGGATCTATCTCGATGCGGTCTCCCCCCTGGCGTTTGGCTCGATACATGGCCTCATCCGCCCGGCGCAGAAGGTCGTCGGCGCTGCGGCGAGGGGTCTTGTGGGGAATGAGCCGGGCCAGGCCGATGGAGAGGGTGGTGGGGGAAAAGCCGGCCTCCCGAAAGGCCTCCAAGATACGTTCACAGACCTTCATCCCTCCCCGGATGTCCGTATGGGGCATAAGGATCACGAATTCGTCCCCTCCGTAGCGGAAGGCCTGATCCACTTTCTCCCGGGTGCAGCGACACAGGATGTCGGCCAGACACTTGAGCAATTTGTCTCCCTCCTGGTGTCCACGGGTGTCGTTGTAAAGCTTGAAACGGTCTATGTCGATCATGGCCAGACTCAGGGGATAATTCTGTCGCAGGGCCCGATAGGTCTCTTCCATCAGGCGTTCCTCGAAATAACGCCGATTGAAGATATCGGTAAGGGCATCCCGCACGGAAAGGGCCCGGAGTTCCTCCTTCAGTTTCCATTCTCGGAGGATTCGGGCCACCCGGGCCTCGAATTCCTCCAGAGAGAAGGGTTTCTGGATGAGATCGTCGGCCCCGGCGGCCACCACATCCACGTAGCCGTAGTCCCGGGCGTATCCGGTCATGGCCAGGATCATGGCCTCCGGATCAAGCTCTTTTATCCTGCGAATGAGGGTAAGACCATCCATGCCCGGCATTACCAGATCGGTGATAACCACCTCGAAGGGGCCCTGAGTAAGGAAGAGGTCCAGGGCTTCCTCTCCGCTGGAGGCTTCCTTTACCGGAAGCCCTAGGGAACGCAGATAGGCCTGAAGCAGGATCCGGACGTCATTTTCGTCATCTACAACGAGGAAGCGGGGTTGGCGAGGGAGTGTTTCCAGAAGTTTTTTTAACATCGCTCACTCCTAGATAGTCTTTGAGGATATCCGCGTGATCGAAAACCAGGTCCTCCCAGGGGATCTCCTCCACGGGAAAGACCCTGGCCTCGGCGGCGTCGTCCCCACCCCGGGGAACCCCGGTGGCCCGGGCCACATAGACGGTGGTGATGGTGTGGAAGCGGGGGTCTCTTCCCGGTCGGGAATAGGTATAAAACTGGCACACCAGTTCTACATCCAGTCCGGTTTCCTCTCGGGCCTCCCTTACCGCAGCTTCCTCAAGACTTTCTCCATAATCCACGAAACCCCCGGGGAGGGCCCAGCCGTAAGGTGGTCGTCCCCGTTTCACCAGAACGATCCCCTGAGGGGTCTCGATGATTACATCCACCGTGGGGAAGGGGTTGCGGTATCGTTCCACCGATCCTCCGCAGTGGGGACAGGTAAGGTATTCCTTCATCGGGGTACATATCCGGAGGTGATTTGGAGCATGAAGGAATGGAGTCGGCCGTTACTGGCCACCACGTGTTTCTGAAAGGGAGAATAGGGTTCTCCCCGGTAATTGGTTACCTTTCCGCCGGCCTCCTCCACCAGAAGGACCCCGGCGGCGGTATCCCAGGGTTTCAGCAGGGGCTCCCAGAAACCGTCGAACCTGCCGCAGGCTACATAGGCCAGATCCAGGGAAGCGGCCCCGGCTCGCCGGATGCCCTGCACCCGGACCAGGAACTCCCGAAAGGCCCCTAATACCTGCTCGGGTTCCTCGTGGATGTTATAGGGGAAACCCGTGGCCAGCAGGGCCTCCTCCGGGATCTCGGTGGAGGAGACCCGGATGGGGTTCCCGTTGAGGGTGGCCCCCTGTCCCCGGGCTGCGGAGAAGAGTTCCTGCATGGCCGGATGATAAATCGCTCCGGCCAGGACCTCCTCGTCCCTCATCAGGGCCACGGAGACCCCGAACCAGGGAAAACCATGGGCATAATTGGTGGTGCCGTCCAGAGGATCCACCAGCCAGTAAAGTCCGCGGGGTTCGGTGCGGGCGACTTCCTCCCCCAGGACCGGGATATCCGGGGTTTTCTCCCGCAGGACCTCCAGGATGAGTCTTTCGGCCTGGGGATCGGCCTCGGTAACCAGATCGATCTTCCCCTTGTGCTGGATATGATGGGGACGGGAAAACTGTTGCCGGAGGAAGCCCCCGGCTTTGAGGGCTGCTTCCTCCGCTACCCGCCGAAAAAACTCCAGGTCCACCCGGGAACCCCCCGTATGAGCAAATTAAAGTTGGGCGGAAGTATAATCGGAGGTGTGAGCTTTGCAAGGCCCGTCACCGACGGGCCTAATTCCTACCCTCAGCAGGGAAATTCGTTGAGCACATATCCGTGGGTTTCCAGGACATCCCGAAGCCGAAAGCGCTTTTCCTCGTCCAGACGGTAATAGGCCCTCACGAAAGCGGCGGTGGACCTCTCGGGTCCGCAGGCCGCACTCAGGAGTTCCTTCTGTTCCCGGGGCGAGAGTCCGGCCTGTTTCAGGATCTCCCGTAATTCTCCCTTCAGACAGAGCTTGCGAAAGAGCTTGCTCGAGCCCCATTTGCGGCTACCGATCATGATCCAGGGACGCTGGGGGGTATCCGGAGGGATGACCGGTTCATGGACGTCCGTGAGATAGAGGGCCTTGGGGGCACAGGACCAGAGGAAAAGGAAAAGCCCGCCCAGGATGAGCAACGTCTTTTTCATCTTCTTCACCTCCCTTTTCGGGTTTGCTTAACAGCCGTAGTCGTTAAGGCTGTAGCCGTGCTTCTCGAAGGTTTTCTTGAGGCGCAGACGGGTTTGGTCGGGTAATCCGTAGTAGATCTCCAGGAACCTTTCCGCCGAGGCCCTGGGGCCGCAGGCGGCCAGGAAGAGGTCTTCTTTCGATCCCTCCGGGATACGGGCCTCGGAGAGGATCTTTCGGAGTTCCCCCTTCTGGCAGAGCTTCTTCTCCAGTTCCGCCGAGCCCGCCCCCCGAGCCCCGATAATGAGCCAGGGGCGGTCCGGTCCGCCGTAAGGGTTACCCCGGTTTTCGTAAAGATAGACCCCGCGGCCTCCGCAGGCGGCAAGGACCGCAAGAAGCACCAGGGCCCATAAGATCTTCTTCATGATATTCCTCCATCTTTTAGGGGTATAAGGGCCTCCAGGACCCGGATGACCGTCTTTAGGGGCCCTCCGTCCTTTTTGAGGCGCGAAAGGAGAAGGGCCCCCTCCAGGGCGGCGATAATAAAAAGGGCCAGATCCTCGGGACTCTCTTCCTCGGAGAGACATCCCCGGTTCTGGGCCTGAAGGAGCACCGTGGCCAGCTCTTCCTTCCAGTCCTCAAAGGTCTCTTCCAGGAAATCCCGGATGGGACTTTCCCGGTTGGCCACCTCTATGGCCGTGTTTCCGAAGAGACACCCGGTGCGGAACCCGTCTTCCTCCATCTTTTGGTAGATCTTTTCCAGAAACTTCCTCAGGGACTTGCGGGGCGGACCCTCGGCGAAGGCCTCCTCCAGAAACTGTTTGAAGAGATCCCGCGCCCGCGCCAGCGCCGCCAGGGCCAGGTCTTCCTTACTGGAAAAGTGGAAATAGAGGGCCCCCTTGCTTACTCCGGCGGCCCTTTCCAGATCCGCCATGCTGGTCTCGGAGATCCCCTTTTCCTGAAAGAGCTTCAGGGCCTCCTGGATAATCCGATCCCGGGTCACCTTCCCTCGCATCGTTCCTCCAAACCGACCGGTCGGTATTTTTACGATAACATCTTTCTCTCCCTGGGGCAAGGGAGGAGAGGGGGGCGGGATCAGGAGGATTCGCCGGCGGTTCCCCGGAGGATCTTACGGGCCCGGGAGAAGACCTTGATGGCGCAGTATTCCCCGCACATGGTGCAGGCCTTGCTCTTGGAGGCCCCTCCCTCCATGCGGTAACGGCGGGCCTTTTCCGGGTCTAACGAGAGACGGATCTGGGCTTCCCAGTCCAGGGCCGCCCGGGCCCGGGCCATGGCCAGATCCTTGTCCCAGGCCCCGGGAATACCCTTGACCAGATCCGCCACATGCGCGGCGATCTTGGCGGCGATAACCCCTTCCCGCACGTCTTCCACCGTGGGCAGACGCAGATGCTCGGCCGGGGTGACATAACACAGAAAGTCCGCTCCGGCGGCAGCGGCCAACGCCCCCCCGATGGCCCCCACTATATGGTCATACCCCGGGGCGATATCCGTGGGAAGAGGCCCCAGGACATAAAAAGGGGCCCCGTGGCAGAGGCGCTTTTCCAGCTTTACGTTGGCCTCGATCTGATCCAGCGGCACATGCCCCGGCCCCTCGATCATTACCTGTACCCCGGCCTCCCAGGCCCGCTGGGTAAGCTCCCCCAGGATGATGAGTTCCTGGATCTGGGGACCATCGGTGGCATCCGCCAGACACCCCGGACGAATACCGTCTCCCAGAGAGAGGGTAATATCGTATTCCCGGGCGATCTCCAGTAAGCGGTCGAAATACTGGTAGAAGGGGTTCTCCCGCTGGTTATAAATCATCCACTCTACAATAAAAGAACCCCCTCGGGAAACCACCCCCAGCACCCGCTCCTTCCGTTCAAGTCGATTCAGAACCTCTCGATTAATTCCACAATGAATGGTCATGAAATCCACGCCGTCCTCGGCGTGCCGAAGGACCGCGGAGAACATTTCCTCTACGGTCATCTCCACGATGGACTTGTGCTTGTGCTCCACCGCCTCCACCGCGGCCTGATAAATGGGGACCGTACCCAGGGGCACCGGACAGTGTTCCCGGATGAGACGGCGTACCTCGTCGATGGGGCCTCCGGTGGAGAGATCCATGACCGTGTCGGCTCCCGCGACCAGGGCCACCCGCAGCTTTTCCAGCTCCTTTTCCGGATCCGGGGCGTCCTTGGAAGTGCCCAGATTGGCGTTGATTTTGGTTCGCACCCCGGAACCGATGGCGCACGGTCTATCCAGCCGCGCCCTTCGATTCCAGGGGACCACTATCCGCCCTTCCACCACGCCCCGAACCAGTTCCTCCGGAGCTATCCCCTCCAGTTCGGCTACCCGGTGTATCTCTTCCGGAATCTCTCCCCTGCGCAAACGCTCCTTTAGCGTGAGTTCCATATTTGTTCCCTTTTTCACGTATTAAAAGAATCCCTTAGCATACAACTTTAATAGACCCTGCCGGATTGACAAGGTTTATCCGGCATATCCTTTCTTTCCTCCGACCGAACCCCCTTGGAGGGGATCGATAAGTGAAAAATATCACTTTAAGGGGCTTTGCAGGAGGATGGCGTCCCGACCGTCGATCTCCCGGAGGAGGACCTTCACGTGTTCCTCGGGTCGGGTGGGGACCTGGAAACCCACGTAATTAGGCTGGATGGGCAGTTCCCGGTGTCCACGGTCCACCAGCACGGCCAGGTCCACCCTCCGGGGGCGTCCGAAATCCATGAGTGCGTCCAGAGCGGCCCGTACGGTGCGGCCGGTGTAGATGACGTCGTCCACCAGGATGACGTTGAGGTCGTCGATGGATCCGGGGATTTCCGTGGCCTTCACCTCGGGATGAAAGGAGATCCGACTCCAGTCATCCCGGTAAAGGCTGATATCCAGGGTACCCACCGGGATCTTTATTCCTTCCTGTTCCTCGATCAGGCGCTGAAGACGGCGGGCCAGAGGGACCCCTCCGGTCCTAATCCCTACCAGGATCAGATCCCGGGCCCCTCCGTAACGCTCCAGTATCTCGTGGGTGAGGCGTCGGAGGGTGCGTTCGATTTCTTTTTCTCCGGCCAGCTCCCGTTCAATCATGGGTACAAATAAACCCCTCCCTGCGAATTTGACAAGAGTTCGGTTGACTATCCCTGGGCCTTGCGGTTTTAATTGGGTAGGCAAAAGGAGGTGGCTATGAAACTTAAACGCACGCATCCCTGTGGAATCCTGCGACCGGACCATATCGACCAGGAAGTGGTGCTTGCGGGTTGGGTGCTGCGACGTCGCGATCACGGAGGGGTGATCTTTATCGATCTTCGCGATCGTTCGGGTATTGTCCAGGTAGTCTTCGAGCCCACCACCTCCCCCGAGGTCCACGCCCTGGCCCATAGACTTCGTCCCGAATATGTGCTGGCGGTGCGGGGGAGGGTGAGACGTCGTCCCCGGGGGATGGAAAATCCCAAGATCCCCACCGGGGAGATCGAGGTCGAGGCCCGGGAGCTGGAAATCCTCAACGCTTCCCGTACCCCGCCCTTTCCTCTGGATGAGGAGGTGTCGGTCTCCGAAGCCCTGAGGTTAAAATATCGTTATCTGGATCTGCGCCGTCCGGGAGGGCTGGAACCCTTCCTTCTCCGCCATCGGGTGGCCCAGGCGGCCCGGGAGTTCCTGAATCGGGAGGGTTTCCTGGAGGTGGAAACCCCTTTCCTCACCAAAAGCACTCCCGAGGGGGCGCGGGATTACCTGGTGCCCTCCAGGCTTTATCCCGGAAAATTCTATGCCCTTCCGCAATCGCCTCAGCTCTTCAAGCAGATCCTGATGGTGGCCGGGGTGGAGCGCTATTATCAGATCGTGCGCTGCTTCCGGGATGAGGATTTACGGGCCGATCGGCAGCCGGAATTCACCCAGCTCGATCTGGAAATGTCCTTCGTGGATGAGGAGATCATTATGGATCTGGTGGAAAGACTGGTGGCCCACATCTTCCGGGAGGCCCTGGGCGTGGAACTGCAGCTTCCCTTCCCTCGTTTCTCTTACGCTGAGGCCCTTTCCCGTTTCGGGACCGATCGACCGGATCTGCGGTTTGGAATGGAACTTCGCGAGGTCTCGGATCTCTTTAAGGATACCTCCTTCAAGGTCTTCGCTCAGGTGCTGGAGCGCGGGGGAATAATCAAGGGACTCTGTGCTCCGGCGGATTTTTCCCGTAAGGAACTGGACGAGCTTACGGCCTTCGTGGGGGAATTCGGGGCCAAAGGCCTGGCCTGGATCAAAGTCCGGGAGGAGGGCTTTCAGTCTCCTATCGTAAAGTTCTTCTCCCGGGAGGTACTGGAACGCCTGCGAGAGATCTTCCGTCCGCAGCCCGGTTCCACCCTCTTTTTCGTGGCCGACCAGCCGGAGGTGGTTAACGAGGCTCTGGCGGAACTGCGTCAGGAACTGGCGCGCAGGCTGGGTCTGATCCCGGAGAAAGAGTATCGTTTCTGCTGGATTTTGGATTTCCCTCTGGTAGAATGGGACGAGGAGGAGGGGCGGTTTGTAGCCGTGCATCATCCCTTCACCATGCCCAAAGAGGAGGATCTTCCCCTCCTGGAGGAGGCCCCGGAGCGGGTACGCTCACGAGCCTACGACCTGGTCCTGAACGGGGTGGAAATCGGAGGGGGCAGCATCCGTATCCATCAGCCCGAACTCCAGAGGCGGGTCTTCCATCTTCTCCGCATCTCCGAGGAGGAAGCCCGGGAGAAGTTTGGTTTTTTGCTTGAGGCCCTGGAATACGGAGCCCCTCCCCACGGGGGTCTGGCCTTCGGTTTTGACCGGCTGGTGATGCTTATGGGAGGGTATCGGAGTATCCGGGAGGTAATCGCCTTTCCCAAGACCCAGCGGGCCCAGTGCCTTCTCACCGGGGCTCCGGCGCCGGTATCCATGGAACAGCTTCTGGAATTACATCTCCTCCCCGGCTGGGAGAAGACCTAGGATGTCGCGGTTTATTGTGGTCTCCAATCGTCTGCCGGTTACGCTAAAACGCGAAAAGGATCGCTTCGAACTCAAACCCAGCGTGGGAGGATTGGCCACGGCCCTGTCCTCGGTGGTCCCCAGGGAGAAGGCCTTCTGGGTGGGGTGGCCCGGTGTTCCGGCCGAGGATCTGAGCAGATACGAGGAATGGCTCACCGCCGAATTGCAGGCCCTGGGCTGTTATCCGGTCTGTCTCTCCCGGGAGGAACTGGACAAGTTTTATTACGGATTTTCCAACCGCACTCTCTGGCCCCTCTGCCACTATTTTCTTCAATATGCCATCTTCGACGAGACCCTCTGGGAGGGATATCTTCGGGTAAACCAGAAATATGCCCAGGTGGTGGCGGAACTGGCCGAGGAAGAGGCCGTGATTTGGGTACACGACTATCAGCTGTTTCTCCTGCCCGGCCTTTTGCGGGAGAGACTTCCCCGGGCCTCCATAGGTTTTTTCCTGCACATCCCCTTCCCCTCCTATGAGATCTTTCGGGTCCTTCCCTGGCGCAGGGAAATCCTGGAGGGACTGCTCGGGGCCGATCTTATCGGTTTTCATACCTACGATTACGCCCGGCACTTCTTTTCCAGTCTTCGCCGGATCCTGGGCTACGAGCACCAGTTCGGTCTGGTGCTGACCGAAGAGAGAGCGGTCAAGGTGGATGCCTTTCCCATCAGTATCGATTATGCCCGGTTTGCCCGGGCCCCGGAGGACCCGGCGGTACGCCGGAATCTGGAAAGGTTCCAGGAGGAGATCGGGGACCGACGCCTTATTCTTTCCGTGGATCGTCTGGATTACACCAAAGGGATTCCCCAGCGCTTGCGGGCCTTTGAGGCCTTTCTGGAGAGGTATCCGGAGTGGAGGGAGAAGGTCCTGCTTATCCTTATAGGGGTGCCCTCGCGAACCGAAGTGGAACACTATCAGGAGCTGAAGCGAGAGGTGGAGGAGCTGGTGGGGCGCATTAACGGCCGTTTCGGCACACTCTCCTGGATGCCGGTCCACTATCTGGCCCGGGGGCTGGGGTTTGAGGAACTGGCGGCCCTTTATTTCCTGGCCGACGTGGCACTGGTTACCCCTTTGCGGGACGGGATGAACCTTATTGCCAAGGAATATGTGGCCACGGTCCCCGAGGATCGGGGGGTGCTCATCCTCTCGGAGATGGCCGGGGCGGCGGCCGAACTCTCGGAAGCCATCCTGGTCAACCCCTTCAGCCAGGAGGACATGATCCGGGCCCTGTACGAGGCCCTCCGCCTCCCCCGGGATGAAAAGATCATACGCAATCGGCGCATGAAGGAAAGATTGCGGCGCTATGATATCAAACGCTGGGTAAAGGAATTTATCAATACCCTGAACGAGGTCAAGCAAACTCAGGAAAGTTTTGCCTCTTTTCGGCTTACCGGCGAGGAACGGCAGAAGATGCTTTCTCGTTGGGAAGAGGCCCGTTCCCCGATTCTGTTTCTGGACTACGATGGCACCCTGGTGGGGTTTACCGGAAGGCCGGAGAAGGCCGCGCCGGATCAGGAATTGAAGGATCTTTTGGAGCGCCTGGCCGGAGTGGCCCGGGTGGTCATCATCAGCGGTCGCGATCCGGAGACGCTTTCCCGGTGGTTCGGGGATCTTCCGGTTGCTCTGGTGGCCGAGCACGGGGTCTTCGTATATCAGGGGGAGGGGTGGCACCGGATGGTGGAACCGGAGCAGGAATGGAAGGAGGCGGTGCGTCCGGTTCTGGAGCTATATGCTGACCGCACCCCCGGGGCCTTTATCGAGGAAAAGGCGCACAGTCTGGTCTGGCATTACCGTCTGGCGGAGTCGGAGCTGGGGGCCCTGCGGGCCCACGAACTCAAGGAGGCCCTTCTCGATCTGGTGCCTCCCCTGGGTTTGATGGTCCTGGAGGGAAAGAAGGTCCTGGAGGTTAAGCCCCGGGAGATCCACAAGGGCATGGTCGCCCGTTGGTTTCTGGAAAAGGGGGAATATGATTTTATCCTGGCTATGGGTGATGACTGGACCGATGAGTTTCTCTTTGAGGCTTTGCCTCCGGAGAGTTTTACGGTAAAAATTGGCTACGGCTTGACCCGGGCCCGTTATCGGCTGGAGAATTTTCGGGAGGCGCGGCGCCTCCTGGAGGAGATGTGGCGGAGAAAGAGCAGATAAAATATCCCGGGCCTTTTGTGGTAAAGGATTGTGCGCTGGTTTCAGTCTCTACCGGGGAGAAGGCCTATACTTTGGCCGAGCTGGTAGAAAAGATCAAAAAGATCGATCCTTCCTCCATTCACCATCATTTCTGGGCCCGGCACCTGCGCCCCTCCTTTGATCATCCCGAATTCCATAACGATTTTGCCGCCTGGGTACATATCGAGGTGCGGGATCGGATCCTGGCCGAACGCCTGAACCTCATTTCCCCGCACGAGTATGCCAGCATGGAGGATCTGCGCGAGGCCCTGATTCTCTTGATTCAGGAACGCGTTTTCGAGGATGAACATCTGGGCTGGCGAAAGGCGGAGAATCCCTTCTATTTTGTAAAGAGTCAACTCATTATCTTTGACACCGGCATGCGTCTGGAATGGCCCCATGAGATTGCGGACGTGCTGGAAAGTTTTTCTCCGGGGACCATCTTTTATCATTTTATCGATGCCCGTCGGCGCAATCCCCAGGGGCTGGACGATTTTCGTAACTGGATCCGTCAGTTTCCTCCGGACTACAAACCTCTGGAGGACCTGATCGCCAAGGTGGATCCCTTCTTCCTTTCCTTGTATGAGATTCGGGATTTCTTGATCCGGCACATTCGAACCTTCTGTGCCCGTATTCACGCCTTCAGGGAGGAACCCTCCCGCAGGAAGAAGGGATCTCCCCGGCCCAGGGAAGGAGGGTAAAGGGGGTATGTCCGGGAACCAGGGGCTTCTGGAGCGTTACGCCCGGGTGGCCGGCGCGGAAGCAGTGGCTCAGATGCAACAGCTGGCGGAAAAGCTGCGCGGGGCCAGGGTGGTGCATGTCAATTCCACGGCCTACGGCGGAGGGGTGGCGGAGATACTACATTCCATGGTTCCGCTCATGAAGGCCCTGGGGCTTGAGGTTTCCTGGGAGGTCATCCAGGGGCCTCCGGAGTTCTTCGAGGTAACCAAAAAATTCCATCATGCCCTGCAGGGGCGTCGCGTGGATTTGACCGAGGATCATCTTCGCCTCTATCAGGAAGTGAACCAGAAGGAAGCGGAGAGGCTGGCGGACAAACTCTCGGAGGCCGACTTCGTGATCATTCACGATCCCCAGCCCGCCTATCTGATTCGCTATCTCCCGAAGAGGAGGGGCTACTGGATCTGGCGGTGTCATATCGATCTTTCCCGACCCTTTTATCCGGTGTGGAGGTTTCTGGAGAAGGTTATCGTCCAGTACCATGCCAGTATCTATTCCATGCCCGAATTCAGCCAACCCCTGCCGCATCCGCAGTATATTATTCCTCCGAGCATAGATCCCTTTTCCGAAAAGAATCGGGAACTGGCGCCGGAGGAGGTCTTTCGAATTCTCAAGGATCTGGGGTTGGATCCCTCCCGGCGGCTGGTGGTACAGATTTCCCGGTTTGATCCCTTCAAAGACCCGCTGGGGGTGATGCGAGCGGCGGAACTGGCGCAGAAATTTATTTCCTTTCAGCTGGTCCTCGCCGGGGGAGGGGCGGCGGACGATCCCGAGGGGGAGAGGGTCTATCAGGAGGTGGTTCGGGCCGCCCGGGGCAAAAAGGATATTTATGTCTTCAAGCTCCCCCCCGAGGCCCATCGCGTAGTAAATGCCCTTCAACGTGCGGCGGATATAGTGCTTCAGAAATCCCTGCGGGAGGGCTTCGGCTTGACGGTTACCGAGGCCATGTGGAAGGGTAAACCGGTGATCGGAGGGGCCACCGGGGGCATCCGGACTCAGGTGGTCAATCATCATACCGGCTTTCTGGTAAACACCCCGGAGGGGGCGGCCCTGCGGATTCGTTATCTCCTTTTTTACGAGGAAAAGCGAAGGGAAATGGGGCTTAAGGCCCGTGAATTCGTGCGACAGAATTTCCTCATTACCCGGCACGTACGCGATTATCTGGCCCTTATGCTTTCGGTGTGTATGGGAAGCCCGGATCGGTTGGAGCTTGAGACCGGTGAAGCCTGCGTCTGGCCACCCGTAGAGCCAGGTCCACCGCCGCTATGAGGCTGCCCGGGTCGGCTTTTCCCGTACCGGCAAGTTCGTAAGCCGTACCGTGATCCACGGAGGTTCGAATAAAGGGGAGGCCCAGGGTCAGATTTACCCCATCGCGAAAATGAAGGAGCTTAAAGGGAATGAGCCCCTGATCGTGATACAGGGCCACCACCAGATCGAATTCCCCCTGCACCGCCCGGAAAAAAAGGCTATCCGCCGGAAACGGACCTTGAAGAGGGATTCCTTCTTTCCGGGCCTCCCTTAGCGCCGGTTCCAGCACAAGTTTTTCCTCCTTCCCGAAAAGTCCGCCCTCACCGGCATGGGGATTCAGGGCGGCCAGAGCCAGACGAGGTTTTTCTATTCCCAGATCCTCCTTCAGGAAGCGATAGGCCAGACGGGAAACCCGGAGGATTCTCTCCGGGCTGAGAGACGCCGGTACCTGAGCCAGGGGAAGATGGGTGGTTACCAGTACCAGGCAGAGTTTTTTGCCGTAAAAGGCCATGGCGTATTCCCGGGTTCGGGTGAGATCAGCCAGCATCTCGGTATGTCCGGGATAGGGTTCTCCGGCTCGAGCCAGCCCCTCCTTGGAAATGGGAGCGGTGATCAGGGCCTGCGCTTTTCCGGAAAGACATAACCTTACCCCTTCCCGGATATAGCGGGCCATGGCCTGCGACCCCGGGAGGGTGGGATGACCGGGGGTTAGGGAGAGATCGGAGAGGGAAAGGAGATTCAACTCCTTTTCCACGGCCTGGTCGGGGCTTTCAATCTCCTTAAAGGTTACGGAGATCCCGAGGAGGCGGGCCCGTTCGGAAAGGACCCGTCTATCTCCCAGAATTATCACCCGGGCCGGGAGTTTTCGGAGATGGTCCGCGGCCTTAAGGATGATGTCCGGGCCTATTCCGGCCGGGCACCCCATGGTGAGAAGGAGGACCGGTTTTTCTTGACGCACCATACATCTAAGTTTAGCCTAGGAGAAAGGGGAGGAACAGGATGGAGCCTCAGACCGAACTTCAGAAAAGGGTGAAGGAACTGGAGGCCTACGTCGAGAGGCGTCTTCAGGAAAAAGACTGGGATATCCGTGTTCTCAAGGATCTGGCCAGCGATGCCCTCATCGGGATAGTGGAGGTGCGTAAAGCCATCCGGGACATGAGGGAGGAGTTCGACCGTGAAATGGAGAGGATGAGGCGGAGTTCCGAGGAGCGGGAGGAGAGGTTTTATCGCGAGCTGGCGGAGATGAGGAGGAATTTTGAGGAGGGGATGAGGGTTTCGCGGGAGGAATTTGATCGGAAGATGGCGGAGATGAGGGAGGAATCCCGGGAGCGGGAGGAGAGGTTTTATCGTGAGCTGGCGGAGATGAGGGAGGAGTTCGACCGTGAAATGGAGAGGATGAGGCGGAGTTCCGAGGAGCGGGAGGAGAGGTTTTATCGCGAGCTGGCGGAGATGAGGAG
>DRMH01000026.1 GCA_011322625.1 Thermosulfurimonas dismutans | reverse complement strand
GATGGCGGCAGTGCGGGTTCCACCGTCGGCCTGCAATACATCGCAATCCACCCAGAAGGTCCTCTCTCCCAGGGCCGAAAGATCCACCACCGCCCGAAGACTCCGCCCGATGAGTCGCTGAATCTCCTGCGATCGCCCCTTGCGCCCGAAGGTCTCCCGCGGGGAACGGGTCTCGGTGGCCCGGGGAAGGAGGGCGTACTCGGCGGTAATCCACCCGCAACCGGTGTCCTTGAGAAAGGGAGGGACCTTTTCCTCCACGGATACCGCACACAGGACTTTGGTATCCCCCAGCTCGAAAAGGCAGGACCCCTCCGCGTATTTGAGAAAATCCTTCTCGATACGCACCGGACGAATCTGATGAGGAAGCCTTCCGTCAGGACGCATTTCTTTTTTCTGTAACAGAAACCGGTATTCGGTCAAGCTCCGGCTCCAGCCCCAGGGATCTTTCCAGGGAGATGGCCCGGGCCGGACAGGTGTTCAGACAGTTCAAACAGCGGATACATTCCACCGAGTTGAGCTCCCGGGGAATCTTCAATTCCATGGGGCATACCTCCTCACACAGACCACAGAGCACGCATTTTCTCTCCTCCCAGCGCAACCGGAAGAGCCCGATCCGGTTAAAGAATCCATAGATCAGGCCCAGGGGACAGAACAGCTTACAGAACAACCGGTGATAGAGGATCACCCCGAGGAGCACAAGCACCAGAACGGTGAGTTTCCAGTAGAAGAGAAGCCCTACCAGGGCCCGCAGCCCGGGTTCGGTGAGGAGATTGGGAAGGGCCGCCTCCAGGGTCCCCGCCGGGCAAAATATCCGGCAGAACCATACCTCTCCATAGCCGGTGGGACCGCGCAGGGCCAGGGGAAGGAAGAGGACCAGGACCAGAAGAAACCCCCATTTAAGGTATCGCCACCCCCGGGGAAGAATTATCTTGGGCCCGGGGAGTCGATACAGCCATTCCTGAAGGAAACCGAAGGGACAGATCCAGCCGCACACGAAACGCCCCAGGAGAAGTCCGTAAAGCAGGAGGGTGCCCAGGGCGTAGAGTCCGGCCTCCAGAGCCACCCGGGGCAGGGCCCGCAGGGAGGCCATAACGTGCTGAAGGATCCCCAGAGGACAGGCCATTACCGCCAGAGGACAGGAATAACAGTTCAGGCCGGGAAAACAGAGGTTTTTCAAACGCCCGGTATAGATCCCTCCGTGTAGGAAAAAACCCAGATAGGAATTGGCCCACACCGCGGATAGAAACTGAAAAAAAGGGCGCCGTTTCATTGAAGACCTATGCAGGAGAGACAGAGGGTAGCCGCCCGAAAATGGACGAACTTAAACCCCTGGAACGCGATCCCGCTTCCCAGCATCGCCGCCGCCACCCACCAGAGATAATAGGGTATTCTTCTCAACCCAGACATTTTTCCAGATAGGAAGCCAGTTCGTCGGCCAGGGTTTCGATCAATTCCTGATCCTCCCCCTCCACCATCACCCGATATTTGGGTTCGGTGCCGGAGGGACGCACCAGGACCCGCCCCCTATCTCCCAGTATCTCTTCGGCCCGACGCAACCGCTCCGAAAAACCTTCTATCTCCTCCGGGGGCTTCTTTTCCCTCACCCGGACACTCCTGGTTACCTGGGGGACCCGCTCAAAAAGGTTCAGGATCTCCGAGGCGGGCTGTTCCTTCTGCCGCATGACCGCCAGCACCCGGAGAGCGGTAAGGATCCCGTCTCCGGTGGTACTCTGGTCGAGGAAGACGATGTGTCCGGATTGTTCCCCACCCAGACGGAGCCCCTCCTCGCGCATCTTTTCCACCACGTACCGATCCCCCACCCGGGTACGGATTATCCGGATACCCTCGGCCTTTAAGAAACGCTCCAGTCCGAGATTGCTCATCACCGTGACCGCTACCGCATTTCCCCAGAGTTCGCCCCGTTGCTTCAGGTCCCGGGCCAGGTAGGCCAGGAGATGATCCCCGTCGAGGATCCTTCCCTTTTCGTCCACCATTACCAGCCGATCTCCGTCTCCGTCGAAGGCCAGCCCCACCTCGGCACCCTCCTCCAGCACCTTCCTCTGAAGGGCCTGAGGATAAAGGGCTCCGCATTCCTGATTGATATTCAGGCCGTTCGGGGAGCAACCCAGACGGATCACCCGGGCCCCGAGTTCCTCCAGGATCTCCGGCGCCACCCGATAGGTGGCCCCGTGGGCACAATCCACCACTATCCGCATACCCTCCAGATCCATCTTTTCCGGAAAGGCCCGCTTGAGATAGACCATATACCGACCCCGGGCGTCCTCGATGCGATAGGCCCTGCCGATGCCCTCCCCTCGGGAGCGGGCCTGGTCCAGAACGGGAGAATTCAGGAGTTCCTCTATGCGCTCCTCCTGCTCGTCGGGAAGCTTGAATCCGTCGGCGGCAAAGATCTTGATTCCGTTATCATAAAAGGGGTTGTGCGAGGCGGAGATCATCACCCCGGCCTCGGCCCGGAGATCACGGGTAAGGAAAGCCACCGCCGGCGTGGGCAAGGGCCCCACCAGCCAGGCCTCGGCCCCCATGGAAAGGACCCCGGAGGCCAGGGCCATCTCCAGCATGTAGCCGGAAAGCCGGGTGTCCTTGCCGATGATGATCCTGCGATGCCGCCCCTGATTCCGGAAGAGATACCCCACCGCCATACCCACCCGGAGGGCCACCTCCGGGGTCATGGGATACTGATTGGCCTCGCCGCGAATACCGTCGGTGCCGAAAAGCTTCACCCTCCCCTCCGCAGATAGACTTGTACCTGTACCTTATCAGGACTTATATGCATGACTCCCTCGGGAATTTCAAGGGGCACCTGCACCTCAAAGGACCCCTTCCGGCGGGAAAGATCTATGGGATAGGTGGAAAGGGCCTGAAGCCGGGCCAGCACGGTGCGGGCCCCCTTTACCCTTACGCTGGGAGGCGAAACCCTCACCCGATCGAGCACATACCCCTTTTCCGGCTGCCCCTGGAGCTGGGGCACCACCTTGATCCACTTGATTACCACCCGATCCAGAAGGACCTCCACCCGGGAAGGTTGCACCTCCTCCACCTGAAGCCCGGAGGGAAGAGGAACCTGATCCGGGGTAAGCCTGACCACCTGGAGACCCGGTCGCAGATGGGAAAGGTCGAGAACGATGATGCGCGGGCGATCGGGAAGGGCCCGGAAGAGACTGCGGGGCCCGATCACCTTCACCTTCACCATGGAGGGTTCGCATCGCAGGAGCACCGTGCGCGGGGGAAGATGACGACAGATGATCCGGGCGGGGATTTCCCGGGAGACCTTATCCTGGAGGGCCACAAAAAACCAGAGCAGGGTGGCAAAAAATACGGCGGTGAGTTTGAGGAAAAAATCCTCATACTTCTTGAAAAGCCTCATTTGAAGATCTTCCTCCTCCACCAGGGTTCCACGGAATGGAACCCCAACAATTCGGAAAGCATCCGGCGCAGGGTGGCCGGGGAGATCTCCCGGGTAATTTTACCCCCTACGGCCAGGGACAGCGCCCCGGTTTCCTCGGAGACCACCACCGAGACGGCATCCGTGACCTCGGTGATGCCTATGGCCGCACGATGGCGTGTCCCCAGGCCGCGCCCCACCATGGGGTTGGTGGAAAGGGGAAGGATCACCCCCGCCGCCACCACCTTGTTCTCCCGGATAACCACCGCTCCATCGTGAAGGGGAGAGGAGGGATGAAAGATGCTCAGGAGAAGATCCCGACTTACCCGCGCCTCCAGAGGGGTTCCGGATTCCACGAATTCGTTAAGACCGGTCTCCCGTTCGAAAACGATCAGGGCCCCGATCTTCTTCTCGGCCATGGTGGCCACCGCCTTAACCACCTCCTCGATCACCTGAGAATACTCGGTTTGCACCTTGACGAAGGGGGAACGCCCCATGTGCATGAGGGCCCGGCGGATGTCTTCCTGGAAGATGATCACCACCACCAGAAAGATGGAGGACATGAAGGTCCCCAGCAACCAGTGGAGGGTGAGGAGCTGGAGGTGTTCGGCCACAAAATACATGACCACGATCACCGCCAGCCCGGCCACCATCTGAACGGCCCGGGTCCCCCGGATGAGAAGCAGGAGACGGTAAAAAAGATAGGACACAATGGAAATATCCAGCAGATCCTGCCAGCGCAAAAATTTCCAAAAGGGCCAGAGATGCATGAAAAACCAACCTTACCTGAGATATTCGATTACCCTGAGGGCCTCCCGACACCAGGCTACATTGTGGACCCGCACCAGGTCCACCCCGGCCAGGGCCAGATATACCACCACCGCCACGGTCCCCAGATCCCGTTCCCGGGGCTCCTTCTTGAGGATCTCCCCCAGAAAGGCCTTGCGCGAGGGACCATAAAGCAAAGGATATCCCAGTTCTCGAAAAAACGACACCGCCTTCAAAAGCTCCAGATTGTGCGCAAAGGTCTTGCCGAACCCTATGCCCGGATCCAGGATGATGGCCTCCCGCGGAACCCCCAGCGCATGAACCTTCTCCGCCCTTTCCCTAAGGAAATCCCGAATCTCTCCCCGCAAATCCTCATAGCGAGGGTCAAGTTGCATGGTCTGAGGGGTGCCTCTCATGTGCATAAGCACCACCGGGGGGCGGTAGCGCCGAATCACCTCGGCCATCCCGGGATCGAAGCGTAGGGCACTCACGTCGTTTATCATATCGGCCCCGGCGGAAAGGGCCTCCTCCGCCACCCGGGCCTTATACGTATCCACGGAAATGGGGATCTCAGGAAACCTGCGACGCACCGCTTCGATTACCGGAATCACCCGCCGGAGTTCCTCCTCCTCGGGCACCGGCTGAGCAAAGGGACGGGTGGATTCCCCTCCTATATCCAGGATGTCGGCTCCGTCCTCGATCAGACGTTCGGCCTGCCGCAGGGCGGCCTCCGGGGCAGCATAACATCCCCCGTCGGAAAAAGAATCCGGGGTTACATTAAGAATACCCATAATATAGGTCTTCTTTCCCCAGGAAAAATCCCTGCCTCTAATCCTCATCGATCCTGATATCCCTGAGGGGCTCGATATCCCGAAGGAGTTCCTTGAGGGTCTCGCCGTCGATGGTCTCTTCCTCGAGAAGGGCTTCGGCCAGAAGATGGAGATATTTGATGTAGCGGGCCAGGATCTCGCAATCCTTGGCGTAGCAGCGATTGATAATCCGGCGAATTTCCTCGTCGATCTCCTGAGCGGTCTTTTCGCTATAAGCCCGTATATCCGCCGGATTCCGGTTTATATGCCCGGGCTCCCGCAGGGGGAAGACCAGGGGCCCCAGGCGTTTGCTCATCCCCCATTCGCAAACCATCTTTCGGGCGATCTCCGTAGCCTTTTCCAGGTCGTCCCCGGCTCCGGTGGAGGCCTCCCCGAAAACATATTCCTCGGCCACCCGACCCCCGAGGAGGGTCATGATCCGCTTCAGGAGGTATTCCCTGGAATACACATGGCGTTCGTCCACCGGCAGCTGCTGCACCACCCCCAGGGTGTGGGAACGGGGAATGATGGAGATCTTGTAAATGGGATCCATACCCGGCAGGAGATAGGCGATGAGGGCATGACCCGCCTCGTGATAGGCGGCCAGTTGCTTTTCCTCCTCGCTAATGATGACCCCCTTGCGCTCCCGGCCGAGGAGGATCTTGTCCTTGGCCTTTTCTATATCCTCGAGATCTACCCGTTCTTTTCCGGAACGGGCGGCCAGAATGGCGGCCTCGTTCAGCAGGTTGGCCAGATCCGCCCCGGTGAACCCGGGCGTGCTCTTGGCCAAGCGGGTCAGATCTACGTCCTCGGACAGCTGAATCTTACGGGCATGGACCCGGAGAATGGCCTCCCGCCCCTTGAGATCCGGGGGCGGAACGGTGATCCGGCGGTCGAAACGCCCGGGCCGCAGGAGGGCCGGATCCAGTATGTCCGGACGATTGGTGGCTGCCACCACGATAATCCCTTCCTGGGAATCGAAACCGTCCATCTCCACCAGAAGCTGATTGAGGGTCTGCTCTCTTTCCTCGTGCCCCCCGCCGGCTCCGGCCACCCGATGACGCCCCACCGCGTCGATCTCGTCGATAAAAATGATACAGGGGCTGTGTTTCTTGGCCTGGGCAAAAAGGTCCCTTACCCGCGCCGCCCCCACCCCCACGAACATCTCCACAAAATCCGAACCGCTGATGCTGAAAAAGGGCACCCCGGCCTCTCCGGCTATGGCCTTGGCCAGCAGCGTCTTCCCCGTGCCCGGCGGCCCCATGAGGAGCACGCCCTTGGGCATGCGACCCCCCAGACGAATGAACTTCTGGGGATCCCTCAGAAACTCCACAATCTCCCACAGCTCTTCCTTGACCTCCTCGATGTCCCCCACGTCCTTGAAACGAACCTCTACCTCCTCCGGTCGAATGAAGCGGGCCCGGGCCCGCACAAAGGAAAAGAACTGGGAGGGTACCGAGGCCGGCTTGAGATTAAGGACCAGACTCAGAAGGATAAAGACCACCACCCCTCCCAGAAAGACCCAGGCCCAGGAGGGAACCAGCCCCGGATTTTCCACATAGATCTTGACCAGATATCTCCTCAAAAAAGGGATCAACTCCGCATCCTGAGGGACATAAACCCGGTAACGCTGCCCCCCGGAGGTTATGGCCTCAAGCCGATGGCCCTTGAGATAGACCTCGGTAATATGCCCGGCCCGTACCTCGTCGAGAAAGGTGTTATAGCTGAGTTCCGGCCGCCCGGAAGGAAAAAAGAAGGAGATGGCCAGAAAGAACAGGACAACCAGACTGGCTATACATAGACTCTGCCAAATTCCTTTCAGCTTTTACTCCTCAATATTTTTTATATTTTATACCCTCTTTCCAGCTTCAGGCAAAGGGCTTCCTCCTGCGGGGAGGGCTTCCAGTCGGGATGGACGTAGTATTCGGGGATGGCAATAATCTTTCCCTCCTTTTCCACCAGGGGCCAGAGATCCCTCTCCCAGACCGTAAGACCCTTTTCCCGGAGCAATTTTTTGATCTTTTTGTGGCCCAGCCCCGGAACCAGGACCCGATCTCCGGGGCGACGGCTGCGTACGATAAAGGGAAAGGCCTTCTTGAGACGCAGCCCTTCCGGACAGGTGGGGGATAACTCCACCCGGAGATACCACCCTCCGGGCAGGGGATATCTTCCGGGCTCCTGCACCTGAAGCACAAAAGGACTGACAGCGGGTTGAGGCCCGGAGAGGATCCTTATCCTCCCCGGGGCCCTCAGGGCCACAAACCCTCCGGGCAGAGGAACCGGGCCCCGGGCCCGGCCCTTAAAGAGCTGCTCCAGGGCCTGGAGATGCCCCTGCCGGATCCGCAGAAGGGGAACCCCTACCTCCTTCAGGGCTATCCAGTAAATGCGACGACGCAGGGCCTCCGGAAGGTCTCTCAGTACCGGCACCGACAATTCCCCTGCCTCCATGAGGGCCTGATCATAGGCCCTGCGAGCCAGATCCCCGATCAGTTCCTCTTCCTCCGCCAGGATGAGGGCGGTGCGTTTC
>DRMH01000025.1 GCA_011322625.1 Thermosulfurimonas dismutans | reverse complement strand
TCCGCCCGGAAAAACACCTCGGCATAGTCCGTAAGGGTATAGCTTCCGGTAAGGTCCACCCGGCTGTAGTCCGCGATTATATGTTTATGGTCGTAAGCCGGCCTTCTCCCCACGTATTTATAATAAAGGTTAAGGGCGAGCCTGCGCCATTTGCATCCTACCCGGGCTCCCAACTGATGGTGAGGTACCAGGGCCAGATTCTCGTACTTATCCTCCTGTCCCTCGGTGTAGGTGTAGTTTAAGGCCAGGGAGAGCCAGGGAAAAGGCCGGGCCTCGATTTCCGATTCCAGTCCGGTAGCCACCCCTCCCCCGGAATTGTAATAGTGCCAGGTGGCGTAGTTAAAGCTTATGCGTTCCTTATAATGGGTGTTGAACCAGGAAAGGGACCAGCGCAGTTTTCCTCCGAAGAGTTCCTGTTCCAGACCTATATCCCCTCCGGTGCTTCTTTCCGGATCAAGATCCGGGTTCCCATAGCGGGGATCGTAAAGATTGAAAATGGAAGGGGCCCGGAACCCGGTGGCCAGATTCCCCCTGAGCTTTAGGGTATCGGTAAGGAAATAGGCTGCCCCGATCTTGTAGGTGAAATGGGTTCCGAACTCCTCATGATCGTCTATACGAGCTCCCAGGTTTACGGCCAGACGTTCCTCTAAAAGCAGGAGGAAAAGATTGGCGAAATAGGAGGTGGTATGCACTTCGTCGTCGTAATCTTTGGTGCCCCAGGCGGTGGCGCTATAGAGATCGGCCTTTTCTTCGTAGTATTCTATACCTGCGGTGAAGGTCCCCCAGTCGCGAAGTCGAAAGTCGTTCTGAAACACCACCGGATAGACCTTACCCCGGTAAAAACCGTCGAAATAACTATCGGTTACCGCGGATCCGTCGGGCCTGTAACCCAGGATGCCGTCGTTGGGATCCAGATAATCCCGCCGGGTAAGATGGTACCCCAGGGTGAGACGGGTCTTCCAGAAAGGCAGGGGTTTGGCCGTGAGGGTGAAATGATGAAGCTGGATCTGTTCCCGGCGCTCGGCATGGGGATCATTATAAGCCCGGAAACTCGTCCAATCCCACTGCTGGTAATTGAGGTATCCGTAGGAATAACGCAGGGTATAGTCCAGTTTAACGGTCCCCAGGGCCCCGGATCGTCCGGAAAAGGGTCGGGTGTTCAGATTTAAATCCACCGTGGTCTGTCGAAACTCGTCGTCCCGGTAAAGACCGTCGGTGTTTACCCCGGAAAGTCCCAGGAAGTATCCCACCGGTCCTTCCTGTCCCTTGATGTATCCGGACCCCCGCCAGGTCTCATAGCGTCCGTATCCGCCTTTCATGCGGACCTCCAGGGGACCTCCTCCTTTGCGGGGAATCAGGTTTACCACCCCGCTCATGGCGTTCGAACCGTAAAGGGCGCTCTGGGGTCCGCGCACGATCTCGATGCGGGATAGGTTTTCGGCATCGAACCAGGACCAGAGATCCCCGAAATCATCGGCCGGATAGGAGGGGTCATAGATCCGTACCCCGTCGAAAAGGACGGCTGTATCCTGATTTTTTCCTCCCCGGATCCGGACGTATCCCCACTGCCCCAGCCATCCGTTGTGTTTAATGGAGATGGAGGGATACCCCTCGAGAGCCTGGTACAGACCCTGGACTTCCCGCTGATCGATATCCTTGGAGGTGATCACGGTTACCGCATCCGGAAGATGCCGGATCTCCTCCGGTACCCGGGTGGCGGTGATCACCACCTCTCCGGTCTCCTTTGCGTTCTGGGCCAGAACCGGAAGGACCATCCCCAGCCAAAATACCACCATGCACCAGAAGATTTTTTTGCCCATATACCTCCCTCCTTCAAAAGTTTTTTGAAGGAGGGAGCTTCGAGGAGGGTTCCCGAGGGGCGGCCTCGTGGGCTTTCGCCCGGAGGCACCTTCTCCGCTCGGGAACGGAGCAGTTAGCCTCGAAGCTCCGCTCCCTTCCTCGGCCTCCGGGCCGGTATCCCGGCTTCCGGATCGTCCTACTCGCCGCGCCTTCCCGGCGGACCTACGGGCTTTAAGCCCGTGGCCCGGCCAGTGGCCTGTCGCCTGCCGGAAACTTGCTTCCGGCAGACCCACCCGGGAACCCTCGGGGCCTTAACCCCTCGAGCACCCGGGCGAGGAACCGGTTCAAAGAACCGGCTCCCAGCGGCTTTCGTCCCCGGTCACGGTTGCGGGCCAGCGCCGGATTTGCACCGGCTTCCCGTTTAACCCCGCGGCCTCCCGCAGGGCACCCGGAGACCGTTAATACTTTTAGCCTAAAAGTACTACCTGAATCTTGGCAAACGTCAAGGCTTTAGTTCACTGATCTGAATGGTTGATGGCCAACGTTGTTTTTAGAGGAATCTTTATGGTTTAAAACTTTTTTTAACGGACAATGGTTGCTAAGACAGTGTGTGCATGGACTCTCTTTGCGCCAGAAAGGAAATACCTTTCGTCTTAGCAGTTTCCATGTACCCACCGCTAACAGTGTTCCCAGGGCCAGGTCTGCGACTCCCATAGCTAGCCTCCGTATCCCAGGAAGCGTCCGGTCTGATAAAGAGCCAGGGCCAGGATGTAGGCCAGTCCCAGGTTCAGGCATATCAGGAGAGCCGTCAGGCGCAGACTCCGAAACTCGGCGTAAAAAGCGGCCAGAAACACCATACAGGGCATATAAAGGAGGGTGAACACCATAAAGCTATAAGCCGAAAGAGGGGTAAAGGTTGAACGTATTTTGGAGATCAGTGAGGCCTGAGCCGGCTCGGGCTCAAGGCTTACGGGATAGAGACCGGCCAGGAGGTTGCTTCCGGCCTCAAGAAAGGCCCGGGGTAAGGCCTTAAGGACCTCTCCCCAGGCTCTTCCGATAGACTCCGGAGGGGCTTCGGTTTCTCCCGCGCCCGCACCGTATATTTCCCCTAAGGTGCTTACCACCACCTCTTTGGCCATGACCCCGGTAATGAGTGAAGCCGCGGCTTCCCATCGGCCGAATCCCAGGGGCTCAAAAACCGGGGCGATGGTCCGGCTTAAACGGGCCAGGTAGGAGCCTTCCACCCCCTTTCCGGCGGGGAAATTCAGCAGAAACCACACCGCTACGGACATGACCAGGATGTAGGTTCCGGCCTTGATCACGAAATGACGGGTCTTTTCCCAGGTATGGATTAAAAGGTATTTACCCCGCGGGAGTCGATAGGGAGGAAGTTCCATCACCAGGAAACCGGGTTCTCCTTTAAGGAGGGTCTTTTGCAGAAAAAGGCCCAGGAGGAGGGCCATGCCGATACCCAGAAGATAGAGGGACCAGACCACGGTTCCGGCCCGATAGGCAAAAAAGGCCCCGGCAAAAAGGACATAGACGGGGAGCCTGGCTCCGCAGGACATGAACGGGGCCAGGAAGGCGGTGAGGATGCGATCTCGCCGGGATTCAAGGACCCGGGTGGCGTAAACCGAAGGCACATTGCATCCGAATCCCAGGAGGAGGGGAATAAAGCTTTTTCCGTGAAGCCCCACCGTATGCATGGCCCGATCCATTACAAAGGCCGCCCGGGCCAGATATCCGCTTCCCTCCAGAAAAGTGATCCAGAACATCATGGCCGCAATTACCGGGATGAATACCGCCACCGTTCCCACCCCGGCTACTATCCCTTCCAGGATCAGCGCCTGAAACCACTCCGGGGCCGAAAGGAAATGCAGCCCCCGGGCCAGGGTAGGGGCCAGAGCCGTGTTTACCACTTGATCCAGCCAATCCACAAAGGGGGAGGATAGATCAAAGGTCAATTTGAAAAGTAGCCACATCATGGCCAGAAAAAGGGGAAAACCCAGATAGCGATGCAGAAGGATTCGGTCCAGTTTTTCGGAAAGGTCCGGGCGTAGTCCCTCCCGGTGCACACATTCCTTTACCACCCCGGAGGCTACCCCGTAGCGGGCTTCGGCTAGAATTTCCCCGGGTTCTCCATGGGCTGAAAGGAGGTGCCGAAGGCTCGGAAGATCGGGCAACTCCTGGATGCCTGTTTCCTCCTTTACCTTCGGATCTCCTTCTAGGAGTTTGATGGCTAGCCACCGGAGGGGAATAGACTCGGGAAGAAAGCTATTCCAATGTTTCAGCCAATTCTCAAGCTCGGAAAGGGCCTTTTCCATTTCTTGCCCGTACTCTAAAAAGGGTTTCGGTTTTTCGCGGGCTACTCGGATGGCTGCCTCCAGGGCTTCTCTGAGACCGTCTCCCTTTATGGCCACGGTAGGAATTACCGGGATCTTTAAAAGCTGGCTTAGTTTTTCCACCTCGATGCGAAGACCCTTTCTTAAGGCTTCATCATACATGTTTAAGACCAGCACCACGGGCCTTCCGGTTTCTAAGAGCTGGAGTGTTAGGTAGAGATTCCTTTCCAGATTGGTAGCATCGACCACGTTTAATACCACGTCGGGCTTTTCTCGAACCAGAAAATCCCGGGCGATAAGTTCTTCCAGGCTGAAGGGGCTCAGGCTGTAGGTGCCGGGAAGATCCACCAGCCGGATCTTTATTCCGTTCATCTCCAGCTGGGCTTCCTTCTTTTCCACGGTTACCCCGGGCCAGTTTCCTACCCTTAAACGGGTACCGGCCAGGGCATTGATCAGGGTGGTCTTTCCGGTGTTGGGATTGCCAGCTACGGCGATCACTATCTCTTCCCTCATGGTATTACCTCCACCAGGATTTTTTCCGCCTCTTCACGTCGAAGGGAGAGACGATAACCCTTGATCTTTATTTCGATGGGATCACCGAGCGGGGCCATCCGTTCCACCAGAAGGGGTTCCCCGGAGAGCACCCCCATATCCAGCAGGCGTCTTTTAAGAACCGGGGGAGCTTCGGCCATTCGGACGATTTTTACCTTTGTTCCGGGTTTAATTTCGGAGAGTCTCATGATTGCCCCTCCTCGTGTAAGGGTTGGACCAGGATCCGGGCCGCCTGTCCCCGCCCCAGGACAAATTTGGTGTCTCCTACCTTGAGGATTACCGGCCCCCACCCCCGATTCTCCACCACTTCCACCGTCTGCCCCCGGTAGAGCCCTAACATCTCAAGCAACCTTCCCCTACATCCTCTTTCTCTGAACGAAGATCCGTGTCCATGCCTGTGTCTGTGTCTGCATCGAAGACTCCCTTCGCACCGGGTTTCCCTTTCCCTGAGGATTCCCTGCACCCTTCCTTTATTTCCCGGTTTCAAATCCAGGATGCTAACCACCCCTGCCTCCATGTCTCCCTCCTCTAATATTATTGATTATCATTCGCAACTTCTAGCACAACTAAATATTCTGTCAAGACTTGAATTGTTGGATTAGATGGAGATAAAATTTTAAACTATTTGGTGAGATAGAATTTCAAAAAGATCTTTATTTTTAAAGGCCACGGGCCGAGGTCGGGAGGCGGGGGAGGAAAGGGTGCGGCCCGGTGAACTATCTTCAGGGCGGCTCGATCCAGAATCCGGTGCCCCGAGCCCTGAAATATCTTTACCGAGAGGAGTTGACCTTCTTGCGAGATAGTGAGCAAAAGCCCCACCCTTCCCTGATATCCCCGCATTCGGGCCAGCGGTGGATAGTAACGCTTTTTCCGGATCTGAGAGAGGATCAGAGAGAGGTAAGAATTCCTGCGATTTTGACCCGAGGGGCCGGAAAAGGAAGGCCCCGGAGGACGCGGGGTGGTTTTCGCCGTCCGCAAGGCCGTGTTTCCCCCCGCCTCGCCCCCCGGAGTGGGCGCGGGAGGGCTCTTGGGGGTCTCGGGGGATTCAGTAGGCGTTTTACGGGGGCTGTTAACCGAGTTTGTGTCGGCGGGAGAGGGGGAAACTTTTTTTAAAGCCGGTTTTCGGGCGCGGGGTTTTTGAGGCCTGGGCTTTGGGGGCCTGGGTTTTGGGGGAGGGGATTTGGGAATGCGTTTGGGTACGGTTTTCTTCCGGGGCTTTTTAACCTTCCCTTTTTTTACCGGGGAATTTCGGGAGGAACCGGGGGTAGAGGGGCCCGAAAGCCGGAAGGTGAGAAGGATATTCTTCCTTTCCGAAGAAGGGCTACCGGAGCTCCTTAGCCCGGGAAATCCGTTCCAGAGGAAAAGGGCCAGATGGAGGGCCAGGGAGAGGACCAGGCTTAAGATTAAAAGGCGATTTATTCTCACGGTGCACGTGGTTTTTCCGTGGCCAGACTTAAGGTCTTAGCCCCGGCCAGCCGGGCGGCGTCCATGGCCGAGACCACGGCCTCAAGCGGGGCCCTTCGATCGGCCTCTACCATTACTTTTTTCTCCTGCCGGGTGGCAAGCCTCCGCGAGAGCACCTCCACCAGTTCCTCGGCCCGGGTTCTTTTTTTCTCGAAATAGATGGTTCCGTTTCGGTCCACATAGATGGTAAGGGGGGCCTTTACGGTTTTTCCGGATAAAGCCCTGGGAAGGGAGAGATTGAGCCCCTCTCGATGGATGAAACTGGAGGTAAGAAGGAAGTAGATAAGCAGGAGAAAGACGATATCAATGAGGGCGGTAAGGGGCAGGGTAACCGCGGGTCTCGGGCGTTTTTTAAGCCGCAGCATGGCGTTCTCTTTCCTTAAGGGCTTTAAGTAACAGGGTGGCGGCTTCCTCCATCTGATTTTCTATCCGGGCCAGTCGGCCTTCCAGATAGGAAAGACCGATCATGATAGGGATGGCCACGGTAAGGCCTGCGGCGGTGGTGAGCATGGCCTCCCATATCCCTCCGGCCAGGTGCGAAGGGGTGACCCTTTCTCCCAGGGCCTCCACGGTCTGAAAGGCCCGAATCATCCCGATCACCGTCCCCAGAAGCCCCAGGAGCGGAGCCAGGTTTCCGACCAGGGCCATAAGTCCGAAGTAGCGGGAAAGTTCGGCCCGTTCCTTTTCCGCCGCGGAGGAAAGGAGGCGTTCCACGGTCTCCGGATCCGTAAACCCCATGGAAAGCCCCTCGTAGAGCATACGGGCCACCGAACCCCTGCCCCGGGCGGCCTCCCTTCGGGCTCCCTCGAGATCGCCGGCGAGCACCCTTTCCGCCACCCGTTCCACCAGGTCCCTGTCGCGGGAGGTGGCCCCGAGGAGCCGAATCAATCTTTCCAGAAAGACAGCCAGCCCCAGCACCGAACAGGCCAGAAGGGGCCACATCAAAAACCCACCCTTTTCCATAACCCACCACAGAGTCATAGGACCTCCCGTGTCCTAAAACTTACTCGCTTAAAGCCAATCCCCAAAGTCCTTCAGCCGAACCCCCTTGACAGGGGAGGCAGACCGGGTTTAAGCTTGTGTTACACTTTATATAAAAGTGCTACGCATGGCAAGAGGATTTATAAGTCTGATTTTCCTGGCCCTTTGGGTGACCGCTGTCCTGGCCGGTGAAGTGCCCGAGGTGGTGGTTACAGCCACGCGGGTACCCCAGGCCCTTAGCCAGGTTCCGGCTGCGGTAAGTGTAATCACTCGCAGGGATATGGAAAAGAAAAATCTTCAGAGCCTGGACGAAGCCCTCGAACATGAAGCCGGAGTTTTTGTGCATCGACGCAAGGGGATTATGGATACCGTAGCCGCGGTGGAGCTTCGGGGGCTGCCGCGGCAGGGAAGGACCCTGGTTCTCCTGGACGGTATTCCGATAAATGATGGCTATTCGAATACCGTGCGCTGGGCCACCCTCTCCATAGACGAGGTGAAAAGGATAGAGGTGGTGCGGGGGCCTTTTTCCTCCCTCTGGGGCGGGAACGCCATGGGGGGAGTGATCAATATCCTCACCCGCCTGCCCCAAAAGTTGGAATTTACGGTTACTGGCGGGGTGGGGGAGGATGTCACCCGACGCTGGCGTTTGAGCCTGGGAGACCGGGTGGGACGCCTGGCCTTTCTTCTCGGCTATGAGGAGGATCGTACCGAGGGGTATCCCACGGTTCCGGTATTGAAATCCCCTCGCTCCGGGACCGGAACCCTGGTGGGGGGTTACCCTACCACCGATCCCACCGGAGAAAAATTACGCTGGGTGGTGGGAGATAAAGGGGATAACCGGGGTGAACGCTGGAACTATCACCTAAAGATCGGGATAAGGGTTCGGGAGGAGGGCCGGATAAGGATCGGATTTCAACGCGGGGTGCAACGTTACGACTACGGGCGCCCCCACACCTATTTGACCGATCCGGCCGGAAATCCGGCCTTCTCCGGGACGGTGAATATTCCGGGAGGACTTGCGGCCTCGGTCTCCCCCTATGATTTCATTTCCTACGCCGGGCTCGGGGATTATCAGACGAATATAATTTCCCTTAACTATCAGGATGTCTTCGGAGATCTCGAAACCGAATTCAACTTCGGTTTTCTAAGACGGGACGGCTACTATACGAAACCCTATCGGGACGGAGATTACTACACCGCTTCCGGAGAAAAGAACGAAAGCGATAGTGAGACCTATTATTTCGATGTTAAGGGGAATCTTTCCCTGAGCGAGACCCATCTTTTAACCGCCGGTTTCACCCTGAGGAAGGACTGGTCCAACGTGGAGACGCATCGACTGGCCTTCTATCGGGATGAGGACTCGGAAGGAGAAAAGCTTTATCTTTCCCGGGGTAGAAGTTTCAATCTGGGTCTTTTTGCGCAGGACATCTGGGATCTCAGGGACAATCTTTCTCTGTATCTGGGCCTTCGCTACGATCACTGGTGGACTTACGATGGAAAAGCCGGTGCCCCCGGTGCCGTTGAGAAATACCGGGATCGGAACAAGGGAGCCTTCTCCCCCAAGGCGGCCCTGGTCTGGCGTCCGGACGATTTCACCACCCTGAGACTTTCGATAGGAAAGGCCTTCCGTCCCCCGAATCTTTACGAACTTTATCGCACCTGGAGCTGGTACGGTCGGGTTTATCGTTCCAATCCCGATCTCGATCCCGAGACGGCCTGGACCATAGAGTTGGGCGGGGAAAGACGTTTCGGTGGAGGCCTCAGGCTCGGGTTTTCCCTCTTTGGGACCCGGGTCAGGGATTTTATTTATCGGGCCTATCATACCGATACCGGGGAATACCTCTGGACCAACTCGGGAAAAGGAGAAGTCCTGGGCTTCGAGAGCGAATTGGAGTGGCGTCCTTTCTCCGGGGTTCTCTTTCGGGTCAATTTTACCCGCAATGATACCAAAATTACCGATAATCCCGCCCGCCCGGAATCCGAGGGTAAAAGGTTTACGGAGGTCCCGCCCTGGATCTGGAATTTCGAGCTTTCGGCCGAACCGCCGTTTCCGTCTGGCTGGCCGGAAATTAAGGTTTCTCTCTTCGGACATTACTTAGGCAAAGTTTTTCGCTACGACGACAATTCGGATAAGGCGGAAGGGGTCTTCGGTACCTCGGAGGAATATTTTGTGGCGGATCTTAAATTGAGCTTGCTCTGGTCTCACCTTACTTTTTCTCTTTCCTGCAACAATCTCTTCGATGAGGATTATTACGACTATTATCGAGCCCCGGGAAGGACCTGGTTTGCGGAATTGAAATTCAGTTATTGAGGTCAACCATGTTTTTCGCGGCCTTGGAGACCATTGTGCGGAGGCACGGTCATCTCTGTCCCTATCTGGCCATAGGCTGGAGGGCCGGACTCGTGTTCAGGTCCTATATCCAGGAAAAGGCCCTGAAAGATTTTACCGTGTGTGCCTATAACCGGGGCTGTGCCGCGCGGGCTCTCGAATTGATGGGTTTTCCCTCCTTTTCCGAAGATATGGATGAAGAGGTCTATACTCTTCTCAATGCCCGGGGAGAAAACCTCCTTTTTCTTCAAACCAGGAAATCCTTTACCCGAGCACCCGAAAAGCTGAGGGATCTTGAAAGCAAGATCCTGCGCCACACTATAACCCTTCAGGAGGCAGAGGAGTATCGTTATCTTTATCGAAACTGGGTCTCAAGAATACTTGCCGCACCGGCCCATCAACTTTTTTTAATTTCCGGAAGGAAAGGAGGCCAGGATGAAAATGGTAATTAGCGGTAAGGGAGGAAGCGGAAAAAGCACCGTGGCTGCCCTGCTGGCCGAATTTTTGGCCGAACAGAACCGGGAGGTACTGGTAGTGGATGCCGATGAGTCCAATCCGGGACTTTACCGGATGCTGGGTTTCGGGAACCCACCTCTCACCCTCATGGACCTTCTCGGAGGCAAAACCGAGGTACGTAAAAAACTCCGGGAAAGAATTCGAAAGGAGGGCCGGGAGGAACTCGGCCTTTTCGAAAAACACAGGATTTCCCCGGAGGACCTCCCCGGGGAATACGTGGCCCGCAGGGGGAACCTGTCTCTGGTGGTGGTAGGAAAGATCCTTCAGGCCCGGGAGGGGTGCGCCTGCCCCATGGGGGTGGTGGCCCGGGAGTTTCTGAAAAGGCTTGAGTTTCCGTCCGGAGGGATCATCCTGGTGGATACCGAAGCCGGGGTGGAACACTTCGGAAGGGGTCTGGAGACAGCGGTAGATGGAGTGCTTGCGGTGGTGGATCCCTCTCTGGAGGCGGTGGCCCTGGCGGAAAGAATACGGGATCTGGCTACCGGTTCCGGGGCCCGTTTTGCAGGGGTGGTTCTCAACCGAATAACCCCGGAGACCGAAGGGATCCTCGAAGAGGAGATCCATCGGAGGAATCTGCCGGTAATAGGAAGATTTTATCTGCGTCCGGAGTTCACCGCAGCCCTTCTCCGGGGAGAAAAACTTCCCTTATCAGGAGAGGTTCGGGAGGAACTGGTTCGAATCCTTCAGGGGCTCCAGAGCGGTCTTTTATAATGAGGTTCCCAAGGTTATTTCTTCTCTTGTTTTTCCTCTGGGCCATATTCCAGGTCAGACCCGCGGTCTCAAGGGCCCTGGTGATTCAGGATGCCGCCGGCCGTCGGGTGGAGATAAAGGTTCCGGTAAAGAGAGCGGTTTTCTTTATCGGCTACGAGCTCATTCCCTATCTTGATCTGTGGGGACAGACCGTAGGCATTAGCCTCTGGGCCAAACGCTATAGCGATCTTTTGAAGAAAACCTCGCCGCCGGGATGGCTGAGAAAGATTCCCACGGTGGGCACCGCCACCCAGATTAATCTGGAAACATTGGCGGTTCTTTCCCCGGATTTGATAGTAACCTGGTCCTATCGTCCGGAAAGTCTGGAGTTGCTGGAAGGTTTCGCTCGAAAGAATGGAGCCGTAGTAATAGCCCTTGCCCCGGAGAGTCTGAGGGATCTTTACCGCAGCATGGAACTTCTGGCTCAAGTTTTCGGTCGAGAGAGAAGGCTTCACCGGGTGGAAAAGGCCATGGAGGGGATCTTTTCCCTGATTCAGGATCGCCTTCAGGGTCTTAAGCGCAGGAAGAGGGTCCTCTGGATCTGGGGAGACCGATGTCATTGTCAGGTAGCCGGGGGACGAGGGGTGGTGGCGGATCTGCTGCGTCTTTCCGGCGGGAGGAATTGTGCCGAAACCCTGGATCATCCCTATCCCAGGGTCTCTCCCGAAAGGATTGTCCTTTGGGATCCGGAGGTCATTTTCATCTGGGGGAACGCTCCCTTTGGCCCGGAAGAGGTTTTTGAGGATCGAAGACTGGCCGTGGTGACCGCCGTAAAACACAGGGCCGTTTATAAGGCCCCGGCCTGGTCCACCTGGTCTCCCAGGGTGGCTCTTTTAACCCTGTGGGCGGCGATGAAACTCTATCCCGAAAGATTTCGCGGGCTTTCTTTTTCAACCCTGGTGAGGGAGTTTGATGCCCATGCCCTCTAAGGTCGGGGTCTGGATCATAGTGCTGGGAGGGGGGTTGATTTTGTATCTTTCTCTTTGTGTGGGACCGGCTGGCTTTGAACCGTTCCTCCCTCTCCGCATCCTTGAGGGGAGGCTGCAGGGAACGAAAGCCGGAGTCAGTCCGGCTCTGGTAGATATTATCTGGGAAATTCGCCTGCCGCGTGTGATTCTGGCCGGGATGGTGGGGGCGGCTCTGGCCTCCTCCGGAGCGGCCCTTCAGGCCATTTTTCGGAACCCTCTGGTGGATCCCTATCTTCTGGGACTTTCGGCCGGAGGGGCCTTGGGGTGTGCGGTGGCCGTGGCCTGGTTTCCCCGGATACCTATTCCTCTGGCCGCTTTCCTCTTTTCTTATCTGGCTGCCGTTCTAACTTACGGGGTGGCTCGACTTTCCGGAGAGGTTTCCCGTCTGAGTCTCATTCTTTCCGGGGTCATCGTCTCCGCCGGCCTTATGGCCCTGGTTTCCCTGATCAAATTTTTGGTGGATCCCCATCGGATGGCGGAGATCGTGACCTGGATGATGGGGAGTTTCGCCCTGAGCAACTGGGAGGCGGTGCGAAGAACCCTCGGGCCCATAGTTATCGGTCTCTTGGGCCTCTATGTTTTGAGATTTCGGCTCAATCTTCTTTCCCTTTCCGAGGATGAGGCCCGGAGTCTGGGGGTGGCGGTGGAGGAGGAAAGGGCTCTGATTATGGCCCTTGCGGCCCTTACGGTGGGAGCCGGGGTAGCCGCCGCCGGTATCGTGGGTTGGGTGGGATTAATGGTACCTCATCTGGTGAGACTCTGGGCCGGTCCGGATCACCGGCGATTAATCCCCCTTTCCATGTGGACCGGAGCGGTGCTTCTTGTGATCTCCGATTCCCTGGCTCGCACCCTCACCTCGTTTGATCTGCCGGTGGGAATCATCACTTCTCTGGTGGGTATTCCCTTTTTTGTTTATCTCCTCCACAGGGAACGTCTGGGAGGCACCGGGTATGCTTGAGATACGCCACCTCTCCTACGGGGAGATCCTGCGGGAGGTAAATCTGCGTCTTCGTAAGGGCGAGTTGGTGGTTCTTCTCGGACCCAATGGAGCCGGAAAGACCACCCTCCTTCGATGTATTCTGGGTTCCTGTTCCCCCTCCCGGGGTGAGATCCTGTTTGCCGGGCGCCCCCTGGCTACGTTTTCCCTTCGCGAGAAAGCCCGTCTTCTGGCCTATATTCCCCAGTCCTATCAACCGGTTTTTCCCTATACGGTATTGGAATTTGTCCTCCTGGGGCGCACCCCTTATCTGGGTTTCCTCTCGTCTCCGGGGAAAGGAGACCGAATTCGGGCCCGGGAAATACTTCGAAAACTGGGCCTTGAGTCGCTCGAAGGTCGGCGGATGACGGAGCTTTCCGGTGGCGAGCGTCAGCGAGTGCTTCTGGCCCGGGCCCTTCTTCAAGAAGCCCGGATACTTCTGCTGGATGAACCCACCGCGAATCTGGATCTCCAACATCAGGTAAAAATTATGACCCTGATCCGGCAAATGACCAGGGAAAGAGGGCTTACGGTGATGGCTACCCTGCACGACCCGAACCTGGCCCTGAGTTTTGCCGACCGGGTGCTTCTCTTAAAGGAAGGGCGCCTTCTGGGAGAGATCAATCCCGGTAACCCCGTGGAAATCCGGAACCATCTGGAGGAACTCTATCAGGTACCTCTGGAGGTGGTTTCTTTTAATGGCCGAACCCTGGTATTTCCCGCCCGGATCTTTATCTCCGAGGGTAACAAGCTTTTAGAAAGGGGGAATGGGGATGAAGTCCATAAAGATAGGAGCCATATTCTGGGCCAGTTATGTGCCGATTTTGGTGAAAGCCGCCGAAAAAGTCAGGGAATATGGTCTTGAGGTAAAAATTTTTTCCTCCCGTACCCTGGAAACCCAGGTCCGGAAGAGAGAGGAAGCTCTCAGGGTCCTTTCCCGGATGGACCTTCTCCTCCTTTATCGATCCGGAGATTCTTTTTGGGAGGAGATGCTTCCCGAACTTTCCGAACTGGCCAGGCACCGTCCGCTGATTTCTCTGGGATACCAGCCGGAGCACCTGACCCTCTCCAATGTATCCCCCGAGATAGTGGAGAAAGCTCTGCGTTATGTCCTTTACGGAGGGGAGGAGAACTTTGTGCATCTTCTTCTCTACGTGGCCTCCTCGGCCGCAGGCCTCGAACTCCCCTGGCGGGAACCCCAATCCCTTCCCATGAGCGGGATCTATCATCCCCGCGGCCCCCGCGTTTTTACCGATCTTGAGGAATATCTGGCCTGGTATCGGCCCTCCCCGAACCTGCCCCTGGTGGGGGTCCTTTATCCCCGTCACAATTGGGTAAACGGGGAAATGGAGGTGGAAAAGGCCTTTATCACGGAACTGGAGAAGCAGGGATTGGGGGTGGTTCCTGTTTTTAGTTACAGCGTAAGGGATCGAAGTCTCGGAAGCGAGGGGCCGGGGGAAGCGGTAAGGAAATTCTTTCTGGCCGGTGGAGAACCCCGGGTCGAGGCCCTGGTCAAGTTTATCTTTTTCTTTCTGGGAAGTACCCGGGAGAAGGACCTTTCGGATCCCTCGGTTTCCACCTCCGGGGTGGAGGTCCTTCGGCGGCTCGGAGTGCCGGTATTTCAGCCGGTGGTGGCTTATTATCGCACGGTGAGCGAGTGGGAAGAGGATCCCCGGGGGCTCTCGGCTGAGGTAGCCTGGTCGGTAGCCCTTCCGGAATTTGAGGGAGTCATAGAGCCCTTCTTTATCGGGGCTATGAAAAGGGAGGAGGATCCCTTAACCGGGGCTGTTCTGGAGCGTCGAGTCCCGGTAAGGGAGAGGGTGGAGAGGCTGGCCAAGAGGGTAAGGGCCTGGATCGAGCTTCGGCGCAAGCCCCCGGCGGAACGCCGGGTGGCTTTTATCCTTCACAATAATCCCTGTGCCTCGGTGGAGGCCACGGTGGGCTCCGGGGCCCATCTGGATACCCTGGAAAGTGTGGCCCGGATACTGAAACGTCTCAAACTGGAGGGCTATCGTGTGGAGGAAGAGCCCGAAAACGGAAGGGAATTGATTGATCTGATCTTAAAAAGGAAGGCCGTTTCGGAGTTCCGATGGACCACGGTGGAGGAGATCGTAAAGAAGGGAGGCGCCCTGGCCATGGTCCCGCTTGAGAAATACCTCCCCTGGTGGGAGGAATTTCCGGAAGGGGTTCGTCGGCGGATGAGGGAGGCCTGGGGGGATCCCCCGGGGGAGGAGAAAAACGGGGTCCCTGCGGCCATGGTCTATCAAGGGAAGATCGTGGTCACCGGGCTCCGTTTCGGAAACGCGGTGGTTTGCGTTCAACCCAAACGGGGTTGTGCCGGGCCGCGTTGTGACGGAAAAGTATGCAAGATCCTTCACGATCCCGAGGTTCCCCCGCCCCATCAATACCTGGCCACCTATTGGTGGCTTGAGAGGGAGTTTAAGGCGGATGTGATCGTTCATGTGGGTACCCACGGCAATCTGGAATTTCTTCCCGGAAAGGGGGTGGGGCTTTCCGCGGCCTGTTTTCCGGATCTCTCCATTCATGAACGGCCCCATCTTTATATCTACAATTCCGACAATCCTCCGGAGGGCACCATCGCCAAACGTCGAAGCTATGCCGTCCTGGTGGATCATCTGCAAACGGTGCTTGAGGCCGGAGGGCTCTACGAAGATTATCTCGAACTGGATCGACTCCTGGAGGAATACGAGAAAGCGGCTCGCGGAAGTCCGGCGCGGGCCCACGAGATACTTCACCGTCTGGTTGACCTGGCCCGTAAAACCGGTCTCGAGGAGGTTGGACCCCCGGAGGCAGACGCCCCCGAGGAGTTTGTTCGTCGTCTTCATGAGGCCCTGACCCGGCTTCGAACCACTCAGGTGCCCAAGGGTATGCATATCTTCGGGGAGATCCCCCGGGGCGAAAAACAGGTTGCTTTTATGCGAGCCGTGCTGCGCTACGATTCCGGAGAGCCTTCGGATCTTCGGCGAGTGATAGCCCGGGCCCTGGGGTTTCGCCTGGAGGATCTTCTTAAGGATCCCGCCCGGGGCCGGCTCCTTGAACGGGTGGAAAGACTGGCTGAAGAGTTCATCCGGGGTGTCCTGGAGGAGAAAGAACCTCGGGAGGTCCTGGTTCGTCTCTGCGGAAAGGAGGCTTGCGAGAGGGTCCCCGGGGAACACCTGGAAAAGCTGGCCTTCCGGATAAAGGATCTAAAGCACCGCCTGGAGGCCTCGGACGAGATGGGAGCCCTGCTTGGCGGACTTTCCGGGGGCTACATTCTCCCCGGTCCCTCGGGGCTTATAACCCGCGGCCGGGACGACATCCTTCCCACCGGAAGAAACTTTTATTCCCTGGATCCGGAAAGGGTGCCCACCAGAGCCGCCTACGCCGTGGGGGTCAAGCTGGCCGAGGCCCTGCTTGAAAAATTTCGAAAAGACGAGGGCCGGCTCCCCGAAAACGTGGCTTTTTACTGGATGTGCACGGACATCATGTGGAGCGAAGGGGAGGTCATGAGCCAGATACTTTACCTGCTGGGGGTAAGACCGGTATGGCTTTCCAACGGTCGGGTGAAGGGGTTCGAAGTCATTCCGCTGCACGAACTGGGACGCCCTCGCATAGATGTTACCATCAGGGTTTCGGGCATTACCCGGGACAATTTTCCGCAGTGTCTGGAGCTGGTGGATGAAGCCGTGTGTCGGGTGGCGGAGCTTCCCGAACCGCCGGAGATGAATTTCGTGCGCAAGCACACCCTGGAACGGCTTGAAAAACTGAAAGGCAAAAAGGATGCCCTGCGCAGGGCCACCTTTCGGATCTTTGCCTCTCCTCCGGGTACTTATCAGTCCGGGGTGAACCTTGCGGTTTATGCCTCGGCCTGGAAGACCGAAAAGGATCTCGCCGAGGTCTTCCTCTACTGGAACGGCTACGCTTACGGAAAGGGGGTCTTCGGAGAGAAGGCCCACCGGGAATTGGCCGAGGGCCTGCGCACGGTGGAGGCAACCTTTAACAATACCTTCACCGATGAATACGATCTATTCGGTTGCTGTTGTTACTTCGGCACCCACGGCGGGCTTACGGTGGCCGCAAGGGAACTCTCCGGGAAAAAGGTAAAGGCCTATTACGGTGATACCAGGGAGAGGGCAGCGGTTGCGGTTGGCGACCTTGCCGATGAAATCCGGCGGGTGGCCAGGGCTAAACTCTTGAACCCGCGCTGGATAGAAGGTATGAAACAGCACGGCTACAAGGGAGCGGCGGAGATCTCCAAACGCATCGGGCGCCTGTTCGGCTGGCAGGCCACCACCGGCGAGGTTGACCACTGGATCTTCGACGAAATTACCCGTAAATTTGTGGTTGACCGGGAAAACAGGGATTTCTTCATGCAACACAACCCTTATGCCCTGGAGGAGATCGCCCGCAGATTGCTTGAGGCCGAAAAGAGGGGTCTCTGGAGACCGGAGACCGGTTTGCTGGAAAAATTAAGGGATGTTTATCTTGAGCTTGAGGGGCGACTCGAGGATACGATGGGAGAGACCGGAGGCGGCTTTCAGGGCGGGGCTGTGGATATGTATTCGGTGGATGAGGTGGCGGAATGGCAGGCGAGGATGAAGGATCTCCGCAGGGAAATCGGAGAGATATGGAAATGACGAAAAGGCTTTATCCCCTTTCGGCCCTCGTGGGGCAGGAGAAGATGAAGCTTGCCCTTAGGCTCTGCGCCGTAAACCCGCGGCTTGCGGGGGTGCTCCTTTCCGGGGAAAAGGGCACAGGCAAGTCCACCGCCGCCCGGGCCCTGGCCCGTCTTCTGGAGGGCCCTTTTGTGAACCTTCCCCTCTCGGTAACCGAGGAACGATTGACCGGGCATCTCTCTCTGGAGGAGGCCTTAAAACACGGGCGAAAGGTCCTGGTGCCGGGTCTTCTCTCTCAGGCCGAGGGTGGGGTGCTTTATGTGGATGAGATCAATCTTCTCGCCCCGCACCTTGTTTCCCTCCTTCTTTCGGCCTCGGAGTCCGGGCGATTCCTCCTCATCGGTTCCATGAATCCCGAGGAGGGCCCCATCTCCCCCCAGCTCCTTGACCGGTTCGGTCTTTATGTGGAGGTCTCCGCCGAAAGAGATCCGGGCCTGCGGGTGGAGATCCTGAGGCGGCGTCTCCTCTGGGAGATGGATCCCGGGGGTTTTGAGGAGACCTTCGCAGAGGAGGAAGGGAGGCTCCGGGAGGAGATCCTAAAGGCCCGGAGGTTGCTTCCTGAGGTCAGGATTTCCGGCTATCTTCGGGCCCTCATAGCCCGGCTGGCCCTTGAGGCCGCCGCGGCCGGCCACCGGGCGGAGATCTTTCTTTTGGAGGCCGTTCGGGCCCATGCGGCCCTAAAAGGCCGCTCCGAGGCCATCCCCGAGGATGTGGAGTCCGTGGCCGAACTGGTTCTTGCCCACCGCAGACGCCAGAGGGAGCACAGCAGGCCCAAACCTCGGCCGGAAAGCAGGTCCGGGGAAAAGAACCAGGAAGACCATAGGCCTCCGGAAAAGGATCCCTCTCCTCGGGGAAAGGAGGCCCCCGGAGGTGGTTCTCCCGAAGCGCCGACCGAGGGGCAGGATAAAGAAGAGAACGTTCCGGCCGATCCCAGATGGTCCGAACCCGAGGAGGTAAGGCCCGAAGAGGGCGAGGACAGGGTCTTTTCCGTGGGAGAGGTCTTTCCGGTGCGGGAATTTTCCCTTTCCCCGACCAGACCCCGGGAGATCCGGATCTTCGGCCGACGCACCAGGGGTTTTTCCCTTTCGGGAAGGGGGCATTTTGTGCGAGCGGTTCCCTACCAGGGGGAAGGAGAAATTGCCCTTATTCCCACCTTTCTTTCGGCCCTTTTCAAGCGAAGGTTGCGGGAGAAGGCGGCGAACCGACTGGTGGTCCTGAAGGAGGACCTTCGGGCCAGGCTTAAGCTGGTGAAGGGTTCGCGTCTTATTCTTTTTTGTGTGGATGGTTCGGGTTCCATGGCTGCCGAGGCCCGGATGCGGGAAACCAAAGGGGCCATCCTGAGTCTGCTCCTTACCGCCTATCAGAAGCGCGACAGGGTTTCTCTGCTGGTCTTTCGGGGCGAAAAGGCCCGGCTGGTCCTTCCCCCTACTAACTCGGTGGATCGGGCGGCGCGAATCCTTTCCGATCTTCCGGTGGGAGGTTCCACCCCCCTTCCCGCAGCCCTGAGGAAACTCCACCATCTGCTTTCCCTCGAGCGTCGAAGAAATCCGCATAACCTTACCTCGGTCATTCTCATCACCGATGGGCGGGGCAACGTGAGTCTTACCGGGAGGCCACCCCGGGAGGAGGTGGAGCTCCTGGCCCGGAAACTGGCCCTGGATTTTCCGGAAGTGGAGTTTGTGGTGGTGGACACCGAGACCGGGGCGGTAAGGCTGGAGATGGCCCGGAGACTGGCCCGTCTCCTTTCCGCCCGTTACTTTACCCCGGAGGCCCTCCGGGCCGACCGTCTCCTCGAGATTACTCGCAAGGTCATATAATCCGCAAAGCTCCCTCGGTTTAAGAATCCGTATTTTTTCTAAGTGGTGCTGAGGATGGGGGAGCAGGTCATGAGGCGGGTCGGCGGTTGACAACGGGAGCGAAAATTGCTAAAAATTCTAAAATGATCAAGGAAGGCGCGTAGCTCAGTGGGAGAGCGCTTGCTTGACGCGCAAGAGGTCGGCGGTTCGATCCCGCCCGCGCCTACCATCGCCGATAAGGCCTCTTCGGGGGTTTCCCCAAGAGGCCTTACTTTTTGTTTTGGGGAGAGGGAGTGAAGAGCATCAGGCTCATATATAACGACCGGGAGGTGGAAGTAGAGGCCGGGGTGCGGGCCTCCGTCCTGATCGAACTTTTGGGGCTGGGGAACCCTCATCCCCTCGGTTTTAGGATCGAGGAAGAGATAGTGGATCTGCAAACCCCTCTGACCCGTGGGGGAAGGGTGGAGCCGATCTTTCCGGGCACCCCCGAGGCTCTTCCCATTTTGAGACACACGGCGGCTCATGTGCTGGCTCAGGCGGTAAAGGAACTCTTTCCCGAGGCCCGTCTGGGGATCGGTCCGGCCACGGAAGAGGGGTTTTACTACGACTTCGATGTGTCCGAACCCTTCACTGAAGAAGATCTGGCCCGAATCGAAAAGCGCATGAAAGAAATCATAAAAAGACGCATTCCCCTGGAGCGTCAGGAAATTTCCAAATCAGAGGCGGAAAAAATCTTTAGCGAACGGAAGGAGACCTATAAACTCGAACTTATCCGGGAAATCCCGGAAGAGAGGGTGAGTATTTATCGCCAGAACGATTTTGTGGATCTCTGCCGGGGGCCGCACCTTCCGCACACCGGGCTCATCAAGGCTTTCAAGCTCCTTTCCGTGGCCGGAGCCTACTGGCGGGGTGACGAGCGGAATCCTCAACTGCAACGCATTTATGGCACAGCCTTTTTTGATAAGGAGGAACTTCGGTCCTATCTGGAAAGGCTTGAAGAGGCCAAGCGCCGGGATCATCGGCGGCTGGGGCGAGAGCTGGAGCTTTTCAGCATTGAAGAAGAGGTAGGCCCCGGGCTCATTCTCTGGCATCCCAAGGGAGCCATAGTGCGCAAGGAAATAGAAGATTTCTGGCGGGAGGAACACCTGAAACGCGGCTATCAGCTGGTCTATACCCCTCACATTGCCCTGCGGGATCTCTGGGGGGTTTCCGGCCATCTGGACTTTTACGCCGAGAACATGTTTGCCCCCATGGAGATCGATGAGAGGGCTTATCAATTAAAGCCCATGAATTGTCCCTTTCATATTCTTATATACAAAAGTAAAAAACGCAGTTACCGGGAATTTCCCCTTCGCTACTGTGAGCTGGGTACGGTCTATCGGTATGAGCGAAGCGGGGTGCTCCACGGGCTTCTTCGGGTGCGGGGGTTCACCCAGGACGATGCCCATATCTTTTGCCGGGAGGATCAGCTGGAGGAGGAGATCTTTAAGGTCCTGGATCTGGTAGTATATTTCCTTTCGGTCTTCGGCTTCAGAGAATATCAGATCTATCTCTCCACCCGGCCGGAGAAATACGTCGGCACCGAAGAGATCTGGGAGAAGGCCGAGGGGGCTCTGGCGGCGGCCCTGGAAAAGAAAGGGCTTCCGTATGAAATTGATCCCGGGGAGGGGGTTTTTTACGGCCCCAAGATCGATCTCAAGATTCGGGATGTCCTGGGTCGATTCTGGCAGTGTTCCACCATTCAGGTGGATTTCAACATTCCCGAACGCTTCGACCTGACCTACATGGGCCCGGATAACCGTCCCTATCGGCCCATCATGATCCATCGAGCCCTTTTGGGGTCGCTGGAGAGGTTCTTCGGGGTGCTCATTGAGCATTATGCCGGGGCCTTTCCGGTGTGGCTGGCTCCGGTGCAGGTGGTGGTGCTTACCGTGGCCGATCGACACGAACCCTTCGCCCGCGAGATGTACGATTTTCTCAGGGCCTCCGGCATCCGGGTGGAACTGGATGCCCGCGGGGAACGTCTGAGCTATAAGATTCGGGAGGCCCAGGTCAAGAAGATCCCCTATATGATTATTGTGGGGGACAGGGAGGTGGAGGAGAGACGGCTTACGGTGCGCACCCGCGGGGGAGAGAATCTTACCTTTGCCCCGGAGGAATTCCGGGAGAAGATCCTTCGGGAGATCCGCGAAAAAATCGTGTAGGAGGGGTTTTTGGGTAGCATTGACAAGCGTAAGTATCGGGTAAACGAAAAGATTCGGGCCCGGGAGGTACGGCTTATAGGGCCGGACGGGAAACAGATCGGGATTGTTCCTCTGCGAGAGGCCCTGGCCAAGGCCGAGGAATACGGTCTGGATCTGGTGGAGGTAGCCCCGCAGGCCCGCCCTCCGGTCTGCAAGATCATGGATTACGGGCAGTTCCTCTATCAGGAGGCCAAAAAGGCCAAGGAGGCCCGAAAGCGTCAGGCTCAGGTGGAAATCAAGGAGATCAAGGTCCGTCCCAAGACCGAGGAACACGATCTTCAGACCAAGATCAAGCACATCCGGCGGTTTCTCGAGGATCGAAATAAGGTCAAGATTCGGGTCTTTTTCCGCGGGCGTGAGATCGTGCATCCGGAGCTGGCGCAGAAGGTCTTGCAAAAAATCCAGGATGCGGTTAAGGATTTGGGCCAGGTGGAGATGGCCCCACGGATGGAGGGGCGGCAGATGATCATGATCCTGGCTCCGTTGAAAAAATAAAGCAGGAAGGGGTATCTTCCATGGGTAAGAAAAACAAGATGAAGACCAATCGTTCGGCAGCCAAGCGTTTTAAGGTTACCGGAAAGGGGAAGATCGTTCATTTCCGGGCCGGAAGGAGCCACCTCAATCGGAAAAAGAGTGCCAAACGGAAACGCACCCTGCGGCACGATAAGGTCCTTGAGGGTGGTTATGTGCAGCATGTAAAGCGTTTGATTCCGTACAAGTTTTAGAGAAGGGAGGTAGATAGACATGCCCCGTGCCAAAGGTGGTTTTAAGACCCGGAGAAGGCATAAGAAGTGGATCAAGCTGGCCAAGGGTTACTGGGGTCAGAGGAAGAATTGTTTCCGGCGGGTGAGAGAGACGGTGGAGCGGGCTCTGGTTTATGCCTATCGAGACAGGAAACAGAAAAAGCGGGATTTCCGGCGGCTCTGGCAGGTGCGGATTAATGCCGCCGCTAGGCTGCACGGGTTGAATTATAGCCGCTTCATGGGAGGGCTTAAGAAGGCCGGTATTGCTCTGGACCGTAAGATCCTGGCTAATCTGGCTGTGACCGAGCCCGAGGTCTTTGCCAAGCTGGTGGAGAAGGCCAAACAGGCCTGGCAGTAGAAATATTTATGACCGAGAAGGAACTGGAGGAATTAAGATCCCGGGCCCTTGAGGAGCTGGAGGAAGTCCGGGATCTTAAGGCGCTGGAAGAGGTTCGGGTCAGATACCTCGGCAGGAAGGGGCTGGTCACCGCGGTCGTAAAGGGTATTAAGGATCTTCCTCCCGAGGCCCGCAGAGTTATCGGCCGGCGAGCCAACGAGCTCAAGAACGAGCTTGAGGATCTGATCCGACGTCGTCGGGAGGAACTTCTCAGGGCTGCGGAGGATCAGGCCCCGGGGGTGGATCTCACCCTTCCGGGGCGTCCCTACGAGGTGGGCAAGCTTCATCCTGTGACCCAGATCCTCCAGGAGATCTGCGAAATATTTCTGCGCCTGGGGTTCGATATCGCCCGCGGGCCGGAGGTGGAGACCGACTATTATAATTTTGAGGCCCTGAATATCCCGCCGGACCATCCGGCCCGGGATATGCAGGATACCTTTTATCTGGAGAACGGGTTGCTCCTGCGCACGCACACCTCTCCCATCCAGATTCGAACCATGCTCTCTCGTCAGCCTCCTTTACGGATCATTGCTCCGGGGAAGGTATATCGTTGCGACTCTGACGTGCGACATACCCCTATGTTTCATCAGGTGGAGGGGCTTCTGGTGGATCGCGAGGTGAGTTTTGCCCACCTTAAAGGGCTTCTTACCTATTTTGCCCGGGAAATTTTCGGCCCTCAGACCCGGGTGCGTTTCCGTCCCAGTTATTTTCCCTTCACCGAACCCAGTGCGGAGATGGATATCCAGTGCGTGATCTGTCG
>DRMH01000024.1 GCA_011322625.1 Thermosulfurimonas dismutans | reverse complement strand
CCTCCACGGTGAAGATGAAGGTGTGATGATAGAGCTGATAGCCGTCCTGAAGGGCGGTATTGTCCACCTTGGCCGAAAGGCGGGATATATCCGGAAGATGCCGGAATTCCTGCGGAAGACCGGCTTTTTCGGCCCAGAAAAGGATCTCTTCCGGGGTCTTGAGACTGGTCCGGCCCTTTCCGCCGCATACAAAGATACCCGTCTCCAGGGAAAGGGGAGCCAGGGCCTCCTTGAGGGCCCCGCACACGGTGGTGGTGAGACCGGAGGAATGCCAGTCAAAACCCAGCAGACAGCCGAAGGCCTGAAACCAGAAGGGGTCGGAAAGCCGTCGTAATAGTTCGGTTCGGCCGAATTCCTCCAGGATGGCCAGGCACAGGGCCCGGGCCAGACGCACCATCCGGGAAAAGAGCCAGCGCGGGGCCCTTCCGCCGTGAAGGGGAAGATCGGCTATTCCGGTACGTTGCATCCTCGATATCGTTCCTCGAAGGCCTGGGCCATCTCCGCAAGGATCCGTTCGGCCACGGCGCGAGGATCCCGGGCCTCCCGGATGGGACGGCCCACCACCAGATAATCCGCTCCGGCCCGGATGGCCTCCCCCGGAGAGGCGATGCGTTTCTGATCGTCGGCCAGTTCCTCCTCCAGCCATTCCGGACGCACCCCCGGCACCACGGTAAGGAGATGGGGAAAGGCCTCCCGGATGCGGGGAAGTTCCTTGGCCGAACACACCACTCCGTGTACCCCGCAGCGGTAGGCCAGGGAGGCCAGACGCAGAGCGGCTTCGGAAAGATCCCGGGAGAGTTCCGGAGAATATCCCACCTCCATAAGATCGGCCCGGGAAAGCGAGGTGAGGATGGTTACGGCCAGGATACGCAGCCCTCCCTCGGCGGCACGCGCCGCCTCCCTCACCGCCCAGCGACCGGCCAGCATGTGCACGGTCAGGAAATCCACCCCCAGACGCGAGGCCGCCCGCACGGCTCCGGCCACCGTAGCCGGGATGTCGTTGAGCTTAAGATCCAGAAAAACCTCGGCCTGGCCTTCTTCCCGGATCATCTCCACCGCCGCAGGCCCGGCGGCGGTGAAAAGCTCCAGCCCCACCTTGAAAACCCCCACCAGGCCGGAAAGACGCCTCACCCAGCGCCGGGCCTCGGCCAGATCCCCGGTATCCAGCGGAAAGATGAGCCTACTTACCACCCTTTCGTCCACTCCTTCGCCCCCGGAGAAGCTGCGAGACCTGTTCCACAAATTCGTTTACATCCTGGAACTCCCGATATACCGAGGCGAACCGCACATAGGCCACCTCGTCCCATTCCTTTAGTTTCTCCATAACCCTCTCCCCGATATAGCTGGAGGGTATCTCCTTCTCCCCGCTCTCAAAGAGTTCCCTTTCCAGAGCACTCACAAAGTTTTCGATGGTCTCCTCGCTCACCGGACGTTTATGGCAGGCCTTACGGATCCCGGCCAGGATCTTCTCCCGCGAAAAGGGTTCCCGGCGGCCGTCCTTTTTGATCACCCGGGGAAGAGACAATTCCAGGCGTTCGTAAGTGGTGAAACGAAAACCACAGTGGATACATTCCCTGCGCCGACGAATGACAAACCCCTCTCCGGTGGATCGGGAATCCACCACCTTGGTATCTTCCTTATGGCAGGAAGGGCAGCGCAAGGGCTCTCCCTCAGTGTAGCATGGCCCGTAGTTCCTCGAACTTCCGCCGCGCCTCCGGGCTCAGATGTCGCGGAACGGTTATCTGCACCTCCACGTAAAGATCCCCCCTGGTCCCATCCGGGCGATAAAGACCCTGACCCCGCAGCCGGAACTTCTGGCCGCTCTGGGTGCCGGGAGGGATGCGCAGCTTCACCTTTCCGGTGAGGGTGGGGACCACCACCTCGCCTCCCAGGACCGCGGTAAAGAGATCCAGGGGATGTTTCAGATAGAGGTCGTAGCCCCGGCGTTCGAAGCGTTCGTCCGGACGCACCCGTAACTCCAGATAAAGGTCTCCGGGAGGACCCCCTCGTTTCCCCGGACGCCCCTTTCCGGGGATCCGGATCCTGGTCCCATCCCCGGCCCCGGGGGGAATGGTGACCGAGATCCTTTCCCTGCGGGTAACCGTACCCCGCCCTCCGCAATGGCGACAGGTGCCGGTATAGCGTCTTCCGAACCCCCCGCACACCGGACATACCTCGATGATCCGCACCGGGCCGCGGCGGGTTTCCCTGCGCCCCCGCCCCCCGCAGGCGGGACAGGACTCGGAAGAGGAGAGATCGTAACCCCCTCCGTGGCACCTCGGACAGGGTTCCTCAAAGGGCACCTCCAGGCTCAGGGGTTTGCCGGAGACCAGATCCGCAAGATCCACCTCCACCCGGTAAAGGACATCCGCACCGCGTTCAGGGCGTTCCTCGCGCTCGTAGCCGAAAAGATCGGCAAAAAGATCGGCAAAGCCCCCGAAGGGATCGAAATTCTCCATGAAGAGGCCGAAATCGTAGGCCGATTCTCCCCCGGGGGTGGTGAACCGATAGGCCCGGGCGGCCTGACGTAAACGATCGTATTCGGCCCGTTTTTGAGGATCGGAAAGGATCTCGTAGGCCTCGTTGATCTCCTTAAAACGTTCCGCGGCTTCCTTATCGCCGGGGTTGAGGTCGGGATGATACTTCCGGGCCAGCTTACGATAGGCCCTCTTGATCTCCTCCGTACTGGCGTCCGGACTTACTCCCAGGATCTCGTACAGGTCTTTCTTTACCATTGTTCCCGATGGTTTAAACTAGAAAAGATTACCGATTCCAATAAGGGAAAATAATGTCTGTGTTCAAATTTTCCACCCCCCGGCCCCGGGGAGCGGAACGGTTGGTCTTTACGGTAAGCGAGCTTACCGGACGCATCAAGGACCTCCTGGAAACCCATCTTCTCACGGTCTGGGTGGAGGGGGAGATCTATCAACTCAAGAACCACGATTCCGGCCATGTCTTCTTCTCCCTCAAGGACGAACGGGCCCTCCTGCGGGTGATCCTTTTTCGGGATCGGGCCCGGGAGGTTTCCTTCCCCCTGCGGGAGGGTATGAAGGTCCTCTGTTTCGGTCGGATCTCGGTCTATGAACCCCGGGGAGAATACCGACTCCTCGCCCAGAGGATCGAACCCCGGGGGGCGGGGGCCTTGCAGGCCGCCTTTGAGGCCCTGAAAGAGGAATTGAGACGCCAGGGGTATTTCGACCCCTCCCGCAAAAAACCCCTCCCCTCCTTTCCGCAGCGGGTGGGGGTGATCACCTCCCTTTCCGGAGCCGCCCTCCACGACTTTCTGCGGGTGGCCCTTTCCCGCTGGCCGGCGTATATCCTCATCTATCCGGTGCGGGTACAGGGCGAGGGGGCCGCAGAGGAAATCGCCCGGGCGGTGGAGGAACTGAACCGAATGGGAAATCTCGATCTCATCCTGATCACCCGCGGAGGGGGTTCGCTGGAGGACCTCCAGGCCTTTAACCATCGCCTGGTAGCGGAGGCCGTGTTCCGCTCCCGTTTGCCGGTGGTCTCGGCCGTGGGGCACGAAATCGATTATACCATCTGTGATTTTGTGGCTGATCACAGGGCCCCCACCCCCACGGCTGCGGCCTCCCTCATCTTTCCCGAGGAAAAAACCCTTCTCGCCGATCTCCGCCTCCGGCTCCAGAAACTGCGAGAGGAGATGGAACGGCGTCTGGTCTTCTGGGAACGCGAACTCCATCATCTCCGCCGGAGACTCAAGTCCCCGGAAACCCTCCTGGGGGAAAAAGAGGCCCGGCTTCACCACCTGGTGGAACAAATTACCCAAAACCTAAAGAATCTCCTGCACCGCCGGGAGGAAAGGTTTCTCTCCCTGGTAAGACATCTGGAGGCCGTATCCCCCCTGGCGGTACTCTCCCGGGGCTACAGCGTGGTAAAAAAGCTCCCTCAGGGGAACATCGTCCGCAGGGCCGAGGAGACCCGGCCCGGGGATCTCCTGGAGATTCTTCCGGCGCGGGGACGCATCCTGGCCCGGGTGGAGGAGGTAAGCCGGGATGCGCCTTAGGGCTCTGCTGGGCCTCCTTCTCTGGCTCGTTTCCGCAACCGCTTCCGCGACTCCGGTCTTTCGGGGGCATCCCGGAGAGGTGATCCTGATACCCGTAGGAAACCCCCGGCTTGAGGCCCGCTTCCGGGGGCATCTTTTTCGGCCCCTGCGCCTGCGGGGAGGGCTCTATCTCCCTCTGGCGCTTCCCCTGGACACCCCTCCCGGGATCTACAGGCTTCGTGCTGGGGGCCTTTCCCTTGCCGTACGGGTGCTCCCCAAAAGTTACCCCGAGGAACACCTGAGGCTTCCGCCAAGGATGGTCACCTTTCCCCCGGAGATCCTGGCCCGGGTGCGCAGAGAAATAAGGCTTCTGCGAGGGATTCTAGGAAGGGTGGAGGGAAGGGCCTGCAGGCTGGAGGATTTCATTCTGCCGGTTTCGGGAAAGATAAGCAGCCCCTTCGGCCTGAGACGTATCCTGAACGGAGAACCGCGCAGTCCTCATCGAGGGGTGGACCTGGCCGTGCCGGAGGGAACTCCGGTGAGGGCCGCCTCCACCGGGCGAGTAATCCTCACCGGGGATTTCTATCTCCCGGGCCGGGTGGTGCTACTGGATCACGGCTGCGGGGTTTATACTTACTACGCCCATCTCTCGCGCATCCTGGTGCGGAAGGGAGAGCGGGTACGCAGAGGCCAGGTCATCGCCCTCTCCGGAGCCACCGGGCGAACCACCGGGCCGCATCTCCACTTCGGGGTCTATCTTTCCGGGGTAGCGGTAAATCCGGTAATCTTTATTCAGGAAGTGAGGCACCTTTATGGAGGAAAATCTGGAGGCCCGGCTTCGGCGTCTTGAGGAGATCGTAAAAAGGCTGGAAGGGGCGGATCTTCCTCTGGAGGAGGCCCTCCGGCTCTACGAGGAGGGGGTGCGTCTGGCCCGATCCTGCGAAAGGACCCTGCGGGAGATGCGCCGTCGGGTGGAGGTCCTGATCCGCACCGAGGAAGGATACCGCACGATACCCCTGGAGGAAGCCCTGGAGCGCAATCGATCATGAGGATAGAGGAACTGAAGGAAAGGCTATCCTTCTGGCGTAAACGGGTGGACATGACCCTGGAAAGCGTCCTTCCTCCGCGGCAGGAGCCGGGCGGACGGGTGATCGAGGCCATGCGCTACAGTCTCTTTTCCGGCGGGAAACGCCTGCGGCCACTTCTCTGTCTTCTGGGGGCCGAAGCCTGCGGCGGAAGGGCCGAGGACTATCTTCTTTTCGCCTGCGGGCTGGAGTGTCTTCACACCTATTCCCTGATCCATGACGACCTTCCGGCCATGGACGACGACGACCTTCGCCGGGGGCAACCCACCTGCCATCGGGCCTTTGATGAGGCCACCGCCATCCTGGCCGGAGACGGACTTCAGGCCCTGGCCTTTGAACTTTTCACCCATCCGGAACTGGAAAGACGCCTTCCCCCCCGAAGGCTCCTTCAGGCCGTGCATCTGGTGGCCCGGGCCGCCGGGATCCACGGCATGGTGGTGGGCCAGATGGCCGATCTTCTGGCCGAGGGCAGGAGAGTGGAAAAGGAGGAGCTGGATTACAT
>DRMH01000023.1 GCA_011322625.1 Thermosulfurimonas dismutans | reverse complement strand
TCCGTAGGAAGCGCAGGTGCCGCAGGCGATAAGGGCAAGCGCTCCCTCAACCACCTCCTTCAAAAAATCCGCCAGATACTCCTCCCGGATGGTACAGGCCCCCTTCATCCTTAAGGGGATAGATCCTTCAAAGCAAAGGATGTAACCTCCCTTCCCCTTCAATTCCTCGATAATGCGCAATACCTCCTCTCCCTGAGCCACGGAAAGGACCGGATGAAACTTGAGGTCCACCAGAGAGGTCATAAGAGGGACCAATCCCGGGGAATCCGTATAGACCAGGGAGACCGAATCGCCCGAACAGGCCTGCCCCGTGAGCCAGATCACCGGGGGTTCCTTGCGGGCGATCTTCATGAAGGCCCGGGCCAGGTCCTCCGTGAGACATTCCGTGCCGCAGAGGGCCAGGGAAAGTTTTCCGCAGAACCTCAGGAATTCCCGCCGGGTGAAGTTCCAGTTCATGCCGACCCCCCTAATGAATACTGCAGGCCAGACAGGGATCGTAACTCCTTACCACCCTTCCCACCTCTATCATCCCCTCTTTGAAACGCACCGGGCAGCCCTCCAGAGCCTTTTCCACCGGCCCGGGGCGCCCCTCTGCATCCCGGGGAGAAAAATTCCAGGTGCTCGGCACCACGCATTGGTAGCGAGTGATACGCCCTTCGCGGGCCTCTACATAATGCAGCAATTCTCCCCGGGCGGCATTGGAAAGCCCCAGACCGGAACCGGTTACCGGAGCCTCGGGATTGACGGTCCTTATGGTGGGTTCCCGATAATCAAGAGCCGAAAGGACCTCCTGACAGAATTCCAGCAGCAGAACCGTTTCCACCGCTCGGGCCAGATGCCTTCCCATGGTGGAAAAAGCCGCCCGTTCGTCCTGTCCGAGAGATCGAAGGGTCTTAAGGAGCTTTCTTCGCCCGCGGTTTGAAAACCAGACCCGGGAAAGAGGACCGGTCTCCATGGGATGGCCATCGTAGCGCGGGGCCTTGATCCAGGAATAGGCTCCGGCCTTGCCATAAGCGGGACGGGTCTCCCCCTCCCGGAAGGATCTGGCCCCTCCCTCATAGTAGGAATGGGCCACATGTTCCACAATCTTTTCCACCTCCAAGGGCCTTTCCTCAAAGTCTATAAGGACCCCCGCCCGGAAAAGGGGTTCTCCCAGGGATCTAAATCCGCCGTAAGAAAGGAGGTTAAAATAGCCCTGCCCTATACGAAAGTATTCCCGGTAAAGATGGCTCAGTTTGAGCACATCCGGAAGATAGGCATCCAGGGTAAACCGGTAAATCCGATCCACGATTTCCGAGACCTTGGCCGTCTTTTCGGGGGTGAGCTCTATGGTAACCCCACCGGGAAAAATGGTGTGGCTAAAAGGAACCTTTCCCCCGAGAACAGCCAGGGCCTGTGCCCCCGAGCCTACCACCTCCAGGGCCTCGAGGTAATGAGCCACGAAGGGTAAAGCCATCTCGGGATCCCGGATATAATCTCCCGGGACCTTGCGGGTAAAAATCCAGGGTTTTTTGTTCTTCACCCAGCTCTTTACCGCCGAAAGCAGCGGATCTTTCCCTTTATAGGCCAGGACCGCCCCGAAATCCACGTAATCCGGCAGGGAGAGATGGTAAAAATGAAGAAGGTGATCCGTGGCCATGTGCAGGGCCAGGATGAGGTCATGAAGAAGTAATCCGTTCCGTGGGACCTCGAGCCCGTAAAGATCGGCCAGAGCCCTCGCCGAAGCCACCCCGTGGACCTCGTGACACACCCCGCAAATCCTCTGGGTGATACGCTGGGCATCAAGAGGCCTTCGGCCAATAAGCAAATTTTCAAACCCCCGATACATCTCTCCCCGCGCCCGGGCCGAAACCACTCGCCCCCCTCTAACCTCGGTCTCAATGCACAAATGTCCCTCGATCCTGGTGAATGGCGAAAGAACTTTCTTCATAGCTTGAACTTTGATTTTAGTATTTTGTTGAGCATATTTTGGGGTGTTTTAACCTAAAGCTAGAGTAAATGTCAATACGTGAATGCTTTCGATTTTAAAATTATCGCACCTTTTTTATTTTCTGGTTACTTGAAAACTTTATCCCGCTATCTGTCTTATTCCGGGACGGTCCGTCCGGAAGGCTGGATATTGACAGGGATAAGGGGGCCCCTGTTTCCCCGGGCTCTCCCGCGGGAGAGATCTGGAGTAAAATTCGGGCCAGGGATAAGACGATAAAAGGTCCTTGAGGCCGGAGGAGGTTCTGCTTATGGACAGGAAGCGGGTTCTCGACATAGACCGGCGGCACATCTGGCACCCTTACACCCAGATGAAGGACTACGAGGGGCGCGACCCGGAGGTAATCGTCCGGGCCGAGGGGCTTAAGCTCTACACCGCCGAGGGCCGTATCCTTTACGACACCATCTCCTCCTGGTGGTGCAATCTTCACGGTCACCTTCATCCCCGGTTGAACCGTGCCCTGCGAGAGCAGCTTGAGCGCCTAGAACATGTAAACTTCGCCGGCTTCACTCACCCTTACGCCACGGAGGTGGTGGAGAGGCTCCTTAAGTTTCTGCCCGAAAAGCTTACCCGCTTCTTTTTTTCCGATAACGGCTCCACCGCGGTGGAGGTGGCCCTCAAGATGGCCTTTCAGTACTGGCAGAACCGGGGTGAGAGTCGGCGCACGCGTTTTCTAGCTTTAAAAGAGGCCTATCATGGAGACACCCTGGGGGCGGTGAGCGTGGGTGGGGTGGATCTCTTCTTCCGCCTTTACCGTCCGTTAACCTTTGAGACCTTCAGGGCCCCGGCTCCCTATTGTTATCGCTGTCCGGAAAACCCTTCCCCGGACTTCACCCGGGATGCGAGCGAGGTCCGGTGCGATCTCTGGTGTCTTAAGAAGCTTGAGCAGATCCTTGAGGAACACGCAGAGGAAATCTGCGCGGTGATCGTTGAGCCCCGCCTTCTTGCCGCAGGGGGCATGATTGTCTATCCCGCGGAATATCTGCGGAGGCTTAGGACCCTCTGCGATCGCTTCGAGGTCTTTCTCATCTTCGACGAGGTAGCCACCGGTTTCGGACGCACCGGGGCCATGTTCGCTCTCGAGACCGCGGGGGTGGTTCCGGACATCCTCTGTCTCTCGAAGGGCCTTACCGCGGGGTACCTTCCCCTGGCCCTCACCGTGACCACTGAGGAGATCTATCAGGCCTTTTACGCGGACTATCTCGAGGGAAAGACCTTCTACCATGGCCACACCTTTACCGCCAACCCTCTCGCCTGCGCGGTGGCCGCGGAAAATCTCAAGATTTTTGAGGAGGAAAAGCCGCTTGAGAAAGGGGCGCGGGTGCGGGAGTTCTTCCACCGGAGGCTTCTGGAGCTTTTTTCCGATCGCCCCTATGTGGGAGACATTCGGTATCTGGGTTACGTGGGGGCCGTGGAACTGGTGCGCGATCGCCGCAAAAAGGAACCCTTCCCGCCTGAGTTGCGCCTGGGTTTCAGGGTCTATATGTCCTCCCTTGCCGAGGGCGTGGTCCTTCGCCCCCTGGGGGATGTGATCTACTGGTTCCTTCCCCTCTGCGTAACCGAGGAGGACCTGGAGGAAATCCTTTCCCGAAGCCTGAGAGTCATAGAGGGGGTGGTAGGATCTCTTTCATGAACGAAGAGATTTGGCGGGAGCTTGAGGAGCTTGAAAGAAAGGGACGACGCCGGAGACTTCGCACCGTGGAGGCCCGGCGCGGTCCCTGGGTCAGGGTCTCCGGACGCTGGCTGTTAAACCTCTCCTCAAACGACTACCTGGGTTTTTCCGCCGAACCCCCGGAGATTTCCGCTCTTGCCGAGATCCTTGAGAGGTTCGGGCTCGGGGCCGGAGCGGCCCGGCTCCTTTCCGGGAATCACGCCCTTTATGCGGAACTCGAGGAGGAACTCGCCCGGCTTTACGGACGCCCGGCCCTCATCTTCTCAAGCGGATACCTCGCCAACCTGGGGGTGCTTTCCGGGCTCTGCGGAAGAAGAGATGCCATCTTTTCCGACAAACTGGTCCACGCAAGCCTCATCGACGGAATGCGTCTTTCCGGGGCAGCCTTTTACCGCTACCCGCACCTTGATCTCGAGGCCTTAGAGGGACTCCTTAAAAAATACCGGGGAAAACACCGTCGGGCGGTGATCCTCACGGAGTCGGTCTTTAGCATGGACGGGGACTTTCCGGATCTTTCTGCCCTTTCCGAACTTTCCGCCCGCTATGAAGCCCTCCTGGTGGTAGATGAGGCCCACGCGGTTGGGGTCTTCGGAGAGAGGAGCCTCGGGCTTTCCGAGGAACTGGGGGTCCTTTCCCGGGTGGATGTTCTTGTCGGCACCTTTGGTAAGGCCCTGGGAAGCTACGGGGCCTTTGTGGTGGCCCGGGAGGAAATAAGAGAACTTCTCGTGAACCGGGCCCGGAGCTTTATCTTTACCACCGCGCTTCCGGCGGTGGTGGTGGCCGGGGCGCTTGCGGGCCTTAAGAGGGCGGTGGCCGCCGTTGACCGACGCGGGAGAGTGCGGAAGCTTTCCCGTTTTCTGCGAAAGGCCCTGGGACTTCCTACCGAAGGGCTTTCCTCCGAGGTGCCCATAGTTCCGGTCATCCTGGGGGAGGACCGAAGGGCCCTTTCGGTTTCGGAGAGGCTTTATGAGGCGGGGTTTCTCGCCCCGGCCATAAGGCCCCCCACGGTTCCCGAGGGCACGGCCCGGCTGCGTCTTTCTCTTTCCGCCACCATGGAGGAGCACGATCTCTTGCGCCTTGCCGATCACCTGAAGGATGAGATATGCGGGCCGCACTCATAGGGAGGCAAGGGGAACTCCGGGTGTTTTTCTGCGGCTGGGGCATGGACGAGCGCCCCTTTTTGGAACTCGTCCCCCCGGGAAAGAGACTCCTTCTCCTTTACGACTACCGCGACCCGGAGATCCCCGCAGGAATTCCGGAGGAGGCCGCTACCGCCCCGGTTCTCGCCTGGTCGCTCGGGGTTTACTGGGCCCTGAGGTTAAGAAAGTTTTTCCGCGGGCCCCTTGTGGCCCTCTCCGGAACAGGGGCCTTCGCCCACCGGGAATTCGGAATCGACCCCCGGCTCGTAAGGCTTACCCTCGAGGGTCTTAAACGCGATGGCGAGGTAGTGCGGGAGAGGTTCTTTTTCCGCATGTTTTCCTCGAAGGATCATCTTAAACGCTTCCGCCGTAGCCTCCCGCAAAGGGCGCTTTCGGAAGCGGTGGAGGAACTTGCGGCTTCCCTTGAGCTTCCCCCGATCTTTCCCTCCCCCGGAGACGACCTTCGGGCCGTAATCCCCCGCGAGGACCGCATCTTTCCCCCCCGGGCCCAGAGGCGTTTCTGGGAGAGGGCCGGCGTTCCGACCGAGGAGATCTCGGGAGGGCACTTTCCCTTTTACGCCCGGAGGGATCTCTGGTCGTGGTAGAGAGACTCGCCCTTCTTAAAAGACGCTTCTGCCGGGCCCTTCCCTCCTACGAGGAGGAGGCCCGGGTGCAGAGGCTTCTTTCCGAAAGGCTCCTTTCGGCCATCCTTTCGGAAGGAAGGGCCTTCCCCCGGGTACTTGAGCTTGGCTGCGGAACCGGTCTTTTTACCCGCCGCGCGAAAGAAGCCCTTCTTACGGAACTTTATGTGGCCTGCGATCTTCTTTTCGAGTGCGGAAAGTGGGTGAGCCCCCTCGGGGTGAGGTTCCTCTGTGCGGATGCTGAAAGGCCTCCCTTTGGGGAGGGGACCTTCGATCTCGTGGTGGGGTCTGCGGTGGCCCAGTGGTTCCGGGCCCCGAAAGAGGCCCTTTTTCATCTTTCCGCACTTCTAAAACCGAAAGGACTCCTTGCGCTTTCCACCTTCGGCCCGGAGACCATGCGGGAGCTTCCCCGAAGGGAGATTCCCGCAGGGCTTCTTTCGCTTGAGGCCTGGCTGAAACTTTCTCCACCCGGGCTTTCCGTGATCCGGGCCGAAAAGCACCTTGAAAGGATCCCTTTTCCCGATGGCCTTTCCGTGTTAAGGCATCTAAAAAAGACCGGGGCCGCGGGGTATCTTCGCGGAAGCGGGGTTTCGTGTCTTAAGGCCTGGCTCCGTGAAAATCCGGGGCCTTTAGAGCTTACCTTTGAGATGGGGGTGATCCTCTGGCGGAAGGAAGGCTGATCTTCATCACCGGAACGGATACCGGTGTGGGGAAGACCTACGCCACGGGGCTTCTCGCCCGGGCCTATCGCGAGCTCGGGGTTCGGGTCATTACCGTAAAACCCGTCCAGACCGGAACCACCGAACCCGAGGATCTTCTCCTTCATCGTCGCATCATGGGCCTTCCTCCAGACCCGCCTGAGCTTCTCTCCTTAACCTGCCCTTACCTCTTCTCCTATCCCGCAGCCCCGGCCACGGCGGCCAAAAGGGAGGGGCGAAGGGTGGAAATCGCCCGGATCGTTGAGGCCTTAAGGAGATTGCGAGCGACCTACGAAGTGGTGCTGGTGGAAGGAGCGGGCGGGCTTTTCGTGCCCTTTACCGAGGAACACACCTTTTTGGACCTCATCCAGATCTTTCTCTCTCCGGTGGTGGTGGTCTCTGCGGCAAGGCTCGGGACCATCAACCACACCGTGTTAACGCTAGAGGCCCTGCGCCTTCGGTCTCTCGTGATCCCGGCCCTGATCTATAACCTCCACTTTGCCGAAGACGAATACCTTGCCGAGGAAAGCCTGGCAGACATCCTCCGGATCTTCGGCCCGCTTCCGGTCTTAAGGATTCCCGAATTTTCTCCGGAAAGCCCCCCGGCCCCGGCGGTAAGGGAATTTCTGCAAAAGACTCCCGGGCTCAGGCCTTAAGACCCGAGGTGTAGCCGAGATCAAGGATCATCTGCCGGTCGTCGGAAAGTCTCCGGCCCCGGGTGGTAAGATAGTTTCCCACCATGAGGGCGTCGCACACAAGGGGCACGAAGACCTGAAGCTCGCGCAGGTTATACTCGCGCCCGCCGCAGACCCGAATCTGGGTCCGAGGAAGTTTAAAACGCAAAACCACCAGGATGGCAAGACACTTAAGGGGCGTAAGATACCGGGCCCCTTCAAGAGGGGTTCCGGGGATGGGATGGAGGAAGTTCACCGGAACGGAGTCCGGCGAAAGCTCAACTAAGGTTTCGGCAAACTCAAGGACCTGCTCCTCGCTTTCCCCGAGACCGAAGATCCCGCCGCAGCAGAGCGAAAGCCCGGCCTCCTTCACCCTAAGGGCCGTCTCGTAGCGGTCGCGCCAGCGCTGATGGCGAGAGACTTGGGGGTAGAAACTTTCCGCGGTCTCAAGGTTGTGGTGATAGCGGGAAAGCCCGGCCTCGCGCAGCACTTCAAGCTCGGAAAGGGAGAGCTGCCCCAGGGAGGCGCAGAGCTTAAGTTCCGGAAACTCGCGGCGCACATGCTCTATGACCTTCGCAAGGCGCTCAAGCTCCTTGGGCAAAATCTTAACCCCGCTGGTCACGAAGCTGAAACGGTCAACCCCGGCGCAGGCCGCGGCCTCTGCCGCACGAAGGAGTTCGTCTTCGGAAAGGAGGGAATATTCCGGGGCGCGGGTTTTCCAGTGGGCGGACTGGGCGCAGAACCTGCAGTCCGAGGGGCAGCGTCCGCTTTTGGCGTTCACGATGGCACAGGTCTCCACTCGCGGCCCGAAATGCTCCTCCCTGAGCCTTCTCGCCTCCTCAAGATAGGGCCAGAGCGGAATTTCTCCCGTAAGAAGGGAAAGAAGAATCTCACGATCCATGGGTTTAACTTTAACATAGAAAAGGGCGGCGTAAGCAGCGCCGCCCCTTACTCTCAAGCCCCGAAATTCGGCGGGCTTACGATTTTATTCCCAGTTGTTTCTCTTTTTCCGCCACCAGCAGTCTCGTCTTCACGATGGTGTCCGGGGTAAGGCTCATGGAGTCGATGCCGCACTCCACCAGAAACTCCGCAAAGTCCGGAAAGTCGCTCGGGGCCTGCCCGCAGATCCCGATCTTCCGGCCCCGTTCCTTGGCCGTGCGGATCACCTGCCGGATGAGGCGTTTTACGGCCTCGTTCCGTTCGTCGTAAAGGTGGGCCACCAGTTCGGAGTCGCGATCCAGGCCCAGGGTGAGCTGGGTGAGGTCGTTTGAGCCGATGGAAAATCCGTCGAAGATGTCAGCGAATTGGTCGGCCAGGACCACATTGCTGGGGATCTCGCACATGACATAGATCTCAAGCCCGTTTTCCCCCTGCTTGAGCCCGTGCTTCTCCATCACCGCGATCACCCGTTTCCCCTCCTCCGGGGTGCGGCAGAAGGGGATCATGACTTTGACATTGGTGAGCCCCATCTCGTCGCGCACCCGCTTAAGGGCTTTACACTCCAGGGCAAAGGCCGGCTCGTACTTAGGATCGTAGTAACGCGAGGCCCCGCGCCAGCCGATCATGGGGTTGTGCTCCACCGGCTCGTAGAGCCACCCCCCGAGGAGGTTGGCGTACTCGTTACTCTTAAAGTCCGAAAGCCTTACGATCACATCGTTGGGGTAGAAGGCCGCGGCGATGGTCCCCACGCCCTGGGCCAGCTTGTCGATAAAGAATTCGGCCTTGTCCTCATAGGTGGGAGTGCGCCTTTCGATCTCTCGCACCAGGGCCCGGATGCGCCGATCGTTTTCGGCCTGTTTCTTGAGTTCCTCATAATTGAGGAGCGCCAAGGGGTGGATACCGATATGCGAGCCGATAATAAACTCTAACCGCGCAAGCCCCACCCCGTCGTTCGGGATCTGACCCTGGGCGAAGGCCTGCTCCGGGATCCCCACATTCATCATAATCTTGGTGCGGGTGCGGGGAAGCCTTTCCAGATCGATACGTTCCACCTCAAAGGGCACCAGCCCCTCGAGCACCCGGCCCTCCTCGCCCTGGGAGCAGTCCACAGTGATCTCCATCCCGTCACTCACCACCTCGGTTCCGTTTCCGGTGCCCACGATGCAGGGAATGCCCAGTTCCCGGGAGACGATGGCCGCATGGCAGGTTCTTCCGCCGCGGTTGGTGACAATGGCCGCGGCCACCTTCATGATGGGTTCCCAGTCCGGATCGGTCATGTCCGTGACCAGGACCTCGCCGGGCTTGAACTCGTGGATCTGGGAGACATCCATGATCACCCGGGCCTTACCCTGGCCGATCTTGCTTCCCACGGCCTTTCCGGTGGTAAGGACCCGCCCCTCGCCCTTGAGCTTGAATACCTCGTAGTAGCGCTCGCGCTTGGCCCCGTGGACCGTCTCCGGACGGGCCTGGACGATGAAAAGCTCCCCGGTGCCCACGGTCTTCCCGTCGCCGTCCTTGGCCCACTCAATGTCCATGGGCCGCCCGTAGTGTTCCTCGATGATCATGGCCCATTCCGCAAGCTTTAAGATCTCGTCGTCGGAAAGGACGAAGCTCTGACGCTCGCGCCGGGTGGTCTTCACATCCTTTACCGGGTGCTCCGGGTCCCGGCTATAGACCATCTTGAGTTCCTTGCTTCCGAGCTTCTTGGAAAGGATAGGCCGGAACCCCTTTTTGAGGGTGGGCTTAAAGACATAGTATTCGTCGGGATTGACCTTCCCCTGGACTACATTTTCCCCCAGGCCCCAGGCCCCGGTGATATAGACCACATCCCGAAAACCGCTTTCGGTATCCAGGGTGAACATTACCCCGGAGCAGGCCTTGTCGCTCCGGACCATCTTCTGCACCGCCACGGAGAGATAGACATGGAAATGATCAAAGCCCTTGTCTTCCCGGTAGGAGATGGCCCGATCGGTAAAGAGGGAGGCAAAACATTTCTTCACATACTCAATGACCTGTTCCGCCCCCCGCACGTTGAGATAGGTTTCCTGCTGACCGGCAAAGGAGGCGTCGGGAAGGTCCTCGGCCGTGGCCGAAGACCGCACGGCCACATCCACCCGCGGACCGTACTTTTCCTCCAGCCGATGATAGGCCTCGCGGATGGCCTCGGCCAGATCCGCGGGCATACGGGCCTTGAGGATGAGATTCCGAACCTTCCTGCCCCGTTTCTGGAGGTTTTTGACATCGTGGGTATCCAGCCCCTCCAGGGCCTTGCGGATCTTTTCGTCGAGATGATTCTCCCGAATGAAGTAACGGTAGGCCTCTGCGGTAACCGCAAAACCCTCCGGCACCCGCACCCCCTTAGGGGTCAGGTTGCGATACATTTCTCCCAAGGAGGCATTTTTACCCCCCACCAGGGGTACATCCTTGATGGAAATCTCGTCAAACCATAGAATTAGGGGAGCGTCGCCCATAAAAACCTCCTTTTTAAAAATTTGGTCTTAGATGATTTGACCTTTAAAGGAAAGGGTTTAAATTGGAATGGGAAATGAAGATCTATACTCGATACATCCGAAATCTCGGCCATTGGTTCGGACCTGCTTAACCCGTTCGTTACCCAACAACCATAACAAAATCTTCCGAGGGGTGTCAAGCAAGCATGGAAAAGAAAGGGTTGATTGTAGTGGAATCCCCGACCAAGGTCCGCACCATCAAAAAGGTGGTGGGAAAGGATTTCGAGGTCTGCGCCTCGGTGGGGCATGTGAAGGATCTGCCCAAGAGCCGTCTGGGCGTGGATGTGGAAAACGGCTTTGAGCCGGAGTACGAAATCATCCGGGGCAAGGGCAAGATCCTGTCCGAGATTCGCAAACTGGCCCGTAAGGCCGAGGAGATCTATCTCGGTCCGGATCCGGACCGGGAGGGGGAGGCCATCGCCTGGCATATCGCCGAGGAGCTGCGATCCCTTAAAAAACCCATCCGGCGTTTGCTTCTCTATGAGCTTACTCCCCGGGGAATCCGGGAGGCCCTTTCCTCACCGGCGGAACTCGATCCCCATCGATACGAGGCCCAGCGGGCAAGAAGGGTGCTGGATCGCCTGGTGGGCTATCACCTCTCGCCCCTCCTCTGGGAGAAGGTCAAACGCGGGCTTTCGGCCGGAAGGGTTCAATCCGTGGCCCTGCGCCTGATCTGTGAGCGCGAGGCCGAAATCCGGGCCTTTCGCCCCGAGGAGTACTGGACCATCGAGATCCTGGCCCGGACCGCCGGCGGGGAGACCTTTTCCGCCCGGCTGGAACGTCGCCAGGGGCAAAAACTCCGGATCGGCTCCCGGGAAGAAGCCGAAAAGATCCTTCGGGAGCTGCGGGAACTCCTAGAACGGGAAAGACTTCGGGTCTCCGATCTTCGTCGCCGCGAGGCCCAGCGTAAGCCCTCCCCTCCCTTTATTACCAGCACCCTTCAGCAGGAGGCCTTCCGTCGGTTTCGCTTTCCGGCCAAAAAGACCATGTTCCTGGCACAGCGACTCTACGAAGGGGTGGATCTTCCCGGGGAGGGGCCGGTGGGGCTCATCACCTATATGCGGACCGACTCGGTGAGGCTGGCCCCGGAGGCCGCGCGCGCGGCCCGGGAAATCGTAGCCCGGACCTTCGGCCCGGATTTTCTTCCGGAAAAACCTCCCCAATACCGCGCCCGGGCTACGGCTCAGGAGGCCCATGAGGCCATTCGTCCCACCCGGTTCGATCTCCCTCCGGAGGCCTTAAAGGGCGTCCTCCCACCGGATGAATGGCGGCTTTACGATCTTATATGGCGAAGGTTTCTGGCCTCCCAGATGAATCCGGCCCGCTACGAAACCACGGTGGCCGTCCTCGAACTGGGACCCTACCAGTTCCTTTCCCGGGGAAAAAGACTCCTTCATCCGGGCTTTCTTGCCGTATATGCGGTGGAGGAAGACGATCAACTTCTCCCGCCCTTAGGGCCCGGGGACCCTCTGGAAGTGGAAGATCTTAAGGGCACCCAGCACTTTACCAAACCCCCGGCCCGCTACACCGAGGCCACTTTGATCCGAACGCTTGAGGAAAAAGGGGTGGGACGCCCTTCCACCTACGCACAGATCGTCTCCACCATCCGGGAACGGGGCTATGTGGAAAGCAAGGGAGGTGTGCTTCAGCCCACTGAACTGGGGATCCTGGTCAACGAACTCCTCACGCGTTTCTTTCCCGAACTGATCGATCCGGAATTCACCGCCCGCATGGAGGCTTTTCTGGACGAAATCGCGGAAGGAAAGGCCGCACGCCAGGAGGTATTGAGGGAGTTTTACCGGGATCTCCTGCGGGACCTGAGTCTGGCGGAAAAGGAGATGGCCTCGCTCAAGGCCGGGGTACCGGCGGAGGTCAGGTGCCCGGAGTGCGGGGCGGAGATGCTCCTTCGGGTGGGGCGCGCCGGACCCTTTCTGGCCTGCTCCCGTTATCCGGAGTGCCGCGCCACCGGAGATTACGAACGGGATGACCGGGGTCAAATCCGGCTGGTGCGTCGAGAGGAGACCTCTCACGGTTCCTGTCCGGAATGTGGAGGAGACCTGGTTTTGCGCCGGGGTCGTTTCGGAGAATTCCTGGCCTGCGCACGGTATCCGGAGTGTCGTTACACCCGCCCGGTGGGGACGGGTATTCGGTGTCCGCGTGAGGGCTGCGAGGGGGAGATCGTAAAACGCCGCTCCCGCAAGGGTAAGACCTATTACGCCTGCTCCCGGGCCCCGGAATGCGACTTCGTCCTCTGGGATGAACCCCTCTCCGAGCCCTGTCCCTCCTGCGGGGCCTCCTTTGTGGCGCGAAAGGGCGGTCGCAGGCCCTACAAATACTGTCCTTTCTGTAAGATAAAGATCGAGGAATGAAGATACGGTGCCCGGTCTGTGGACATCCGGCCGAACTTGTGGATCGGTGAGCCCGGGCTCGGGTGAGGTGCCTCACCTGCGGAAGAGACTGGCCGCGGGAGCTGATTCCGCAGGAGGAACTGGAAAGAGTCCGGGAGGCTCTATATCTGAGTGCGGAGGAGGCCCCATCCTGCGACCTCAACCCGGATTCCGCTGCGGACCGCGAGGATTCCTGATCCTGCCGGAGCCGGATCTCAGGACCCTGGTCCGGTCCCTGAGGCCCCGCCAAATTCGCCGTCTTTTCCTCGCACAGGTCTATTCCCTTCCCTCCGGAGTACTGGTCGGCCCGGCCCTGGGAGCCCCTCAGGCGGTAATGCTTCTCGAAAATCTGGTCGCCGCCGGGGTCCGGGAGGTATGGGTGTGGGGATGGTGCGGATCCCTCCGGGAAGAACTATCCCCGGGAACGATCCTGGTTCCGGAAAAGGCCCTTTCCGCCGAGGGGACCTCCGCTTACTACCTCCCCGGCACACGCGCCCTGTTCCCGGAACCCGAACTGGTGGCCCTATGGAAAAAGCTCCTGAGCCGGGTCCCGGTAAGGAGTTTTAGCGGTACCGTGGTCTCCACGGATGCCCCCTATCGCGAGGATGAGAGTTTCCGGCGCCGTTTTCGGAAACAGGCCCTGGCTGTGGATATGGAATGTTCCGCTCTCTTCGCTGCGGCCCAGAAGCTGGGAATAAAGCTCGCGGCCGCCCTCCTGGTAACCGATCGTCTGTCCCCGGAGGGACACGAAACACTTCCTCCCTCCGTGCGCAGGAAAATATTTGAGACCCTCCTTCCCGCCTTCCGGAGGATCATGCAGGAAGGGCCGGGGCCCGAGACGGCCCGGGCCCCGAAAACGACTTAATAAGAGAAGCTTATTCCGATGCCTCCGAAGAAATGATCGTGATGATTGTCCCAGGAATTATCCTCCAGCAGATCCTTGGCCTCATCGGAAAGGGAGAAACTGTAATAGACCTTGGGGGTTACGGTGAGATATTTCCCCACCGGGATATTTACCTCGGCCCCCACCTGGAGGTAAAGCCAGTCGGAAAATTCGTCGTCGGGATCGTCCGGATCGGGATAGGCCCCCTTATCCTTGGAATCCAGATACATGGCCGAGGCCGAAAGACTCAGGCTGGCCTTGTACCAGGGAAGGGCGAAATCCCGGGAGGCCGAAAGTTCATACCACCATCCAGGAAAATGGGAAATCTCCCGATAGACCTTGACCCCGAAG
>DRMH01000022.1 GCA_011322625.1 Thermosulfurimonas dismutans | reverse complement strand
CAGCTCCCACTTCGCACAGATGATTCAGAACCTGGTCCTCAATGCCCTGGAGGCCATGCCGCAGGGAGGGGATATATTTATTCAGGCCGAATATCAGGACGGTGAGGTGATTCTGGTGATAAGGGATACCGGGCCGGGTATCCCCCGGGAGATCCAGTCGCGCATCTTTGAGCCCGGGTTCACCACCAAACCCGCCGGGACCGGTCTGGGGCTGGCGGTGGTCAAGAGCGTGGTGGAGCGTTACGGCGGCGAGATCGAGGTCTTTTCTCTCCCGGGGGAGGGCACCACTTTTCGCATCCGTCTTCCGGCGGCCGAAAGGCCCGGCGAAAAGGAACCCCCCGCTCCGGAGACCCCGGTTGAACCCCGGAAGTTTTCCGGGAGGGTACTGGTGATGGACGACGAGGAGCCCATACGGCTTCTTCTGGCCGAGGCCCTGGGGTATCTGGGGGTGGAGGTGGAAACCGCGGAAAACGGCCCGGAGGCCCTGGAAAAATACGAGAAGGCCCTTTCCGAGGGGCGCCCCTTTGACCTCCTGCTTCTGGATCTTACCGTCCCCGGAGGCAAGGGGGCCCGCTGGGTGGCGGAAAGACTTAAAGATCGGCAGCCCCGTCCCCGTTTGATCCTCTCCACCGGCTATTCCCTGGAGGGCTCGGAGGCCATCGAACCCTTCGACGGTCTGCTGCGCAAGCCCTATACGCTTGAAGAACTCACCGAACTCCTGCGCAGGCATCTCCGGTCATGATTCTGGCCCTGGCCAACCAGAAAGGCGGGGTGGGCAAGACCACCGTGGCGGTCAATCTGGCTGCGGCTCTGGCCGAAAGCGGGGAACGGGTCCTTCTGGTGGATCTGGATCCCCAGGCCAATGCCTCCAGCGGGCTGGGGGTCCGGGTTCCGGCCTCCCGCAGCCTTTATGCCGCCCTTTGTGGGGAACGCTCCGCCCGGGAGATCCTGATTCCTACCCCCTTCGGTCTGGATCTGCTTCCCTCTTCCGCCGATCTGGCCGGAGGGGAGGTGGAACTTCTCGATCTCCCTCAGCGGGAACTCCTGGTGCGCGGGATCCTGGAATCCCTGGTCGCGGATTACGATTTCATCCTTCTGGATTGTCCGCCTTCCCTGGGAATACTTACGGTAAATGCCCTGTGCGCGGCCGAAGGGGTGGTCATACCCCTTCAATGCGAGTATTATGCCCTGGAGGGCCTGTCCCTCCTCATAAAGACCCTGCGCCGTATAAGGGAGGGGCTTAACACCCGTTTGTTTCTCTTTGGTATCGTTCTTACCATGTTCGATGGTCGCAATCGTCTCTCGCGGGAGGTGGCGGAGGAAGCCCGGCGTCATTTTCGCTGGACGGTGTTTGAGACCCTTATCCCCCGTACTGTACGTTTGAGCGAGGCTCCCAGTCACGGTCAGCCCATAACCGTTTATGAACCGCGGGGGCGAGCGGCGGAGGCCTTTCGCAGACTGGGTGAGGAGGTAAAACGTCGTGCCCGAGAAAAAAACGCGTAAACGTCTGGGAAGGGGTCTGGCAGCCCTTCTTCCCGAAACCGAGGGAGAACTGCGTACGGTCCCCCTGGAGCGTATCCTGCCCTCGCCCTTCCAGCCCCGAAAAAGGTTCAATCCGGCCGAACTGGAGGAACTGGCTCGCTCCATCCGGGACCGGGGGATTCTTCAGCCGCTTCTGGTGCGTGAGATAGCCCCGGAGACCTATGAATTGGTGGCCGGAGAGAGACGTTTAAGGGCGGCCAAAATGGCTGGTCTTTCCGAGATCCCGGTCCTGGTAAAACACCTTTCAGACGAAGAGGCCCTGGCCGTGGCCCTGATCGAAAACCTCCAGCGGGAGGATCTCAATCCCCTGGAGGAGGCCGAGGGGTATCGACGCCTTCAGGAGGAGTTCGGTTATTCCCAGGAAGAGATAGCCCGCAAGGTGGGGCGGGACCGTTCCACCATAGCCAATTCCTTACGACTGCTCCGGCTTCCCCCGGAGGTGCAGGAGGATCTATGGGAGGGAAGGCTTTCGGCCGGTCACGCCCGGGCCCTTCTGTCCCTGGAGGACCGGGAGTTGATTCTTGCCGCGCGCCAGGAGATTCTACGCCGGGGTCTCTCGGTAAGGGAAACGGAACGTCTGGTGCGACGGCTGAAGGAGGGGCGCCCCAGGCGGAAAAAGGCTCCTCCGGATCCGGACCTGGAGGCCCTGGCCACGGAACTCTCCCGCTGGTGCGGAGGAAAGGTGAAGATAGAAATGGGACGTAAGGGGCCCCGGTTTCGGTTCGATTTCGACGACCTGGAAACCGCGGAGCGCTTCGTGGAGGCCCTGCGACGCCTATTCTCCCTCTAAGGGCCGGCTCTTCACCGTCTTTCCTTCCAGGAAAAATTCCACCGGACCGGGGATCTCCTTGCGTACTTCGTATTCATAGCGTCCGATGGCGATCCTTACCCCCGGATAAACTCGATCCAGGACCTGAAGGGTATGCTGGGTGTAGGCCTGAAGGGCTTCTTCCTTCTCTTTGATTTTTTCCTGAAGATTGGCCTGAGCCAGGACTTTTTCCCGAAAGACCTTCTGAATCTTACTCAAGAGTCGAGCCTTATCCGGGGTGAGGCGACCCTCCTTTTTGAGCTTGAGCCCCAGACTCAGGGCCTTGTGTAACTTTTCGGTGGCTTCATCCAGAAGGACCAGTTCTTCTTTGAGACGTTCTATCTCCTCAAGGATTTCCGGGGGATTGCCCACCTTGATTATCGTGGGCACGAAGGAATCGTTACCGGCCACCTTGATGACGGCTCCCTTCCCCACCTCCACCCTTCCCGCCGCCACCAATCCCCGGTTTTCCACCACGGTGAGGTCCTCTCCCACCTTCACGTTAGCCTGAAGGAGGTAATCTCCCACGGTGAGTTTCCTTTCCACCTTTATCGTGGCGTACTCCACGCTTCCTAGGTGGGCGTTACCGGAGACATGGATACGACAGGCCTCCCCGTGGATCAGCCCCTGGATCACCAGATTACCCTCCACCTCTATCTCGGCCTCGTCCTCCACCCCTCCCAGGATTTCTACCTCACCCTTGGCCCAGACCTTAAATCCCCGGCGTACCGTGCCGGTGACGGTAAGTTTCCTTCCGCAGAAACGCACGTTCCCCGAATCCCAGTCCACATCCCCTTCCAGGGTGAACTCCGGATCCACGCAGAGTTTCCCCTGTTTTTCCACCAGACATCCGTCTCTTTCGGCGATCAGAAATTCTCCCTTCTCGTCCGGTCGCAGGCCTTCGCCGTAATTGAACTCCACATCCTTGGTGGGAGGGGGAGGGATCACCTCGCCCCATACGTTATGGCCGGGTTGACCGGGTCGGGGAGGAACCCTTCGCACCACCCGGGTTCCGGCCCGCACGGAGACCACCAGATTCATCTCCCGCAGATCCACGCGATGTTTATCCACCTCCCGGGGGCCATGGGAGAGATCCACCAAAAATTCCAGGTGTCCGTCCTGCCCCGGAATGGGGGGTTGCCCCCGGGCCACGACGACCCGATTCTCCTGGATCTCGGGTTTTTCCAGGAGCCCGGAAAGTCCCAGTTCGCTAAGTTTCCGCCGTATCTCCTCCCACTCTTCCGGCCCCGGGACTCCGCCCTCCACCCAGGCCTCCATTTCGTCGCCGGAGGTCCGCAGGAGATAGCGGTCGTTAAGGGGAAAGCCTTTCTTTTTGGCTTCTTCCCGTGCGCTCATGATCGTTTCCAGGATTTTTCTTCTCCCCGCAGGAGACGCTGGAGGTTGGAGCGATGTTTGATCCAGATGAGCAGCGTCATGAGCAGGGTCATCCAGAAATAGGCCGGTTCAGGCGAAAAAAGCCGCACCCACAGGGGAGCCAGGAGCGAGGCCAGCAAAGACCCCACGGAAACGAAACCGGAAAGGGCCACCGCCACCACGAATACGGGCAGGGAAAGCAGGAGGGCCTTGGGACAAACCACCAGGAGCACCCCGGCAGCGCTGGCCACTCCCTTCCCTCCGCGAAAGCCCAGATATATCGGAAAGAGATGCCCCAGGAAGGCGGCCAGTCCGGTGGCCGCCACCCACCAGGGATAACCCTCCAGGCCCTTCAGCCAGAACCGGGCCACCGCCACCGGAAGGATGGCCTTGCCCAGATCCAGGACCAGGGTAAGGGCCCCCCATTTTCTTCCCAGCAGGCGGGCTACGTTGGTGGCTCCGGGGTTGCCGGAACCGGCCCGGCGGGGATCAACCCCAAAGGGGCGACATACCACCACAGCAAAGGGAACGGACCCCAGAAGATAGGCCCCGGCTACTAATAGATAAACCTTTAGCATATAGGTTTTGATTTACCAACTTCGGTTACAAAAATCAACATTTTCGGGCCTCTCAGGGTCAGGATTTGGGCGAGGCTTGAAGTTTCTCCCGGATCTTACGGCGCAGGGGAGAGTCGGAGGGAAGGAATTTTAAGGCCTTGCGGAAATGGTAAAGCGCCACCCGGGTGTCTCCCTGCAGATTGAAATAGCGGGCGAACTGATAATGGGCCTCGCCCTCGCGCCCCATCTGCGAAAGGAGGTAGCCGTAGTAATAATGAAAGTCCGGGAAATTATCCAGTTTATGGGCCAGATCCTGGAAGATGGGCCAGGCTTTTTTCCATAGATGTTCCTCCTGATAGGTGCGGGCCAGGATCCAGAGGGCCCAGGTATCCTTGGGATGACGGCTTAGGTAGTCCTCCAGCACCTCCCGGGCCTGGGGGTAGTAGCCGGCCCTAAAATAGACCTCCGCCAGATCCAGGCGGAAATAATCCTTCTTCGGAAACTGGCGCACGGTCTGCCGCAGTTCTTTTATGGCTTCCCGGAAGAAACGGGCCCGGGCCAGGGCCATCCCCAGACCGTAATGTAACATGGGATCATCCGGGGAATATTTGAGGGCCTCCCGGTAACGCATCACCAGAAGCCCCGGATCGTGGGTTTCCACCTTTACCCGAACCTGAATCCGGCGCAGGTAGAGGGGATCCGTGGGGCGATAGCTCGCGGAGGGATGGGCCCGATGATATCTTTTGACCAGGGTTTCCAGATAGGTGATCCTTTCCGGAGGAGCGGGGTGGGTGAGAAGGTAATTGGGGCCGGTTTCGGTGAGAAGCCAGCGGTGCCGGACGATCTTCTGCAGGATGGAGAGGAAGGCCCCCGGGTCATAACCGGCCCGGGTGAGGTATTCGAACCCCAGACGGTCGGCTTCCTCCTCCTCGGCCCGGCTATAGGCCAGGGCCCTGGTCAGGGCCAGGGAGGTGGAGGTTACCGCCAGGGCGCCCCCGGTTTTGCCCCCTCCCAGCAGGAGACCGGCCAGGGTCACCGCCCCGGTGGCCAGCTGGAGACGCTTGAGGACCTCCATCCTGCGGGCTACATGGCGGGCCTGAATATGGGCCATTTCGTGGGCCATCACCGCGGCCAGTTCGTCCTCGCGATCCACCTCCTCGATGAGCCCCGAGGTGAAAAAGATATATCCGCCCGGGAGGGCAAAGGCATTCAGGGTGGGATTTTTGACCACATAGAACCGGAAAGGAAAATAGCGGGGACCCACCCAGGGGGTCAGACGCCGGGCGATGCTTTCCAGGTAATCGGTGACCTCCGGATCATCCAGGATCTCGGCCCTTTCCCTGATCTGGGCCAGGATCCTCCGCCCCAGGCGGGCTTCCTCCTCCGGGGAGATAAGGGCCCCGGCCGCACCGCTCCACGCCAGAATCAGGACCAATAAAAGGGATACGATCCTGCGCATAAAGATATTTTAAAACCAAAAAGGGGCGGGGGTTACCCCCCGCCCCTTGAGAAGACCGCCGAAGGGTTCCCTTAGAACTCCGGAGGAGGCGAAGGAGATTTCTCCTCCTTCTTGGGCTTTTCCGCCACCATGGCCTCAGTGGTGAGAAGCAGCCCGGAGATAGAGGCCGCGTTCTGAAGAGCCGTACGGCTGACCTTCTTGGGATCGATCACCCCTGCGGCCAGAAGATCCTCGATCTCGCCCTTGGCGGCGTTGAAGCCACGGGTGCCGTTTTCGGCCTTTACCTTTTCCACGATAATGGAGCCCTCAAAGCCGGCGTTTTCCGCGATCTGCCGCAGGGGCTCCTCCAGGGCCCGCATGATGATCTTAACCCCCTGTTTCTCGTCGGTATCCTCGATCTCATTGAGGAGGTTTTCCAGGGCCGGCAGACAGCGGATATAGGCCGTACCGCCACCAGCCACGATACCCTCCTCCACCGCGGCCCGGGTGGCGTTGAGGGCATCCTCCACGCGGGCCTTCTTTTCCTTCATTTCGGTCTCGGTGGCCGCTCCCACATAGATTACCGCTACGCCACCCACCAGCTTGGCCAGCCGCTCCTGCAGCTTCTCCCGATCGTAATCCGAGGTGGTCTCCTCGATCTGAGCCCGGATCTGCTTCACCCGGGCCTCGATGTCCTCCTTCTTGCCCGCGCCGTCGATAATGGTGGTGTGTTCCTTGGTAATCACCACCCGGCGGGCCCGCCCCAGATCGCTGAGCTGAGCGTTCTCCAGCTTGAGACCGAGCTCCTCGGAAATCAGGGTTCCACCGGTGAGGATAGCGATATCCTGGAGCATGGCTTTACGCCGCTCACCGAAGCCCGGAGCCTTCACCGCACAGCAGTTAAGTACCCCCCGGAGTTTGTTCACTACCAGCGTGGCCAGGGCTTCGCCCTCTACATCCTCGGCGATCACCAGGAGGGGTTTCCCGGACCGAACCACCTGCTCCAGCACCGGGAGGAGGTCCTTCATGGAGCTGATCTTCTTATCGTGGATCAGGATGTAAGGCTCCTCCAGCACGCACTCCATCTTGTCCGGATCGGTTACGAAATAGGGAGAGATGTATCCCCGGTCGAACTGCATCCCCTCCACCACGTCCAGGTAGGTCTCCAGGCTCTTGGATTCCTCTACGGTGATCACGCCTTCCTTACCCACCTTGTCCATGGCATCGGCGATAATGTTACCGATGGTGCTGTCGTTATTGGCGGAGATGGTAGCCACCTGGGCGATCTCCTGGCGATCCTTGCAGGGCTTGGCCAGCTTCTCCAGTTCCTTGACCACCACCTCTACCGCCCGATCGATTCCCCGCTTGAGGGCCATGGGGTTGGCTCCGGCAGCCACCAGCTTGCTTCCCTCGCGAAAGATGCACTGGGCCAGCACCGTGGCCGTGGTGGTTCCGTCTCCGGCCACATCGCTGGTCTTGGAGGCCACCTCCTTGACCATCTGGGCCCCCATGTTCTCGAACTTGTCCTCCAGTTCGATCTCCTTGGCTACCGTGACCCCGTCCTTGGTAATGGTGGGGGAACCGAAGGTCTTCTCAATGATGACATTCCGCCCCTTGGGACCCAGGGTGACCTTGACCGCATTGGCCAGCTTGTTCACACCCGTGAGGAGCTTCTCCCGGGCCTGCACGTCGTAAATAATATCCTTCGCCGCCATAACCTCACCTCCCTATCGAGAATTTTGGAGAATTTTTAGTCTTCAATGATGGCCAGTACGTCGTCTTCACGCATGATGAGAAACTCTTCTCCCTTGATCTTTACTTCCGTACCGGCATATTTTCCGAAAAGGATCTTGTCTCCTTCCTTCACCGCCAGGGGCTGTTTCTGACCGTTGTCCAGGATTCGCCCCTCACCTACCGCGATCACCTTTCCCATAACCGGCTTTTCCTTGGCCGTATCCGGGATGATGATGCCCGCTTCGGTCCTCTCTTCCTCCTCAAGACGCTGAACCAGAATACGATCATGCAGCGGCTTGATCTTCATAGCCACCCCTCCTTCTGCCGTGAATTTTTGTTAGCACTCGTTTGTTTCGGCTGCTAATATAATCACCGGGGGAAAAGTTGCAAGGGGGGTCAGCGGCGGGTCAGGGCCAGGAGGACGGAAAGGAGGAGCACCCCCAGGGAACACCAGATGAAGGTGGAAAGGTTCAGGGGGAGAGCGGGGAGGACCTGGGGGAATAGCGAGGAAACAATAGAAGGCAGGGTGAAGAAAAGAATGAAGAGCAGGGTTTCTCCCAGGACGAAGATCTTTAAGAAGATCTCCAGTTGACGCCGGAAGATGCGTCGGGCCTCCAGGCGTTTTTCTTCCTCCTCCGCCTCATCCAGCAAACGCGAAAGGCGTTCGAATTCCTTAAAGATCCGGGGAAAGTCCTTCACCGGGTCCTTGCCCAGTCGATGTTCCACCCGGGTGAGGCGTTCGCCTATCTCCTTGAGTTTATAACCCAGGTTACGGGCTTCTCCGGGATAGGGATAGGAGTGCCAGTATCTCCTCAGCCGGGTATAGCGGGCATAATACTCGGAGAGAGAATTCTGAAGTTCCCGGATCTTGCGGTAGGTGTAACCTTTCAGCTCCAGGGCCAGTTCCGAGGCCTGAAGGGCCACCTGTTCCAGCCGATAAAAGGACCCCGCATAGATCTCCTCCCTCAGACGTCGCAGACGGTCTTCCAGGGCGGCGCGTTCCTCCTCGGAAAGGATACCCTTGACCCGGTGAAGTTCATCCTCGGCCTCCCGGAGGGTGGAAAGGGCCTCGGCCTGCTTGCTTTCTTCCATCTCCAGCAGTTCTTTTTCCAGCTCCGAGGCCACCGGTAAGAAGACCGGCTCCAGGAAGGAAAGACCATAAATAAGGGGATATCCCAGGTAAGCCCGGAGGGCTTCCAGATTCGGGGCCTCGGCTCCCAGAAGGATGTTGGCTCTCAGACGATGGAAGGCCGCCGGGTGAAAGGAATGATCCGCCCGTCGCCCGAGGGCGTAGTTCTTTTCCGCGGAGGTATAGTCCCTTCTCCATTCCTGAAGGCGTCCCTTCCAGGTGAGAACCACGGCCTGAACCAGGGGCGGGAGCCCCTCCAGGGAAAGCTGATCCAGGTAATACTGGGCCTTCTCCGGATCCGCCTCTAAGATCCCCACCTGAGCCAGCCCCAGAAGAGCCCGATAATCTTCCTCTTCCAGGGTCAGAAAACGCTGTTCCGCCTCGGGAAGGTCCCCCTGAAGCAGACATTCCAGGCCGATCTGGAGATTTCCTCCCTGCCCCACGACCTCCCGGGGCAAAGGAATCTGGGCAAAGTGGATTCCTTCCGTGGTCCGATAGAAGAGCACCCAGAGAAAGGAGGGCAGGAGATAAAAATAGCGGGCGTAAAGACCGCTTAATTCCGGGGAGTCCAGTTTTTGAGCTTCGATGGGCTCCGAAATCCGGGCTCCGAGATCCGGCAGACGAAGTCGGAGATAAGAAAAGAAGGCCTCCCCCGGGACCCTTTCTTTAAGGGCCGGGCAGGCGGAGGTCCGGTGCCAGGAAAGATCGCAATAAAAGCAGGGTTCCCCCTTTCCTACCCACAGGAGATCCCGTGCCGCAAAAAGGGTTTCCGGAGAAGCGGTGGAGGGGGTCTTTACTTCGACCAGACCGTCTTTTTCCTGAAACTGTACCATAAACTCGAAGGCGGAGGTCTTCGGTTCCAGTTCGCGGCGAAGGGCCGGAGAGATATAGATCCTCCCCGGCCTGCGCCAGGGAGGGGCCTTATTTTCGGGAAAAAGGGTGAAGGGAAAGGGGTTCTCTTTCAGCTGAAAGAGACGCCGCAGGGAAGAGAGGGCCTTTTCCAGCTCGGGAAATCTCTCCGCTTCCAGGATAAAGGCCTCGCCTTCTCTGGGTAGGACCCCGGAAAGGGAACGGATGACCAGAGACCTGAAATCCGGTTCCCGTCCGGCAAAGAGGAAGGATACCAGCCGATCGTGGAAAAGCAGCCGCAGTTTCTCCTTCAAGCCCTGAGCCTCCAGAGATAAAGCCCGATCCCCAGGGTAATGGCGGTATCGGCCAGGTTGAAGGCCGGCCAGTGATGGACCCCCCAGTGCAGGTCCACAAAATCGAAGACCGCTCCGTGCCACAGTCTATCCAGGGCGTTTCCCAGGGCCCCTCCGGCCACCAGCCCCAGAGCCACTCGTCTTCCCCGGTCCTTCTCTCCCCTGCCCCACCAGAAGATGGCCCCGGCGGCAAGCAGTCCTATAAAAGACCAGAGGACCCCTCCCCATTCCCGGAAAAGTCCGAAGGCCACTCCGGTGTTATGGACCTTCACCAGATTGAGGACCCCGGGCAGGAGGGTGTAGCCCGGCGGAGGGAGGACCCGGAAGAGGATCTCCTTGCTCACCAGATCCAGGGCCGCGATGATAAGGGCCAGAAGATGAAACCCCTCAGGCCTTCGCAAAGCGTCCCTCCTCCTGGAGACGACGCACCACCTGAATACAGCGGGCGCAGAGCCCCGGAAATTCCGGATCCCTTCCCACCTCCTCCTTCCATTGCCAGCAACGTTGACATTTGTTTCCCGGAGCCCGGCGCACCAGAAGGGAAAGCCCCTCTACCTCCTCGCTGTGGTAAAGGACCTCCCTTTCCCCGGGTGCGGGAAGGTCCTTTACCTTTCGAAAATCGGACACGAGGGTGAAATAGGCCCACCAGTCTTCGGGGGTAAAAAACTCCTCCAGATCTTCCGAGGGGCGAACCAGGACCTGGGCCTCGAGCGGGCTGCCTATAAGTTCCGTTTCCTTGCGGGCCTTCTCCAGGGCCCGGGTTATTTCCCCTCGAAGAAGGAGCAATTTTTCCCATCGTTTCAGGAAATCCTGCGCGGGTTCGGGCCAGCGAATCTCCGGAAAGGAGAGCAGATGCACGCTTTCGGCCTCCCGCGGAAAGGGGTAATGCCGGTAGAAATCCTCGCTGGTAAAGGAGAGGATGGGGGCCAGAAGACGGGTCAGAGCCTCCAGAACCTCGTAGAGCACGGTCTGGGCCGCCCGCCGCAGGGGGCTCTCCGGATGTTCGCAGTAAAGTCGATCCCTGTTGATATCAATAAGGAGCGAGGAGACCTCCACCACACAGAAACGATGAATCTCCTGGACCACCAGGTGAAATTCGTAATCCTCGTAAGCCCGACGTACCCGTCGGATGAGTTGAGCCAGACGGGCCAGGATGTAGCGTTCGAATTCCGGAAGTTTCTCCCAGGGAAGATAGTGTTTTCGGGGGTCAAAATCGTAGAGGACCCCCAGCAGGTATCGTCCGGTGTTCCGGATCTTTCGGTAGGCCTCCACCAGACGCCGCAGGATCTCCTGGGAAAGGCGTATGTCTTCGCGATAATCCTCCGAGGCCACCCACAGACGCAGGATCTCCGCCCCGTGTTGATCCACGATATCCTGGGGATGGATCACGTTCCCCAGGCTTTTGGACATCTTGCGACCCTGGCCATCCACCACGAATCCGTGGGTAAGGACCGCCTTATAAGGAGGCACTCCCCGGGTTCCCACCGCACACAGGAGGGAACTCTGGAACCAGCCCCGATGCTGATCCGAGCCCTCCAGATAGAGATCCGCCGGGAACCCCAGTTCCGGACGTTGTTCCAGCACCGCGGCAAAGGAGACCCCGGAGTCGAACCATACGTCCAGGATATCTTCCTCCTTGCGGAATTCGGTGCCGCCGCATTTCGGACAGCGGGTATCCGGGGGAAGGAGTTCCGAGGCCGGAAGCTCGAACCAGGGATCCGCCCCCTGCTCCCGGAAGATTTCCAGGACCTTTTGATAGTATTTTTCCTCCCGCAGGATTTCCCCGCATTTCCGGCAGGTGAACACCGTGACCGGCACCCCCCAGGCCCTCTGTCGGGAGAGACACCAGTCGGGGCGTTTCTCCACCATTCCCCGGATGCGCTCCCTTCCCCAGCGGGGGATCCAGCGGACCCGATCGATGGCCTCAAGGGCCTTTTCGCGCAGATCTTGGGCCTCCATGGAGATGAACCACTGTTCGGTGGCCCGAAAGATGACCGGTTTTTTGCAGCGCCAGCAATGGGGATAGCTGTGTTCTATCTCCCGGGCCAGGAGCAGACGCCCTTTCCGCTGTAAAAGTTCCACGATTTCCGGATTGGCTGAAAAGATGTTCTTACCCCCGAAGAACTCCACCTCCGGAAGAAAGTTCCCCTGGTCGTCCACCGGGGAATAGACCTCCAGACCGTAACGGAGACCGCTTTCGTAGTCTTCCTCTCCGTGCCCGGGGGCGATGTGCACGCAGCCGGTTCCGGCCTCAAGGGTAACATAGTCGGCCAGGATGAGACGGCTTTTCCGGGCGTAAAAGGGATGGTAGGCGTGTTTGTTTTCCAGATCCTGGGCCCTGATCCGGAGCAGGATCTCCGGCAGATCCCGCCCGAGTTCCGCGCATAGGGCCGAAAGTCGGCCCTCGGCCAGGAGGAGGGGTTCCTCCCCGGCCCACCGGACCACCAGGTAATCGAACTCGGGATGCAGGGCCACGGCCAGGTTGGCCGGAAGGGTCCAGGGAGTGGTGGTCCAGATGAGGATGGCTGCCGGTTCCGAAAGCCCCAGTACCGCCAGGGCATCCTCGGCCAGGGGAAACTTTACATAGATGGAGGGGGAGCGGTGAGGATAATATTCCACCTCCGCCTCGGCCAGGGCGGTCAGGCAATGGATGCACCAGTACACCGGTTTCTTGCGCCGGTAAACCTGACCCGAGGAGAGAAACCGGACGAACTCCCGGGCGATGGTGGCCTCGTATTCCGGACTCATGGTGAGATAGGGATGGTCCCAGTCCCCGAGGACCCCCAGGCGCCGGAATTCCTCCTTCTGGATGTGCACGAACCGCTGGGCATAGGAACGGCAGTGTCTGCGAATCTCGTTTTTGGGCAGTTCCCCCCGCCGGACTTTCAATTCCCGTTCCACGTTTATTTCTATGGGAAGACCGTGACAATCCCAGCCCGGAACGAAGGGGGCCCGGTAGCCCATCATCCTCCGGCTCTTGAGGATGATGTCTTTGAGGATCTTGTTTAAGGCCGTGCCCATGTGAATATGGCCGTTGGCGTAAGGAGGACCATCGTGAAGGATAAACACCGGGCCCTCGCGCTGCTCCAGTTTTTCGTAGAGGCGGAGATCCTCCCAGAATTTCAGGAATTCGGGTTCCCGCTGGGGGAGTTTACCCTTCATGGGAAAATCGGTGCGCGGGAGATTCAGCGTGTCCTTCCAGTCCATAAGCTATACCCTCCTTGCCCGAACACTTCCCCCATACTTAACCCTTAGAATCCCCGACTAGCAAGGAGGTGCCTTAATATTCCTCGGAGGGCCACATGTCCGGGGTGAATCGCACCACGCGATTACGTCCGGCCTCCTTGGCCTTGTAGAGGGCTACGTCCGCGTACTTGATGGCTTCCCAGATACCCTGGGCATCGGTGGGGAATTCGCTTACGCCTATGGAAATGGTACGCCGGATGAGCCCTTTGGGGGTTTCGAATTGATGGGTTTCCACCGCCGCCCGTAATTTTTCGGCGATCTTTTCGGACTCCCCGCTCCGGACATCCACCAAGAGGATGAGGAATTCCTCTCCTCCGAACCGCACCACCAGATCCGAGGAGCGTACGTTTTTCTTCAGGATCTCGGCGGTCTCCCGCAGGACCCTGTCTCCTACGTCGTGTCCGTATTTGTCGTTGACGGACTTGAAGTAATCCAGATCCGCCATGAGGATCCCCAGCACGGTTTTGCGCCGGAGAACACCGGCGACCAGATTGTCCAGGGCCTCCTCCAGGAACCGGCGATTGTAAAGCCCGGTGAGGGGATCCTTGAGGGTCTGCTCGCGCAGGGACTGGGCGTAGCGTTTGGCCTCCAGCACCGGAACGGCCTCGGCGATGTAGCGCTCGGCGGTGCGCAATTTTTCCTTGATGTGTTTCATCTTGCGGGTCGCCATCCCCTTAGGGAGAAAGATCTGGGCTATTCCGATACAGAGCCCGCCGCTCATGAAAGGCACACAGTAGTGTTCACATTCGTCGGGATGGAGGAAGAGCCGGCACACCCCCGGGTATTCCAGCGAGCTTACCACGTGTCCGGTTCTTTTGGCTCGACATAGATTGGCGTTAAAGAACTTCTCCGCGTTGACCTCGAGATCGGGCTGAGAGAGGACCACCGGACGCATGGTGTTCTGGGAATTGGAGACCTCGTAAAGGGCAAAGACCGGGAGTTCCAGTTTTTCCCGGAAGACCTCGGCCAGGCGATAATAGACCTCCTCGGGATTCTGATCCTCTTCTATGGTGTGTTTAAATATGGCCAGATCGGCAAAATACCGGACCAGTTCGTTTACCTTCTCTGCTACCACCCCGATTTCATCCTTGGCGTAGTGCTTGACCACACATTCCTCCACATCCTCGGCGCAGCTTTCATCCCCGTGTTTGAGGAGCCGATCCAGCTGGCCGGCGATCCGATCCAGCGGGAACTTGACCATAAAGAGAAAACCCACCGCTCCCCAGATCAGGAATACGGCCAGGACAATGAAGAGAAGGATGTAGAGATTCCCCAGTCTTCGGGAAAGATTTTCCAGCTCGTGCAGGAACCGATCTTCCTCTTTCTGGACCCAGGAAAGGACCGTCTCCAGAGCCGCTCGAACCCCCGGGCCTTCGGGATGTTTCAGGATTCTTTGCAGGGCCTGTCGGGCCGGGGGATAGGTGACCGGACGAAGGATTTGAATGGTGAGGCCGTTTTCCCCCTCAAAGGTGCCCCCTTTAAGCCCTACCCTGGCCAGTTCTCTGATTTTCTCCCGGAGGAGTAACCTCCGCGGAGAGTCGGGAGGCAGGGCCTCCTCCTTCTGGAGAAGACGGAGCCCCTCCTGCACCAGGGTCTTATAGGAATAAAAGGGGGCCTGTTCCAGATGACGCCCCAGAAAGTTTAGTTTGGTAAAGAAATAAAAGGCGATCAGACTGTTGACCAGGACGCATACCCCGATGATAAAACCGACTTTCCAGAAGAGACTCCGGTTTAGAATCCAGTTAAGAGGCCTTAAAAATTTAAAACGGAGGCATGCTGTTTCCATACCTCTGATCCTGAGTTTGGCTTTTTGAAGGTATATCCATGGCCTTCATAAAAGTCAATAACCCTAATTTTTTCGCTGACCTATCAAAAAAATTTCGCGACTCCGGCTACGCGTGCTTTTGGGGCGGAAGATACGGACCTTCTGTTGAGCGTACTCCTCGACCTCTTTGCGAAAGAGGGGAAATCGTTCCCCCTCAAAGACCTTAATCATAAAATACCCGCCGGGAAGAAGGAGCTCCCGGGCCAGCTCCAGGGCGCGTCGGGCCAGGGCCAGAGAGCGAAAATGATCTCCGGAGCGATCCCCGGTGGTCTTGGGAGCCATGTCGCTGAGGATTACCTGGAAACCCTCCGGAGCCAGAGCCCGGAGTTCCTCGGGCCGGAGTTCAAAGACGTCCCTTTGAAGAAAAACGAAATTGGGAGCCGAGAGTTTTACCGGACTAAGATCCACCCCCACCACCAGCCCCCGGGGGCCCACAATCCTGAGGGCGTACTGGCTCCAGGCCCCGGGAGCACAACCCAGATCCAGGACCCGATCCCCGGGGCGGAGAAGCCGATATTTTTCCTGGGCTTCCCTGAGCTTATAGACCGAACGGGCCGCAAACCCCTCCTCCCGGGCCTTTCGTGTATAATGGTCCGCCCAGGGATTTTTGCCTTTAGCCACCGGAGAGCTCCCGTGAACGCCTGGTGGCCGCGGCCACTGCCTCCATCACTGCTCCGTGAAATCCCCTTTCCGCCAGCACCTTAAGACCGGCAATGGTGGTGCCCCCCGGGGAAGTAACCATGGCCTTGAGGGCGTAGGGATTCTCCCCGGTCTCCCGCATGAGTTTGGCTGCTCCCAGAACCGTGCCCACGGCAAGCTTTTCGGCTACCTCCCGGGGAAGCCCCTCTTTCACTCCCCCGTCCACCAGGGCCTCGATGAAGGCGAAGACATAGGCCGGACCGCTTCCGGAAAGACCGGTTACGGCATCAAACAGGGACTCCGGCACCCGAAGCACTTCGCCCAGAAGGGAAAAGATCTGGTCGGCCAGCTCCAGATCCTCCTCCCGGGCCTCCTCCCCCCCGCAGATGGCACTCACCCCGGAAAGGACCAGGGCCGGGGTGTTGGGCATTATCCTTATGATTCGGGAATATCCTCCCAGGAGTTCGGCCATGCGAGCCAGGGTGAGACCGGCCACGACCGAAAGGAGAAGGGGCCCTCTTTCCTTTACCGCCTCCCGGACCTCCTTCAATACCGAAGGAGCCACCTGGGGTTTTACCGCCAGGACCACCACCGGATTTTTCCTGACTACCTCCGGGTTGTCGAAAAGGGTGGTAACCCCGTACGTGGTGCGAAGATACTCCCGACGCCCTTCGGAGGGGACCGAAACCGAGATGGCCGCAGGGGATATCTTTTTCGAGGCCAGAAGCCCCTTTATCAGGGCCTCGGCCATTCGACCCCCACCGATAAAACCCAGCTTTAACCGCTTGACCTCTTTAGACATTCAGGCTTAGCTTACCCGCCCTCCGGTTTATGACAAGTTCCCCTCGAGGGATTTAAGGCGCCGAGGGAAGCCCCCTTTTCCACCCCGGAGGATATTCTCGGACAAAAGTCCGAAATTGTCAAGGATGAACTTTTTGGATAGGACAGGGGCGGGAAGAAACCATGACCTTCGGAGAATGGGTGCGCCGAAAGCGGGAGGAGGCCGGGCTTTCCATAAATCAGCTGGCCAAAAGGAGCGGGCTCTCCGAGAAGTATATTCGCCTCCTTGAGAGGGGGGAGCGTCATCCCAAGGTGGAAACCCTGCGAAAACTGGCCCGGGGCCTGGGGGTCCCTTTTGAGGAGGTGGCCTCCGCCGCAGGGCTGGAAATTAAAAAGGTGGAGAAGGTTCCGGTGGTCCCCTGGGACTGGATCCGGAGGGGCCTGGAGGTCCACGGAGAGGCCTTCGGGGTGGCGGATCACGTGCCCGAAGAATGGGACTGGGTGGAGGTTATTCCCACCAGTCGGCGGGCCTTTGCCCTCCGGGTACCCGACGACTCCATGGAACCCGAATTTGCCGAGGGGGACATTGTGGTGGTGGATCCGACGCGCGAACCCGTTCCGGGATCTTTCGTGGTGGTGCGCCGGGGAGAGGAAGCGGTCCTGAGACAGTTCCACGTCTGTGGCGAGAAACGGTTCCTCTGTTCCCTGAATCCCCGATACCCCGGGGCGGAATTGACCCCGGAACACGAAATTATAGGCGTGGTCTGTCAGAAGATCAAAAAGTATTGACTCATCTTTCCAGTTCTATGAGCTCCAGACGATAGCTCTGGTATGAGCCCAGAAAGGTGCGCTGCAGGGAGACGATGAGGCCCTCCTTAAGCACATTTTTGCGCAACCAGTGGAGGGCGAACCCCTGCCAGTCGCTGAGACTCTCCGTAAGGAGAACCGGATGAACCCCGTAATAAAAAAGTAACCGCTGGCAGGTGGATTCATGAGGACTGAAGGCATAAATCCAGACCGGCAGACGGAAACGGGCCACCTTGGTGGCGGTGGTTCCGGTGTCCGTAGGAATGATCACCGCCTTTACCTTCAAATGCTCCACCGTGGTAAAAACATCCAGAGAAAGGACGTCGTCCAGGCTGATCTTCCCTTTATGCAGGGAGGGCAGGATGTTTTCCCGAACCGGGAAGTATTTTCTTTCCTTTTCGGTGATGCGGGCGATGCGGGCCATCATCTTTACCGCCTCCACCGGGTAGAGCCCGGCGGCGGTTTCCTCGGAGAGCATGAGGCCATCCGTACCGTCGAGGATGGCGTTGGCCACATCCGTAACCTCCGCCCGGGTGGGACGCCGATTGTGGGTCATAGATTTCAACATCTGGGTGGCCGTGATCACCACCTTTCCGGCCAGGTTGGCCTTTTCGATGAGGGTTTTCTGGACCACCGCAATCTCCTCAATGGGGATTTCCACCCCCAGGTCCCCTCGCGCGATCATGATTCCATCGGCTTCCTCCAGAATGGCGGAGAAATTTTTTACCGCCTGAGCACGTTCGATCTTGGCGATGAGGAAAGGAGAATAGCCCAGCGAACGGGCATACTCCCGGGCCCGACGGACGTCCTCCGGGCCCTCCACAAAGGAAAGACTTATGGCCTCCACTCCGTGGGCCAGGGCAAAGGCCATAAGGCGTTGATCTTCCTCGGTAAAGGGGGAGAGCCCCAGGTTTATCCCCGGGAAATTGACCCCCTTGTGCGAAAAGAGCTCTCCTCCCACCACCACTCTGGCCCGGGCTCGGCCTCCGGAAATCTCTTCCACCATCAACTGAATAAGACCGTCGTTGAGATAAACGGAATGTCGGGGCTGCAGCACCTCCAGAAGACCCGGAAGAGGAATGGGGATGGTGCGGGGATCATCGGTTTGTTCCCGCGGTACCAGAAAGACCCGGATGCCCTTTTTGAGTTCCAGAGGTTCCCGAGGAAGCACCCCCACCCGGATCTTGGGGCCGGGGAGATCGGCCAGGATGGCCACCCTCCTGCCTGCGGCTCGGGCCGCAGCGCGTATGGAGGCGATGTAACCTTCGTGGAGTTCGGGGGTCCCGTGGGCTAGATTGAGGCGGGCGATGCTTGCCCCGGCCTGGATCATGCGTTGCAGGGTTCGGGGGGAGCTTGAGGCCGGGCCTATGGTGGCCACGATCTTGGACTTGGGATAACTTTTCACCGCCCTGCCCCCTCCCTTCGACTCCTGGATTCAGCATACCCGTTTCCCCCGAGATTTCCTAGCCTTTGGGAGGCCCCGGGCTTCCGCCCGAGGAATAGATGCGCAGCACCCGTCCCCGGCGATAGAAGGGTTTTATCTCGGAGATAAGTCTTAGGCCTTCGTTTCGGAGGGGAAATCCCTCCCGCGTCTCCTCGAGGATGATCCCCGGGGGATAGGGCGGGCCCTCAAGCACCGGGATCGGGCCTCCGCGGTAAAAGATGAGAAGATAGTTTTCCCGTTTCAAAAAATAGACCCGGGGATAGGAGAGATAGGGCCGGGCCTTCTTTACCGAGGAAAACCGCAGGGCGTTTCCCTGAATCTCCGCAAGAAGGGCCCCGGTGAGAAGGAGAAGGGAGAGGGCAAGAGCGACCTTTCGCAAGAGTTTTTCCCTTTCTGCAAACCATTCCGCAGCCGAGAGGGCGAGGGAGACGGCGAAGAAGGGATAAAGGGAAAGGAGGTACTTGCTGAACTTGGCGGCGGTAAAGCTGAGAAGAAAAAGAGGGACAAACCAGGAAAGAAGCACAAAGATCCTCCGGGGATCCGAAAGGTGAAGTCTTACGAAGGCCCTGATCCTTAAAACAAGGAGACTTTCCGGGAGAAAACCCAGGAGAAGGGCCCCGGCGTAGTGGTAGAAGGGGTCGCGTTTTCCGGTGGCGAGCCTTCCCATAAGATCCACCCGCACGAATTCGGAAAAATCGCCCCCACCCAGTCGGTGATAGACCGCAAGGTACCAGAGAAGGACCGGAAGCGCGGAAAGAAGGAGCCCTGCCGGATGAAGGAGCTTAAGGGCCGTGCGGTCCTTGCGGATCAGGGCGTAGATGAACGGCGGAGCCAGGGCCAGGAGAATGAAAGGTCCCTTGGTAAGGAGGCCTAAGGAGAAAGCAAGAAAGGAAAGGAAAAGGGTTTTGCGCTCCCCGGTCTCAAGATATTCGAGACCGAAATAAAGATAAGAGACGAAGAAGAGGGCAAGGAGCATCTCCAGTTCCACCCGGTGGGCGAAGAAATAAAAGCGCGGGGCGGAAAGGAGAAAGAGCACGGAAAGAAATGCGGCAAGTCTTCCGGAAAGCTCCTCGGCTAGGCGAAAGGTGATAAGGAGCACGGCAAGCGCCGCAAGGAGGGAGGGGAGGCGCAGCACGGGTTCGCTTACTCCCAGGGGGAAGGCCAGCGCCCCCGTGATCCAGGTGTGAAGCGGGGGTTTGGTGACATAGGGGGCACCGTTCAGATGCGGGATGAGCCAGTGTCCGAACCTTACGGCCTCCTGCACGATCTCCGCCCTTCGGGCCTCCTGCACGGAGGTGAGAGGGAGAAAGAGCGGCCCTAGATAGAGAAGGGCCAGGACCAGGATCAGGGCTCTCATTTGGGCTCCTCCTGGATCTTCTCTTCGGGGGTTCCCCAGGCCAGAAGACAGGGGATCAGGATTAAAGAGACCGGGGTGGCGCTGAGCAGGCCACCGATCAGGGTAAGGGCAAAGCCGTGGAAGAACTCGGCCCCGGCTCCCATACCCAGGGCCGCGGGGACCAGGGCCAGGATGGTGGTAAGGCTGGTGAGAAGGACGGGACGCAGCCTGATCCGGACCGCCTCCCTTAAGGCCGCGGGAGGGGACAGACCCTCCTCCATTCGGCGCTGGGCAAAATCCAGAAGGACGATGGCGTTGTTTACTCCTATGCCCAGGAGGGTGATTACCCCCATGGCCACGGAGACATTCAGGCCTTCCCCGGTGAGCCAGAGGAGGATCAGGGCCCCGGCCAGGGAAAAGGGCCCGGTAACGAGAATGATCAGCGGGATCCACCAGCTTCGGAATTCCACCCAGAGGATGAGATAGATCATGCTCACGGCCCCGATCAGGATCAGGGCGAGATCGGTCAGGCTCCGGCGCAGTATCCGGTATTGACCACTAACTTCTGTCCGATATCCCGGGGGAAGAGAAATTTGGTGCAGGTGTTTCTGGATCCGGCGGGCCACGCTCCAGACCGGCCCCTCCACCTCCGCCACCAGGGTGACCGCCCGTTGTCCGTTGAGACGGGTGATCTTGCCGGGGATATGGACCACCCGGATGTCCGCGATGCGGGAAAGGGGCACCGAATAGCCCTTGCTGGTGCGCACCGGGAGATCCCCGATCTCCCGCGGGGTAAGGGGACAGGGGAGATCCAGCCGTATAAGTACCTGTATCTCCGCACGTTCCTGCACGATCCGGGTAACCTCGAGCCCCCAGAAGGCGGCCCGCAGGGTGGCCAGGGCCTCCTGCGGTTCGACCCCCAGGCGGGCCAGGTCCGTATAGCGCAGGCGAACCACCACCTGGGGACGCTGGATCTTGAGGGGATTATACACGCTCTGGATGGCCGGATCCCTTTCCAGGAGTCTTTCCACCCGCCGGGCCAGCCGGGTGAGGGTTTTAAGATCCGGCCCGTAAAGGGTAACCCCGAAAAGGGCCGGAAGTCCGGAGAGACTCTCGTCCATCTTCTCCTGGGTGGGTTGATGATAGAGGAAGATTACCCCGGGGAAACGTCCGTAGGCCCGGCGCAATCGGTTCAGGATACGGGAGAGGCTTTCCCGGCGCTCCCGGCGGGGCTTGAGTTTGATCAGGAGTTCCCCGCGGTTGACCCCTTCTATACGACTGCTAAGGACCGGGGAACCGGCCCGGCGATAGACGCAGCTTACATCCGGGATTTCAAGGGCCAGACGAGCCAGAGTTTTCCCCAGGCGGTTGCTCTCCTGAAGGGAGGTCCCCTGCGGAAGTACATACTCGATAAGCAGGGTCCCTTCGTCCACCGGAGGAAGCCAGCGCACCGGGCTCCGGAGGATGGCCCATCCTCCGAGGAGGATCCCCAGCAGAAAGATTCCGAGCATCCGTCCGGGATGCCGAAAACCATAATTGAGGGCCCGGGAGATAAGCTCGTTTAAGGCCGAAAGGAAAAATTGGGCCGGGGGAGATTTTCCTCGTGTTTGGGGAGGGCGCCGGGCCAGCAGGGCCGGTACCAGGGAAAGGGAAAGTAGTAGCGAGATCAGGAGGGCCAGGCTGATGGTGAGTCCGAAGGGCCGGAGGAAGAGCCCTATGAGCCCTCCGACCAGGGCCAGGGGGAAGAAGGCCGCTACGGTGGTGAAGGTGCCTGCGGCATCCGGGGCAGCGATCTCCAGAGCCCCTTCCAGGGCGGCCTTCAAGGGATCTTTCCCGCTTTCCCGATGGCGGAGTATGTTTTCGGTAACCACGATGGCGTCATCCACAAGCATCCCCACCGCCAGGGCCAGGGCGGAGAAGGTGATCACATTCAGGGAAAAGCCCAGCTTTTTAAGGAAGACCAGGGTGGCAAGCAGGGTCAGGGGAATGGTGAGGGCCACGATCAGGGTGGGAATAACCTCCCCGGTAAAGAGATAGAGCACCGCCACCGCCAGGGCCGCTCCGGAAAAGAGGTCTCCCAGGATGGTCTGGCGGGCCTCGCGGATGATCTCCGCCTGGTCGTAAAACTTCTCCAGATGAACCCCGGGAGGCAAAAAGGGACGGAATTCCTTAAGGGCTCTCTCCACCTCCCGTACCACGGTCGGGGTGCTGGCCCCGGGTTGTTTGCGCACGAAAAAGGCCACCGCCGGATGGCCGTTCCCCCGAATGAGGTAATGCCTGGGAGCCACTCCCCGCGAGATACGGGCCACCGCGGTGAGGGGGCCCCTTTCCCCGTCCGTGCTCCGGAGATAGACATTCCGGAGGTCGGCCAGGGTCCGGAAACGGCTCTCTCCGCGGATTACATATTCCCGTCCGCCCCGGGTGAGAAATCCGGCCACGGTTCCGGATTGATATTCCCGCAGGACGCGCGCGAGATCGAGCAACCCCAGGCCCAATCGGCTCAACCTGTAGGGATCCACCCGGAGGATAAAGGCCGGTTCGTCCCCTCCCAGGACCTCCACGCCGGAAACCCCGGGCACCCTCATGAGACGCCCGGTGATGTCCAGCCGAACCAGCCGGCGAAGGGTTACCAGATCCCGCGGGCCGTAAACCACATATCCCGCCACCTCCTGCAGGGTGGTCCCCAGGTTTTCCAGCCGGGGTGTTACCCCCGGCGGAAGGAGCCCCGCGGCCCGGGCCAGGCGGGCCTGCACCATCCCTCTCACCTGCTCCACCGTAAGGCCCGGGGCGAATTCCACGGTGATCCGGGATACCCCCTGAATGGAGACCGAGACCAGGCGTTTGAGCCCCGGAAGCCCGCGCAGTTCGTTTTCCAGGGGACGGGTAAGGAGGAGTTCCACATCTTCCGGCGAGGCCCCGGGATAGTGGGTGATGATATTGACCACTGGGAGGTTGAGCCCGGGGAAGAGATCCACCGGAAGATGGAGGAGGGAATAGATCCCGGTAAAGACTATCCCCACCGCGGCCAGCACCACCAGCCGGGGATTCCGGATTAAATGGTCCAGTAGATCCGCAAGCATGTTTCCTCAGTCCGGAAGATGGTAGGTGCGGGGGAAGTTCCGGTAAAACAGTTCGTAAGCCCCCTGCACCACCACTTTTTCGTGGGGCTTAAGGCCCGAAAGGACCTCCACCCAGTTTCCCTGGACCAGTCCCAGGCGAAGGGCCCTGCGCACGTAACCTTTCGGGGTCTTGACGAAGACCCAGGGTTTTTCGTTCCGGTCGTAGATTACGGCCTGGCGGGGAAGGGCCAGGGCGTTGCGATGTTCGGCCAGGACTATCCGTCCCTTCACCGTTTCGCCGGGAGCGAGATACCGGGAGAGTTCCGGGCCCGAAAGGAAGACGATCCGCCCCCCGACCGGGGTCTCCTCCGGGGCCACCCGGGTTACCCGGGCCGGAAGCACACGGTCCGGAAGGAGGATGCGGGCGGGTTTCCTGGAAAGCCGGAAGCCCCGGGGAGGAAAGACCAGGGCCCTGATCCATACCCTTTCCGGATCCACGATCTCGGCCAGCACGGCCCCCTTTTCCACCCATTGTCCCACCGAGACCCTGCGTCGGGTAAAGATCCCGGCGATGGGGGCCCGGATGCGCAGATAGGACTCGAGCAGGTGGAACGCATTTTGGCGGGCGGAAAGCTCGCTCTTTAACCTCCAGAGGTGTTCCTCGGCGGAAAGGACCTCGGAGTAAGGAATCAAGCGCGCGGAAAAACCTTTTTTCTTGAGCTTAAGGGCCTTTTCGGCCAGAAGGATCCTTTGCTGCAGGATCCTTATCTCCGTCCGCAGGCTGCCAAGCCTTTTTTCCACCTCCGGCCCGCCCAGGACGAAGAGGACCTCCCCGGCCTTAACCCGGCTCTCATCGGAAACCCCCAGGGAGACAATCCGTCCCGAGGTAAGTGCGGTTATCCTTACGCTTCTTCGGGATAACACCTCCCCCGTAAAAGGCACGGTGCGACAGAAATCCCTTCGCACCGGGGTAGCGACCCGGAAAAGGAGGGTCTGGGCCAGGGGACTTCCGGGAAGGATTAACCCCAGACCCATAAGAAACAGTCCCAGCAGCGTTCTAGCGCACATTCCTTCCCTCCACGGGGATATAGATTCCCGAGGCCAGCTCCAGGGCCACTCCCAGTTCATTGCGAAGCCGATAGAGATCCAGAAGCTCCAGTCTTCGCTTCAGGAATTCGTCCTCAAGCTGATAATAGGAGAGAAGATCCACGTTTCCCTGTCTTAGGGCCAGACGATAGGTGCGGAGCACCTCCCGGAGGCCGGCCACGGTCCTTTGCGATACGGCTATTTTCTGCTGCAGGAGAGCCATCCTTTCCAGGATTTCTACCACCTCCCCCCGGGCGGAAAAGAGGCGAGCCAGGTATTCGTGGTAAAGCTTTTCGCGGGTAGCCCGGGCCAGGGCTATGCGGCTCTGTTGGCGATTGAGGAAGGGGAGTTCGATGGAAAGGGTGAACCCCGCGGTGAGCACATCCTCGATATCCCTGGCCCGGAGGATTCCCACCTCTATGCGGGGAAACTGGGAGAGCACCTCGGCCCGGAGACGGGCGTCCTGGGCGCGGTAGGTCATCTTCAGGGCGACAAGATCGAGTCTCCTCCGGGAAAGGCCGGAGAGAAGCCTTTTTTTCTCAGGAAGCGGAGGCCAAGAGGAGAGCCCTTTCTCTCTTTCCAGCCGAAGAGGGGTTCCGGGTGGGAGGCCCAGGAGCCGCATCAGGGCGGATCTTTCCCGTATTTCCTTCTCCCGGATCGAGGCCAGCTGGAGCTTAATCTCCTGACAGGCCGCCCGGGCGGCGGATAGATCCAGGGCGGTCTTTTCCCCCAGGGCCACCGCCTTCCGGATGAGAAGGAGCCTTTTCCTGCGTTCCCCGGCCACCCGGCCAAGGAGCGCATATTTCCTCTGGAGCCACAGGAGACGCAGGGTGTGAAGTTTAGCGGCTTCGGCCACCTGCCACTCCTTCCAGGCCACGGTAAGGTCCACCGCGGCCTTTCGGGCTCGGGCCGAGGAGAGTCTGGCCGAGCGCAGGAGAAGCTCGGTTATCTCCCAGGAGAGTTCCAGCCGATAAGCCTTTACCGTGTCCTGAGTTTCTCCTCCGGTGGGGCTTTCGTATTCGGCGGCCAGCCGGGGGTTGGGGAGCAGACCGGCCTCAAGCACCTGAGCGGCGGCGATTTTCTTCTCGTCCCTTATGGCCCGGAGGTCCGGATTCGCCACCACCGCAAGCAAAGCGGCCTCGTCCGGGGAAAGCCCGTCTCGCAGGTTGAGAGGCAACGGTTTTAGGAGAGGGTGTTTCAGGCGGGAGGCCTTCACCACCAGGGTTTGAAGATCGGGACCCTTAAGGGCCCTCTGTTCCGCCTCCGCAGTGAGGGGAAGGGGATGATATCTGGCACAGCCGGTCATAAGAAGGAGGATGAAGAAGCACCAGAATTTTCTCACCGTTCCTCCCCTCCGGACAGGGGCAGAAAGATCCGGAACACCGAGCCCTGTCCGGGTCGGCTTTCTACCTGTACCTTACCTCCGTGGGCCTCTACATAGGCCCGCACCAGGGCCAGCCCCAGTCCCCGGCCCCGGGTCTTTTTCCCGGTATAGAACCTCTCAAAGATACGGGGAATCTCCTCCGGGGGGATCCCCGGGCCGGTATCCTCCACGCTGATCCTGAGATTCCTGTTTTCCCTCGACACCAGGATGGCCACCCGTCCTCCCGGAGGGGTGTATTTAAAGGCATTATCCACCAGATTGAAGAGGGCCTGAAGGAGCCGGGCCCGGTCTCCGGTAAGTTCAAGAGAGGCTTCCGGTTCATGGACCTCGAAACGAAGGCCCTTTTCCGCGGCCAGGGGCTCGAAGACCTGACGGATCTCGGCGAGGAGGTCTTTCGCCGGAAAGCGTTCGCGGTGCAGCCGGATGAGTCCGGTTTCGGCCTCGGAGAGATCGAGCAGGGTATCCAGGAGATGCAGGAAACGGTCGCTTTCGTAAAGGATGGTCACGATTAACTCCTCCCGTTCCGCTCCCTCTTTTTCGAGGGCCCTTTCGGCCAGAAGTCTAAGATGGGCCAGAAGGTTCTTGAAGTCGTGGGCCAGATTGTCCGAGATCTGGAGGAGTTCCCGGAGATAGACCTCCAGTTGTCGCAGCAGGGCATTCAGCGATTCGGCCAGACGGTCGGCCTCGTCTCCGCGTCCGGAAAGGGGCACCCGTCGCGAAAAGTCGCGGTTTTTCATGATCTCCCGGGCCACCCTTTCCATGGCCAGGATCTGGCGCAGGGAACGTCGCGAAAGGAGGAACCCCAGGGGAAGGCTCAGGAGGAGCACCAGGCCCCCGCCCCAGAGAAAGGCCCGATGGACCTCCCGAAGAGCCCGACTTTCGAAACGCAGGGGGACGGCCATTTCCACCCGGTAGGGCCCGGCCCGAAAGACCACCCCTCGCACCCGCACCCCGGAGGGAAGGCGGAAGAGGAGGAAATGGGGGCCGGAAGGCTCCTCCCGGGGCCAGGGCAGGCGGGAAAACCGTTCCGCGCCGGTGACCAAGACCACCCGTCCCTCCGGATCCAGGAGGCGGAAAAAGTAATTTTCCGGGCCTTCTTCCTGAACCTCAGCTGTGGCCAGGGCCCTGAGCCCCGGAAGGCCTTTCTCGCGATAAAGGGAGAGGACCTCGGAGATGTCTTCCCGCAGGTCGCGATCCTGGTTCTGAAGGAGACGCTGACTCAAGATGAGATGAACCAGGGCCAGAAGCAGGACCAGCCCGGTGAAAAAGAGAAGGGCATAGGAGAGGCTTAAACGGAAGGCCAGCGATCGAAGGGTCGGTTTAAGTTTCATCCGTAAGGATATAACCCACCTCCCGGATGGTACGGATGGTGGGTCGTTTCCCTTTTTTGAGCCCCAGTTTTTCCCGCAGGCGGCAGATATAGACCTCCACGATATTGGATTCCGGAGAGAAATGATACCCCCAGATCCTTTCCAGGATCTGGATCTTGGTGAGCACCCGACCCCGGTTGCGCAGGAGATACTCCAGAAGGGCGAACTCCTTGGGGGAGAGATCCACCGGGCGGCCTTCCATGCGCACCTCCCGCCGCCGGAGGTCCATAGTGAGGGCGCCGGCCCGCAGCACCTCCTCGGGTTCCGCCGTGGGAGAGGCCCGACGGAGAAGGGCCTTTACCCGGGCCAGGAGTTCGGCAAAGGAGAAGGGTTTGGTGAGATAGTCGTCGCTTCCCAGTTCCAGCCCCCGGACCCGATCCTCCACCGAGCTTCGGGCACTGAGGATCAGGATGGGGAGACGGGGCCAGCGCTTGCGCACCCGGGCCAGAAAATCGAATCCATCCATGTCCGGAAGCATGAGATCCAGGATCATCAGGTCCACCTCGGTTCCGGTAAGGACCTCCAGGGCGGTGAAGGTGTCCGGGGCCTCCTCCACCGAAAACCCCGCTTCCCTTAACCCCCGGGAGATGAACTCCAGGAGATTCCGATCGTCCTCCACCACCAGGATCTTTCGCATACTCTCTGCGTAAGGGACCTCTTTTAACCTGAGCTTGCCAAAAGTTTAAAACATTTTAAGCTTCCTTTCATTTTTCCTCAAAGAAAAATCCTTAAGAGTTGAACCAATTCCGAAAGAGGTGCTGATCCTTGCCGAAAAAGATCCTCAAGGTCTTTGCGCTGGCCCTTTTCCTGGGCCTCTGGTTTCAGGGGACCCGGCCCTTTATGGGGCGCGATGAGCACCGCTATCCGGTGATCGCCCGGGAGATGCTCCACCGGGGTGAATATCTCATCCCTTATTTCAAGGGGCATCCGCATCTCACCAAACCCCCGATCGTCTATTGGGCCATTGCCGGAGGGGAGAAGCTTCTGGGGGAGAATCCTTGGGGAGCGCGTCTTCCCAATGCCTTGGCCCTGTCGATAACCGCGGCGGTCCTTTCCGCCATAGGGGTGCGTCTTTTCGGAGACCCGGGCTGGCTGGCCGGGCTCCTCTACGCCCTCACCCTTACGCCCTTTGCCGCAGCCAACATCGTCACGCCGGATACCCTTCTGGTGATGTGGGAGGTGCTTGCCGCCTGGGCCTTTTTCCGGGGATCATTCCTCTGCTGGATCTTCTGGGGTCTGGCCTTTATGACCAAGGGCACCGCCACCCTTCCGGTTATGGTGCCCTTTCTCTGGTACGGATGGGTGAGGCGGAAGGACTGGCGGGGCCTCTTCCTGGGGTCCTTTCTCTTTTCCCTGGTGGCCCTTCCCTGGTATATCTATATCCAGAGCCGTTTTCCCGATTTCTGGCGGATCTTTTTGCAGGAACAGGTTACCGGACGTCTTTTTCACAATATCTATCACCGGAACAGTGCCTGGTATGCCCCTCTCTATATTTATTTACCCCTTCTTACCCTGGGGGCCCTTCCGGGAGCCCTTTACTTTTTTCGCGATCTTTCGCGGCTTCCGGATTTCTTTCGGGCCTCGCTTTTTAACCGGGTGGTGGTCATGTGGTATGTCTTCCCCCTGGTGGTATTTTGCCTGGCCAAATCCCGACTCCCCCTCTACATCCTTCCGCTCTTTCCCCCCTTTGTCCTTATGACCGTAGGACTTCGGAGGGAAAGACCTCTTTCCTTCCGGTTTCTGGTCCTCTGGGGGCTCTTCCTTCTGGTCCTTAAGGCCGGTCTTTCCTGGTATCTCAAAACCCATGTTATATTTGGGGCCAAATGAAAAGAGAAACGAAACTTACGCTTCTTCTTGCGGCAGGCGTAATCCTCTTCCTTTTTCTGAATCTCGGCGAGCGGCCGCTCTGGGGGGTGGAGGGTCGCTGGGCCGAAGGGGTGCGGGAGATGATGCTAAGGGGCTCCCTCTGGGTCCCCACCATAAACTGGGCCCCCCACATCACCAAACCCCTCATCCCCTACTGGCTTATAAGGGCCTCGGCGGAAATATTCGGAGGCCTTAACGAATTCACGGTGAGGCTTCCGGTGGCCGCATGCGGGCTTTTAACCCTTGTCGCCTTTTACGCCCTCGCCCGGCGTTTCTTTGAACCCTACTTTGCCTTGGTTGCCACCGGGATGCTCGCCACCTCCTGGGGTTTTGCGGCTTACGCCCGGGTGGCCCAGAGCGAGATCTATCAGCTGGCCGGTATCGTTTCCGCTCTGGCCTTTTACTTTTACGGGCGGGAAAGGCGGAGCTTTCCGCTTTATCTCGGTTTCTGGCTTTCGGCGGTCTTTGCGGCCCTATCCAAAGGACTTCCGGGGCTTGCGGTGCCGGTGCTGGTAGCAGGAATCGACACCCTGCTTTATACCCGAGGAAGACATTTAAACTTTAAGGCCTTTCTTGCGGCAGGCCTTGCCCTAACCCTTTATCTTGCCCACTACTACGCGCTCTCTAAGGCTCTTCAAAGCGAACTTCCCTTTCATCTTTTCGTGCGGGAAAACCTGCTTCAGGCCGTATCCCCCTACGACAATCGCGAGCCCTTCTATGTGTATTTTTATTATGTCCCCATGCTCCTTCTTCCCTGGACCTTCTTTTTCTTCTGCGCCTTAATCTGGGCGGCAAAGAGACGTCTTTCCCTTTCCGAAAAAGAGCGCCTTCTGCTTTGGGCCATGGGGGCCATCTTCCTGCTCTTTACCCTGGCCCGGGCCCGCCGTTCCTACTATATCCTTCCCATTCTTCCCTTCTGCGTGCTCTTTACCACCCTTTATCTCCGGGAGGCGATACGCCGTCCGGACGGCTTAAGCCGTATCGTCTTTTACGCCTACGGTATCCTTACCTTTATTCTCGGGCTTGCCCTCCTTCCGGCTCCTCTTCTCTGGCCTCTCCTGGGGTTCCCGGCGGAAAAATTCGGGCTTTCCTTTGCGGTAACGGCTGCGGGCCTGCTGGTCCTTTCCGCCCTCATCTGGTGCATGCTTCGCTCCGCCCCTCCCTGGGGGCTCATCCTGGCCTATCTCGTGCTCTACATTGTGGGGCTTTCCGTGCTCACCCCGGCGCTTACTCCTCCTTCCGAAAAGGTCTTCGGTCGGGCGCTTTCGGCCCTTTCCCGCAGCACCGGGGAGACCCCCTGCGCCCTGGGCAAGGTTTCGGCCAACCTTTATTTTTATCTTTCTTTCCCGCGCAGGATCCCGGTCTTTTCCTCGGCAAGAGAGCTTCCCCCCTCCTGTCGCCTTGTCTTTTTCCGGGAGTCGTTTTATAAGAAGGAAACCGCATTCTTGAGGACTCTTTTGAGGAAGAAGTGGATTCTTTACGGTTTGAAGCGGAGATATCTTTCGCGGGATCGGAACAAGAATTACCTGCTCCTTGCCCCGGCGGATCTTCCGGTAAATTTTCCTTTTGAGCCCTATTCATGAGAAAGGTAAAGATAGCCCTCATAGGTTGCGGGAAGGCGGCGACGCGACACCGGCGTATCTTCCGGGAGCTTCCGGAGGCCGAGGTGGTGGCGGTTTCGGATCTCAATCCGGAGAAGGCCCGGGCCTTTGCCGAGGATCTTTCCGCAAAGCCTTATACCGACTGGCGCAGGATGCTTGAGGCCCACCCGGAGGTGGAGGTGGTGGATATCGCTGTGCCCTCCGGGCTTCATGCCCGGGTGGCCCTCCCGGTGATGCGCGAATACGGGAAGCACGTGCTCCTTGAAAAACCCATCACCCTCCTTATTTCCGAGGCCCGGGAGATGGCGGAGACTGCACGGAGGCTTGGGCTCAAACTGGTTACCGTGTATCAGAACCGGTTCAATCTGCCGGTGAAGCTGGTGCGGGAGGCGCTTCTTTCCGGTCATTTCGGAAAACCCGTGCTCTTTTCCGCCCGGTTTTACTGGTGCCGCCGGCAGGACTATTACGACAGTGCGGCCTGGCGCGGGACCTGGGCGCTTGACGGCGGGGCGCTCGCCCAGCAGGGGGCCCACCATGTGGACATGCTGCGCTGGCTGGCCGGCGAGGTGGAAAGCGTGTATGCGGAGATGGCCACCCGGCTGAGTCGTCTTGAGGCCGAGGACATCCTGGTGGGAACGATCCGCTTTAAGAACGGGGCCCTCGGGACCATTGAGGCCACCACCTGCGCCCGGCCCCGGGATCTCGGGGCGGAGCTCACCATTCTGGGGGAGCGGGGTTCGGCCCGGATCGGGGGCTTTGCCATGAACGAGATCCTGGATCTCGCCTTCGAGGACGGCTTCCCCCCGCCGGAGGTCCTTGAGGCCCACCGGAAAAACCCTGAGGACCCCCTGGGCTTTGCCCATCGGGAATGCTTAAGGGCGGCTTTGAGGTATTTTGCCGGGGAGCCCCCGGACCCCCGACTGTGTCTTCCTGAAGAGGCCGTGGCCTCGCTTGAGCTGGTCCAGGCCCTTTACGAGTCCGCCGAACGGGGGGAGCCGGTGCGCTTCCCCTTCGAGCCGCAAAAATCAAGGCTTGGAAAAGGGGTTTAGCCATGGAGGATCTTCTGCAAAGGATTGAAAGCAATCCTCAAGTTATGGCAGGAAAGCCGGTTATTCGCGGAACCCGAATCACCGTAGATTATATTTTAAATCTTTTGGCTCAGGGACTTACGGTGGAGGATATTCTTGCGGAATATCCGGGGCTTGAACCGGAGGATATCCGGGCCTGTCTTCTTTTTGCCAGTAAATGTCTTGCTTCTACGGACTTTATGCCCCTTAAGAAGGCGGCCTGATGAAGTTCATGGTGGACGAATGCGTGGGGCCACGCGTGGCAAGGTGGCTTAAAAAGAAGGGTTACGAGGTATTTTCGGTTTATGATGAAGCGCGTGGAGCTTCGGACGATGAGATCCTTGAAAAGGCTTATGCAGAGAAATGGATTTTGATTACCAGCGATAAGGACTTTGGGGAAAAGATCTATCGGGAAAATTATCCTCATGAAGGGGTTATTCTCTTGAGGCTTGAAGATGAAAGACCTTACCATAAGATAGAAATTCTTGAAAAGGTTTTGAAGGATTTTGCGGATAAATTGAAAGGAAACTTTGTGGTGGTAACGGAAAGAGGTGTTCGTATCAGTAGTCAGGGAAAAGGGGTTTAGCCATGGGAGTTCCGCTTCTGGATCTCAAACGCGACTGGCCGGAGATTCGCGAGGAGGTGGAGGCCAGCTGGCGGAGGGTCACCGAGTCCATGCGGCTTTTGAACGGGGAGAACCTCCTGGCCTTTGAGGAGGAGGCGGCGCGGTTTTTCGGGGCCCGGTTTGCCTACGGGGTGGGTTCCGGGACGGAGGCCCTGTGGCTTGCGCTTCTTGCCTGCGGGATCGGTCCCGGGGACGAGGTCCTGATCCAGGCTAACGGGTTCGTGGCCGATGTGGAGGCCGTGGTCTGGGCCGGGGCGCGGCCGGTGCTGGTGGAGGCCGAGGAGGAATTCTTCGGGCCGGACCCCGAGGCCGTGGCCCGGGCCATAGGCCCGCGCACCAAGGCCCTGATCGTGGTCCACATGTACGGACATCCGGCCCGCATCGAGGAACTCCTCGAGATCTCTCGCCGTCACGGTCTCGTCCTCATTGAAGATGCCTCGCATGCCCACGGCGCGGAATATAAGGGAAAAAAGATCGGGACCTTCGGCAAGGTGGGATGTTTCAGCTGCGGGCCGGTCAAAAATTTAAACGCCCTGGGGGACGCCGGGTTCGTGCTTACCGACGACGAGGAGGTGGCCCATCGCCTGCGCTACCTCCGGGTGCACGGCCAGGTCAGGAAAAACGAACATGCCTTCTACGGCTTTAACAGCCGGCTCGATGAGCTTCAGGCCGTGGTCCTGAGGGCCAGACTCAGGCGCCTTTCGGAGAAGAACGCCCGCCGGCGGGAGATCGCTGGGATCTACCGGCGCGAACTTTCGGGGATCGCGGATCTGAGGCTTCCCCCGGAGGACGGCCCGGAGCGCAAAAGCGTCTATCACCGGTTCGTGGTCTTTACCCCCCGTCGGGACGAACTTCAAAGCCATCTTAAGGAACGGGGGATCGGGACCGGGATTTATTATCCGGTTCCGCTTCACCTTCAGCCGGCCTGGCAGGCCGCGGGATTTCCGGAGCTTCCAGAGGGCACCTTTCCGGTGGCCGAAAGGCTCTGTCGGGAGGGGCTGGCCCTTCCCATGTTCCCCGAGATGACCGAGGCCGAGATAGAGGAAGTGGTGAGCGCGGTAAGGGCCTTTTTCGCATGATCTCGGTGGTCATTCCGGTTCATAACGAGGAAAAAAACATAGAGCCCCTTTATGCGGAACTGGTTTCCGCGCTTGAGAGTCTCGGTGAACCCTTTGAGATCATTTATGTGAACGACGGAAGCACCGACGGGACGGGCGAGGTTTTGCGGAAACTCAAAGGGCGCGACTCGCGGGTGCGGGTCCTTGAGATGGACCGCAACCGGGGCGAGGCCGCGGCCCTTACCGCCGGATTCTTCCACGCCCGCGGGGAGATCGTGGTGAGCATGGACGGCGACGGCCAGAACGACCCGGCCTATATCCCGGAGATGGTGCGAAAGCTCCGCGAGGGGGGCTACAAGGTGGTCTCCGGCTGGCGCATGAAACGCAAGGAGCCGCTCCTTACCCGGCGTATTCCTTCCTGGATCGCCAACCGCATCATCGGTCTGGTCACCGGGGTGCGGGTGCACGACAACGGCTGTAGCCTCAAGGTCTATCGGGCGGAGGTGGTGAAGCGAGTGCAGATCCCGCACGGGTTTCATCGTTTCATTCCGGCCATCTTCGGGGTTAAGAACCACGAGGTGGCCGAGGTCCGGATCGTGGATCGCCCCCGCCGTTTCGGCCGCACCCACTACGGCCTGAAGCGCACCTTCGAGGTGCTGCGCGAGCTTCTTACCATTCGTTTTGTGCTGGGAAAAGCCCAGAGAAATGAAAAATGGTTAAAGATTTTCCTCTGGGCCACCCTTTTCTTTTCCATTGTGGCCCTTACCGTTTTTTCTTCCATGGTTTTCTTTGTTTCGGGTTTGATTTCGGCCGGCGTTATCTTCCTGATCTATCGCAATCTTAAGCGTTTCAACCTCAGTCAGAGATCGGGTACCTTTCGGGTTCGGGAGGTTTGAGTTTGGATCTCCGCTCCCAGCAATGTCCCGGCTGCGGACTTTCCGGGCCGCAGATCTTTAGAGAAACTTTTCGGGATCCCTATTTCGGGCAGGATTATCGACTCTTTGAGTGTTCGCAATGTGGACTTCAGTACTGGGAGCCGCGCAGGATCATCCCCGAGTTTTATGAAAAGGCCTATCTAAGGGAATACCGGGCCCGGCATGAAGGGCGCTTGAAAAGGCTCAAATATTATCATCTGGAATTTTTTAAGAATTTCGCACGATTTTCCGGGGTCAGGCCCCGTCTTCTGGATGTGGGTTGCGGTAACGGTCTTTTTCTGAAGCAGGCCCGGGAAAGGGGGTTTGAGCCCTGGGGTATAGATCTGGATCAGTACAGCGTGCGCTTTGCTTCCGAAAAACTGGGGCTTTCCAGGGTTTTGGCCCTGGATTTAGCGGGTTTTTTCCAAAAGGCCCAGCAGGAAAACTGGCGGTTTGAGTTCATAACCGCCTTTGAGGTGCTGGAACATCAGGACCATCTGAAGGACTTTCTGGACAGAGTATTTCGGCTTTTAGTGCCCGGGGGTTTTTTCGTGGGTACCGTGCCCAATCGAGAAAATTTTTTCCGGATGGAACACCCCGGCTCTTTTGTGGATTATCCCCCTAATCATTTTTTTAGATTTAACCAACAATCCCTAAAGATTCTGCTTGAAAAAGCTGGCTTCGAAAAGGTGGTTGTTTATGACATAAGGGAGCCCTTTTATAAGTACTTAAAAAATCTGGAAAAATTTACCTGGCAAAAGGTGGTAAGGGCCCCAAAGAATGTTGGAGGGAATTATAAACGGATAGTCAAAATATTTCGATTTTTTAGGGCGTTGTGTCTGAGACCCGTGCTTTTATTCCCGGCCCTTATCCTGAGGGAAAGGATCTCTTATCCTGTGCTTTACTTCCAGGCTCAAAAGACGAGGGGAAGTGATGGTTAAGGGGTTTTTATCTCTATTCTTATTTTGTGTTCTTGGATCTACTTTCTTACCCCATGCCAGGGGGCTTCTCTTAGGAGGATATCTGGGGCTTTGGTTTTGTCTCTTGGTGCTCAGATCCGAGATCAAAGCCCTTATAAAGGCGAACCGCCCTCTCTTTTGGGTTTTAATCTTGTTATTCTTTGCTCTGGTTCCGGCTATTTTTTATAGCCCTTTGCCCATGTCCTCCTTGAATGCTTTCTTATGGAATTATGTGTTTAATTTTATATTAGCTCTTTCTGTGGGTGTACTTTTAGTTCTTGATTCACGTTACTTATGGATTTCAATTTTGTTGAGTAATCTTTTTTATATTTTTATCTTTCT
>DRMH01000021.1 GCA_011322625.1 Thermosulfurimonas dismutans | reverse complement strand
TCCTGCCAGAGCCGGACATTTTCCCGCCTGAGCTCCTCCCATTTCCGGTTCATCTCCTCCCAGCGTCGGTCGCTTTCCTTCTTGAGTTCCTGGAATTCCTGCCAGAGCCGGACATTTTCCCGCCTGAGCTCCTCCCATTTCCGGTTCATCTCCTCCCAGCGTCGGTCGCTTTCCTTCTTGAGTTCCTGGAAATCCTCGCGCAGGCGCTTAATCTCTTCGAGGAGGCGTTCGAACCGCGCCTCGGCCTCCTCCCGGGGGAGGGCTTTTTCGTAGAGGATGCGCTCCACGGCCACCCGGGTCTCCGGATGCTCGGAAAGCATCCGGGGGAGGAGTTCGTTTAGGATCTTTTCAATCTCTTCCCGGCGCATCACTCCTATTATAACCCGAAAATTGTTTCAGGGCCTCCAGGACCGGGTCCGGGACCAGATAGCGCACGGAAAGCCCGGCCCTAAGCCGACGGCGGATCTCGGTGGAAGAGATATCCAGGCGGGTTACCGGAAGAAAGAAGATCTTCTTTCCGGGAAAAAGTTCCCTGGCCCGGCACTCCGCCTCCGAAAGGGGAAGATCCCCGCGGCTCACCACCACCAGATGGGCCAACTCCGGCAGTTGGCGATACCGATACCAGGTCTCGATCTCCAGGAAGGCATCAAGCCCCAGGATGAAAAAGAATTCGTGCTCCGGATAAAGGCCCCGAAGCTCGGTAAGGGTCTGCACGGTATAGGAAGGGTCGGGTCTTTTTCCCTCGAGATCCAGGACCCGAAAGGCGGGATGGTCCCGGGTGGCCAGTCTTACCAGTTCAAACCGCAGGGAAAAAGGGAGGTGAGGCTCGTCGCGTTTGTGGGGCGGGGTCCCCGCGGGGATAAACCAGACCTCGGAAAGCCCCAGTCCCTCGCGCGCTTCTTCGGCCACGCGAAGATGTCCTAGATGAACGGGATCGAAGGTTCCCCCGAAGATTCCGATTTTCATTTAGACCCCCGAACCTTTGAAGTAGAATAGAAAATCGGCACCGAAAGTCAACGATGAAGCGCGAAAGGCTGGATAAGGTCCTGGTAGCCCGGGGGTTGGCCGAGAGCCGGGAAAAGGCTCAGGCCTTGATTATGGCCGGCGAGGTCTTCGTGGAGGGCCGGCGGGTGGATAAGGCCGGGACCCGGGTCCCGCTTACTGCCCGCATCGAGATTCGGGGTCGAGGGCTGCCCTATGTTTCCCGCGGGGGCCTTAAGCTTGAGGGGGCCCTTAAGGCCTTCGGGCTTTCGGTAACAGACCTGGTCTGCGCGGATTTCGGGGCCTCCACCGGAGGTTTTACGGATTGCCTTCTCCAACACGGCGCGGCCCGGGTCTATGCCTTGGATGTGGGCCGGGGGCAGCTGCACGAAAGGCTAAGGCGTGACCCCCGGGTGGTGGCCCGGGAAGGGGTGAACGTCAGATACCTAAAGCCCGAGGATCTTCCCGAAAAAGTGGACCTGGTGACCATTGACGTGTCTTTTATTTCCTTAAAGAAGGTGCTTCCTGCGGCGCGGGAGATCCTCAAGCCCGGGGGATGGATCCTCGCCCTGATCAAACCCCAGTTTGAGGTGGGACCACGGGAGGTGGGCCGGGGCGGAGTGGTGCGGGATCCGGCCAAACATCGCCGGGTAATCGAGGAAATCCGGCGTTTCGGAGAGGAAGAACTGGGGCTTCGGGCTCTGGGGGTGGCCGAAAGCCCGCTTCCCGGTCCGGCCGGAAATCGCGAATTTTTCATTTTGTTCCGAAAATCTCCTTTACAAGGGGAGCAGAGGTTGTTATTTTGCCCGGAGAAGCCCGAAGAGGAGGTCGGCGGTGAAGATCGTGTTTGATCCCGAGGTACCGGAAGAGCTGCGCGAGGAGATCAAAGCCCTCATAGAAAACGAGAACATAGAAAGCCCCTGCCCGGAGTGCGGGGCAGAAGAAATATACGTAGCGCTCATGGAAGGTATGCTGGACGTAAAGTGCTACGAATGCGGTCATTCCTTTGTGGAAATAGAACTGGAAGAAAGCGAGGAATAAAGATCCGATCCTAAGGGAACCCTGAGCCTGCGAAGAAGACCGGAGGGCTTTGCCGCGGTGCGGTAAGAAACCGCCCCGCCGGGTTAGCCTTTGGTCCTTTCGATATAGGCGTAAGCGTTGTGGGCGTGGATGGATTCGAAGTTTTCCGCAGATACCGCAAACCAGGTGATATCCGGATGATCGAGAAGCCGCCGGGCCACCTCCCTTACCACATCCTCCACGAAACGGGGTTGCCGGTGGGCCGTTTCGGTCACGAATTTCTCATCCGGGCGTTTGAGCAGAGGGTAAATAGGGCTTGAGGCCGAGGACTCCACGATCTCGATCAGGTCCTCGAGCCAGACAAAACGTCTAAAGCGCACCCTTAGATCCACCTCGCCCCGCTGGTTATGGGCCCCGATCTCGCTTATGGCCTGGGAACAGGGACAGACGGTCATCACCGGAACCTTCACCCCCAGCAGGATGTCCAGGTAGGATTCGCCCTTGGCGCCGGCGATAAGACACTGATATTCCATAAGTGAGGGGGCCCGGCTCACCGGGGCCTCTTTTTTCAGGAAATAGGGAAACCTTATCTCCAGATGGGCCACCTTGGCGGCCAGTCTCTCCCGCATGCGATCCAGAATGGCCGGAATGTTCCGGATATGAATCTCCTCCCGAAACTCGTTCAGGATCTCGATGAAACGGCTCATGTGCGTGCCCTTGAATTCCCGGGGCAGATCCACGAACATGTTGATCTCCGCCACGGTGTGTTGCAGCCCCCTCCGTCGATCCAGCACGGAAACCGGATAGCGGATTCCCTTGATGCCCACCTTGTCAATGGGGATTTCGCGTGGATCGTAAAGACTCTGGACGTCTTTAAGTTCCATGCCGGCGCAGATATTCCAGCAGTTCTCTGGCCCGCTCCAGGGAGGGAGATTCCAGCTCCAGAAGGCTGCGGCCCTCCCTCTCCGCCCGGAGGATCTCCGGGTCCTCGGGGAAGGAAAGGACCGGTTCGACCCCCAGAAAGGAGGCCAGATATCTTTCGTCTTCCGGGCCGCGCACCGCATTCCCCACTACCACCACTTTTTCCAGGTTTAGATCCCGGGCCAGGCGCAGGATCTGACGCGTGGTTTCCAGACTTCCGCGATAGGGCTGGGTGACCACCAGGATGAAATCCATGGGCACCACCGTGGAACGGCCGAAGTGTTCCACCCCGGCCTCCATATCCACCACCACCGCCTCCCGGGCCTGAAGGATCAGAAAAGAAAGGAGCCGTCGCAGTACGGTCTGCTCCGGGCAGGCGCACCCCCCGCCGGCCTCCCTTATGGCCCCGAGCACCATGAGACGGAGCCCATCCCGGGTGAGCATGAACCTTTCTGGAAGGTCCTCAATGCGGGGGTTAAGGGTGTAATAGGGCCCCTGTTTTTGGGCGCGCTCAGCAAGGAGCTCCCGCATCTCGGAAAGGGGGGTGAGACCTTCGGTTTCGGAGAAGCCCAAAAGTCGCCCCAGGTGGGGACTGGGGTCGGCATCGATGGCCAGAACCTCATAACCCGTATCCAGCAGGGCCTTGCAGAGAAGGGCCGCAATGGTGCTTTTTCCTACTCCGCCTTTTCCGCAAAAGGCGATTTTCATGCCTTGGATTCTACCACCTTTTCCAGGGTTTCCCAGGGAATCTCCCCGGGACGCAGGAGCTCCGGGCGCCCGGAGACCACGGAGACCAGAGTGGAGGGTTTGCGTCCGGGGGTGGCCCCTCCATCCAGGATGAGGTCCACCTCGGGAAAATAATGGGCCACCTCCTCGGCGGTGCAGGCGGGGTGTTCCCCGGAAAGATTGGCGCTGGTTCCGGTTACCGGCCGGCCGAAAAGCCGGGGAATCTCCCGGGCCAGCGGATGAGCCGAAAGTCTCAGGGCCACGGTGCCGGTCTCGGCGGTGACCCAGGGGGGAACCTCGGCCCGGGCGCGGAATACCAGGGTGAGCGGCCCGGGCCAGAAGCTTTCGATCAGGACCCGGGCTACCCGGGGCACCTCTTCCACCCAGCGCTCCAGTTCCCCGAGGTCTCCCAGAAGCAGGAGAACGGGTTTTTCCCTGCGGCGGCGTTTAAGGGCGTAGAGATGTTCCACCGCCGGACGATGCAGGGGATCCACCGCCAGGCCGTAAAAAGTCTCCGTGGGAAGCGCTACCACTCCCCCGTCCCTGAGGATTTTCAGGGCCTCGCTTAAGGCCTCTTCCTCTTCCGCCCGAAGGATCCTCATCCAGAAGCAAGCCTCTGTCGGTAAGCCGCAAGCCTCTCTCTCAAACTTTCCTCGCTAAGGGCCAGGATCTCCACGGCCAGGAGAGCGGCGTTTACGAAGTTCCCGATCCCCACCGTGGCCACCGGCACCCCGCGGGGCATCTGAACCATGGAGAGCAGGGCGTCAAGACCGTTCAGCGGCCCGGCAGCCACCGGAACGCCGATTACCGGGACCGTGGTATGCGCAGCCACCACCCCGGGAAGATGGGCCGAAAGCCCGGCTCCGGCGATGATCACCCGGATCCCCCGTTCGCGGGCCTCCTCGGCGTAGCGCCGGACCTTCTCCGGGCTGCGGTGCGCCGAGGCTACCTCCACCTCGTAGGGCACGGCAAACTCCGAAAGGATTCTTTCGGCCTCCTTAACCCCGCTGAGATCGCTCCTGCTTCCCACGATAATCCCCACCCGCGGGGGAAGGTGCCGCAGGGCCTTGGCCCCGATATCCCGCCGGAAATGGACCCCCTCGAAGTGGATCCTCTCCACCGCCTGATAGGCCTTGCGCATGGCCTGCGGGATGTCCTCGGCCAGGGCGGTAACCCCCAGCACCCGCCCCCCGGAGGTGACGAGTCTTCCGTCCTTACGGGTCGTTCCGGCGTGAAAGACCTTGACCCCGGGGATCCTCTCCGCCTCCTCAATCCCGGCGATAAGCTTTCCCTTTTCGTACCTTCCGGGATAGCCCCCTGAGGCCATGACCACGCAGACCGCGGCCTCCGGACGCACCCGAACCTCACATTCCGCAAGGCGGCCGGAAAAGGCGGCCTCGATGAGTTCCGCGAGATCGGTCTCAAGCCGCATGAGGACCGGCTGGGCCTCCGGATCCCCGAAACGACAGTTGAACTCAAGCACGTAGGGCCGCCCCTTAACGATCATAAGCCCGGCGTAAAGGACCCCGAAATAAGGGGCCCCTTCCTGGGCCAGGGCCCTAATGGTGGGTTTCATGATGCCTTCCATGATCTCTTCGGCGAGGGCCTCGGTGACCACCGGGGCCGGGCTGTAGGCCCCCATACCCCCGGTGTTCGGCCCCCGGTCGCCGTCAAGAAGTGGTTTGTGGTCCTGCGAGGAGGGAAGCGGAAGCACGGTCTCGCCGTCGGTAAGGACCATGAAGGAGGCCTCCTCACCGCAAAGACACTCCTCGATCACCACCCGGGCCCCGGCCTCCCCGAAGACCCTCTCCACCATGATCCGGTCCACCGCGGAGAAGGCCTCCTCAAGGCTCCGGGCCACCACCACCCCCTTTCCCGCGGCAAGACCGTCGGCCTTGACCACGATGGGGATGCCCTTCTTTTCTATGTAGCGCTTGGCGGCCTCGGGATCGTCGAAGACCTCAAAGGCCGCGGTGGGGATCCCGTATTGGGCAAGAAGCTCCTTGGTGAAGACCTTGCTCGCCTCAATACGGGCCGCCGCAGCCGAAGGCCCGAAGACCTTAAGCCCTTCTTTGGCAAAATGATCGGAAAGTCCCCGGGCTAAGGGATCCTCCGGCCCCACCACGGTGAAATCCACCCCCTTCTCCTTGGCGAATCGCGAAAGGGCCTCAAAGTCGAAGGGGTCAAGCGGAACACACTCACACTTTTCCTCCGCCGCGATCCCGGCGTTTCCCGGGGCGCAATAGATCCTCTCCACCCGGGGACTCCGGGCGAGCTTCCAGCAAAGGGCGTGTTCCCGTCCGCCTCCTCCCACCACCAGAACCTTCATCCTTTCGCCTCCTCTTAGAGTTTTTCCTTGAGACTCAAAATAAGACCCTCAAGCTCCGGAACATAGATTTCTTTTATTCGTCCATAAACCTCTTCGGCAAGCTTTTCGTCATAAAGATGCGCGCAGAGATTTCGCTCGGAGAGCATATCTAGGAGAAGATCATCGTTTTCGATAAGGCCGTAACGAAAGGCCTGTTTGATG
>DRMH01000020.1 GCA_011322625.1 Thermosulfurimonas dismutans | reverse complement strand
GGGTGGTGGCCATCTTCTTCGGTCTCTCCAACTCGCTGGTCCGTCACCTTTTCAGTGTTTACGAGATCCTCTATGTAAACGAGGATGGGGAGCTAGTGAGCAAGTGGCTGGGCAAGAGCGTGTTCCTTCCCGATTATCTGGGCTATGCCGGCACCATACTCCTGATCGCCGTTTTCCTCTTCATCTGGAGGGTGCTGGTGGACTGGAACGAGGAAACCAACCGTTTTGTGTTGGAGTTATAAAATAAAAATCCAGTAAAGGAGGTTTGTTATGGGAGTAAATCTGGATGAAATCAAACCTGATCTCACCATCGATTGCAAAGGTCTTTCCTGTCCCATGCCCCTTCTTAAGACCAAGAAAGCCATTCAGAAGCTTCAGCCCGGGCAGATCCTGGAGGTGCTGGGGACCGATCCGGGATCCAAGAACGACATTCCGGGGTGGTGCGAGCGGGCCGGACACGAGTATCTGGGTGTAAAGGAAGATGCGGGGTTTATGAGGTTTTATGTAAGAAAGGGCAAATAAAATTCGCCGCAGGAGGTGTATCATGGCTAAGGATCCGGACAAGCTGGGAATTTTTGTAACCACTCCCCAGTACTGGGGACATCTTCTGAAGATTGTGGAGGCCGCCCAGCGGGCGGGAAAGAAGGTCAAGATCTTCTTTACCTTTAAGGCGGTGCATCTGACCAAACAGCTCGAATTCCCCAAACTGGTGCAGATGATCCCCGAGGCCGATCTGGCCATCTGCGCGGACAGCTATACCTGTGAGGGTTTTGATGTAGAGCTGGATATCCCCGGAGGGATGACCCCCAAACAGATGCGCACCCAGGCCTATCATGGCGAGATTCTGGAGGAATGCGGGAAGTATCTGGTTCTCTAAAAAATTTTCGGCAAGGAGGTAGGAGATGTCTTTAAAGATATATTTTCTGATTGCCAATCGTCAGTATATCACCGACGGAATTCGTTCCACCCTGGGGCAGTCGGTGGAGAACCATTTTTCGCATGCCTGTATCTTCTATCAGAAGATGCCCCGTCTCACCGAATATGTGAAGGAGAACATGGAGTGGATCCGGGATATGGAGGGAGATGTCTTTGCGGTGGTGGATACCATGGATGAAGAGGCCAAAAAATACAACGTGGAGGAGGCCGGCCTCACCCCCATCACTCTGGAGGAGCTGGCGCAGAAGCTTCGGGAGGCGGATGTGATCATCGGCTACGGTATGCCCAAACAGAAACACGGCCCGCCTCCGGCCTGTGCGGATTAACGGTTTTTTGAAATCCTAGATGAGGAGGGTAACGATGAAGATCCTGCATGTATATAGAAACGAGCCGAATGAGGAGGTGAAAAAGCTGGTCTCCCTGCTCAACGAGGGAAACGAGGCCATGGAGTTTAACCTCTACGAGGCCAAAGAGGACGCGGATTACGACCGGCTTATTCAGATGATCTGGGAGGCGGACAAGACCATAAGCTGGTGGTAGAAAGGAGAGAGGGGGGCGGAATCTCCGCCCCCTCTTACTTTCCAACTATTTCCTTATCACCTCATAAACCCCCGGCAGGTGTCGATACCGTTCGGCGTAATCCAGCCCATAACCCACCAGAAACCCCCGCGGTATCTTAAAGGCTACGAAGTGTAAAGGCACGGAGACCTTTCGGCGTTCGCTTTTATCGATAAAACAGCAGATCTTCACCGAGGCCGGCCGGTGCATTTGAAGATGTTTCAGAAGATAGGCTAGGGTGTAGCCGGTATCCACGATATCCTCCACGATGAGGACATCCTTGTCCTGAAGGGGGAGTTCCACGTCCTTGGTGATCTGGACCTCACCGCTGGAGGTATCGGAGAATCCGTAACTTCTTAAGCGTACAAAGTCCACCTCCACCCGGGGCAGAGACAGAGAGCGCATCAGATCGGCCAGGAACACAAAGGCCCCCTTGAGCACCCCCACCAATACCAGGGGTCTATCCCGGTAATGTTGGGAGATCTCCTGACCCAATTCCCGGACACGTCGGGCGATCTCCTCCGGGGAGAGCAGAAGTTGGAGTTCCTCGGACATGGATTTTGACCTCCCTGTGTTTTTAGGCGGCCCACCGGAGCCTTCCCTTTAAATTTAACCCGTTGCGGTCCGGAGGCGAAGGAATCCTTCCGGGTTACATATCCCGGCTATAGGCGCGAAGGAGGACCGGGGTAGGGAAGGGACCTTCGCCTCCCTGGGCCAGCCAGTCGCGCAGGAGAAGTTTGTGTTTGTACATGGCCAGATCCGCCCGGTGCAGGCACGACTCCAGGGTGTCCGTGCCCAGGATGTCCGTAGCCCCGCAGGCCAGGTACTTTTCCAGATCCTCGATCCGGATAGGGGTTCCGGCCAGCTCCAGCAGAAAGGGAGCCACCCGGTCCAGGGAAGGGGCGGCCAGAAGGAGAATGAATTCGTCGCCCCCTATGCGTACCGGCATATCCACCCTTTTGGTCAGGGTCCGGAGACGATTGGCCACGCGGATCAGGACCTGATCCCCGGCCTGGTGACCGTAGCGGTGATTCACCTCTTTAAAGCCGTAGATATCCAGAAAGACCATTACGTATAATTCCCTCCCCTCGGTTATGCGCCGGATGACCTCAGGAAAGAAGATGTTCAGGGCCCGGCGATTCCAGAGCCCGGTAAGGGGGTCGCGCAGGAGTTCTTCGCGCAGGTAATCCACCTGCCGTTCCAGTTCCTCCAGGCGGTGCAGCAGTTCCTCCAGGGCCCCCAGACGCCCCTCCTGGGCCAGCTTGTCCCGGATATCCACGTGGAGGAGCAGCCAGTTGAGTACCTCCCGGGTTTCCCGGAGGATCTCCACCAGGGTGTTCTTTTTCTCCCCGGGGGAAAGGGGTTCGTATTTTCGAAATTCCTCCGCATAACGCGGGGGAAGGGGCAGTTGCTGTTCGCGAAAGGGGGAGAGAAAGGCGGCCCAGCAGGTGCGAAGACGATCGGCCTCCCTTTCCAGGAATTCGGAAAATGCATCCGTGGCCATGTTTGCTACCGCTCCGTCCGCTTTCGCACCTGAGAAGGAGTATAGTCCACAAACGGTTCCAGTATAGTGGAAGAGACTTCTCTTGCCAAGCTCGAACTTAGAGTTTAAAAAGATGGAACATGATAGAACTCCGGCCATCGAAAGAGGAATTCGTTTCTCTGGGGCGGGATTATTCCCTGATTCCGGTCTATACCGAGCTTCTGGTGGATCTGGAGACCCCTATTTCCCTCTTTTATAAACTTTTTACCGGTCATTACGGATTTTTGCTGGAAAGTCTGGAGGGAGGGGAAAAATGGGCCCGGTATAGTTTCATAGGCCTGCAACCCTTTTTGATCTTCCGGGCCCGGGGGCGGAGGGTTACCCTGCTCGACCGCCACGGCGAGATCACCCGGGAGGTGGAGGACCCTCTGGAGGTCCTCAAGCAGAAGGTCCTTGCCTATAGAGCCCCCCGTATCCCCGAGCTTCCGCGCTTTTTCGGAGGGGCGGTGGGGTTTCTGGCCTATGATGTGGTTCGTTTTATCGAGCGACTGCCGGATCTGTCCCCGGATACCGCCGATTTTTCTCATCTGCACTTCATGTTTCCGGAGATCCTTCTGGCCTACGATCGGATCCGGCACGTGTTACAGGTAATTTACAACGTGAGGGTGGAGCCCGGGGAATCGCCGGAGGCCCTTTACGAGCGGGCCCGGGCGGAGATCGGAGCGGTGGTCTCCCGCATCCGGGGGCCGCTTCTCTATCCTCCCCCCACACGGGCCGGGGAGGCCACCGAGCTTTCCCCGGAGATGGAAAAAGAGCGCTTCAAGGAAATGGTGCGTCGGGCCAAGGAATATATCGCCGCCGGGGATGTTATTCAGGTGGTGCTCTCCCAGAGGTTTTCCGGACGATCCCATCTTCCCCCCTTCGCTCTTTACCGGGCTCTGCGCAAGATCAACCCCTCGCCCTATCTTTTCTTTCTGCGTCTGGCGGATGAGACCCTGATCGGTTCTTCCCCGGAGATCCTGGTGCGGGTCGAGGAGGGTCGGGTGGAGACCCGTCCCATCGCCGGCACCCGTCCGCGGGGGCAAGACGAAACCGAAGACGCGGAGCTGGCCCGGGATCTTCTGCGTGATCCCAAGGAAAGGGCCGAACATCTCATGCTGGTGGATCTGGGGCGGAACGATATCGGGCGGGTATGCACTTACGGCAGCGTGGAGGTCTATGATCTCATGGTGATCGAGCGTTATTCCCATGTCATGCATCTGGTTTCGGGGGTAAGGGGGGAGCTGGCTCCGGGACGGGACATGTTCGATGTCTTTAGGGCCGCTTTCCCCGCCGGGACGGTCTCCGGGGCTCCCAAGATCCGGGCCATGGAGATTATCGAGGAACTCGAACCGGTGAAGCGGGGGCCTTATGCCGGAGCGGTGGGTTATTTCGGGTTCTCGGGGAACATGGATCTATGTATTACCATTCGGACCCTCTTCCAGAAGGGGGATCAGCTTTATCTTCAGGCCGGGGCCGGTATCGTGGCCGATTCGGATCCGGAACGGGAGTACGAGGAAACCCTGAATAAGGCCCGGGGTATGATGCAGGCCCTGGAGCTGGTGAGGAAGGGGGTGGTCTAGGGATGCGGCTCCTGGTGATAGATAATTACGATTCCTTCACCTATAACCTGGTGCAGCTGCTGGGGGTGATGCTGGAGAAACTCTTTCCGGAGGGAGAGATCCTGGTTTACCGGAACGACGAGATCACCGTGTCCCAGGCCGAGGGGCTTCGCCCCACCCATGTGGTTATTTCCCCCGGCCCCTGCACCCCGCAGAAGGCCGGCATTTCCGTGGAGCTGATCCGGGTGCTGGCCGGTCGGGTGCCCATCCTGGGGGTCTGTCTGGGGCATCAATGTATCGGCGAGGCCTTCGGGGGAAGGATCGTTTCCGCCCGGAGACTCATGCACGGCAAGACCTCGCAGATCACCCACGACGGCAGGGGGGTCTTCCGGGGGCTGCCCTCCCCCTTTGAGGCCATGCGTTATCACTCGCTGGCCATCGAGGAGGCCAGTCTTCCCCCGGAGCTCACGATCACCGCCCGGGCCGAGGACGGAGAGATAATGGGGGTACGCCATCGGGAGTACCCGGTGGAGGGAGTCCAGTTCCATCCGGAATCCATAGGGACCTCGCTTGAGGCCTGGAAGCGCCTGGGCAAACCCCCGCGCGAGTGGGATTTTAATTCGGACGATCTTCCCGAGGGGGTGCGGATCCTGCGGAATTTTCTCCGTTTCCCTCCAGGAAGAGTTTGAGCCGGATCTTTTTGTATTCCCGAAGGGTTCGCAGGGCCAGGAAGTCCGAAAGGGCGTAGCGACGGGAGATCTCCCGGAGTCGGTCTTCTACCCGTCGGGGGGCGTGGATCATGGTATAGAGATTGTAGGGCCATCGGGGGTAAGAGACCCTTTCGTAGCAATGGGTGATCCCGGGCTCCCGGGCCAGGGCCCGGCCGATTTCCTCCACCCGGGTTTCGGGTATGCGCCAGGCCACCATGACGTTTTCCCTGAACCCGGCCCGATGGTGGCGCACCAGGCCGGCGAACCGGCGCATGACCCCCCTGCGGAGCATCTCCTCTATCCAGGCCAGGAGTTCCTCCTCGCTGACCTCGGCCCGGTGGGCCACCTCCCGAAAGGGGCGGGGAATGAGAGGCAGGGGTTCCTGGGTGGCGCGCACCAGTTTTACGGTGCGGGGATCGGGGTTCTGGATGGTTCCCGAATAGGTAAAGTTTCCGTCCCCGGTTTGCCCCTCCTCCAGGTCGAAGATAACTGCGATCCGGAAGACCCTTTTGATGGGCAGGAGAAGATAGTCCTCGGCCGAGGATCGGCGGGCCAGGTCTTTTACCTCCTCTTCCAGATCCTTCCCCGGGGGCACGGCCAGGGTGAACCAGAAATTGAAGCGGTGGTCCCGCAGGTAATTGTGGCTTACCCCGGGGTGTTGATTGATGATCCGGGCGGCCTCCTCCCGGAGGGCCTCCGGCACGGCAAAGGCCACCAGGGTGGTTCGGTAGCCCAGGGCCCCGGGATTGAAGATGGCCCCTATCTGACGGAGGATGCCCTCCCGGGTCAATCTGACCAGACGGGCCAGGACCTCCTCCTCGGAAAGCCCCAGACTTTCCCCCAGAAGCGCATAGGGACGGGGCACCAGGGGAAATTCCTTTTGAACCAGGGTTAAAAGCTTGCGATCCTCCGTTTCCATGGCTTTAATTAAAGATTAAGGTGAAGGGAATGGCAAGTCCTGTTTATTTTGTGGATCTTCATTTAAAGAAAAAGACCTCCCTTCTGGACAAGGTAGAGGCCCTTCTTGCGGCTCTAAAACTGGGGGATCGATTTCGCCGGGGAGCGCTGGTGGGGATAAAGCTTCATTTCGGAGAGGCCGGGAACCTGGCCTATCTTCGTCCTCAGTGGGTAAGGAGGGTGGTGGATCACCTGCGCGGCCTGGGGGTCAAGCCCTTTCTTACCGACACCAATACCCTTTACCGGGGTAGTCGTTCGGATGCGGTGGTCCATCTGGAGACGGCCGTTCGCAACGGTTTTGATTTTGCGGTGGTGGGGGCGCCTCTCATAATCGCCGACGGGCTGCGGGGTAATTCCTACGAGCGGGTGGAACTGGAGCTTCCGGTGCTCCGCGAGTTTTATGTGGCCAAGGAGGTGGCCCGGGCGGATGGTCTGGTGGTGCTCACCCATTTCAAGGGGCACGAGCTTTCCGGTTTCGGCGGGGCCATCAAGAATGTGGGGATGGGGTGTGCGGCCCGCAAGGGAAAGCTGGAACAACACTCCACCGTGGCCCCCAAGATAGACAAGAAACGCTGTGTGGCCTGCGGAACCTGTGCGGAATTCTGTCCGGTGGGAGCCCCGGAACCGGCGCAGGGAACGAAGAAACCCCGATACCGAATCAACGAGAAACGTTGTATCGGTTGCGGGGAATGTATCGCGGTTTGTCCGCAGGAGGCCATCAAGGTCCAGTGGAACGAAAAGGCCGAGCTTTTCATGCGCAAGATGGCCGAATATGCGGCGGCGGTGCTTCGGCCCAAGCGGGGGCGAGCGGTGTTTCTCAATTTTATCCTCCGGGTGTCCCCGGCCTGCGACTGTTACCCCTTTAACGACTATCCTCTGGTGCGCGATGTGGGTATTCTGGCCTCGGAGGACCCGGTGGCCATAGATCAGGCCAGCGTGGATCTCGTCAATCGGGAATCCGGACTACCGGGTTCCCGGGCCGAGGGGGCCGGGCCCGGGGAGGACAAGTTCCGGAAGCTCTATCCCGGGATTCCCTGGGAGGTTACCCTGGAACACGCGGAGGAGATCGGCCTGGGGACCCGCAGGTATGAGTTGATCCGGTTGGAGGAGTAAGGTCGGAGAGGGCCTCCACGGTGAGGCTCCGAAGAGGGCTGTGTTGAGGGGAGAGGAGATGGGGTTTCGACCCTTCGAGATCCTGCGGGAGAAGCTAGCCCGGGAGGCCCTGCCTCCCGGTCCGGAACGGCCTGTGTGCGAGGAGGATCCGGAGGAGTTTTTCCGGAAGGTGCGCCCCCTGCGCGACAGGGAGAAGTTCTTCTGGAGGCCTGTTCCCCGCTCTCCCCGTCCGACGGGGGAGGAGCGAAACTGGCCTCCGGAGCCCCTGCGGGTCAGGGTCTGGCAGACCTCGGAATACATGGAGGGTCGGGCTCCGGGGGTTACTTCGGAGCTTATGCGAAGGTTGCGGGAGGGGCGGATTGCCTACAGTCGGGTTCTGGATCTTCACGGTCTCACCGTGGCGGAGGCGGAGGAGGCCCTGCGGGAATTTTTTCGGGAGTGTATCTTCCGCGGGGATCGCTGTGTGCTCATTGTTCACGGGCGGGGGCTTTCCTCCCCGGGCAAACCGGTGTTAAAGGAGAGGGTAAGGTTCTGGCTGGAACGAGGGCCCTATCGACGTCATGTTCTGGCTTATGCCAGCGCGCGGCCCTGTGACGGGGGGCCGGGGGCTACCTATGTCCTTCTGAGCACCCGCCCCCTGAGGAAGAAATCCCCAAAATGAGGATCCCGGACCACGGACGCAAAAAGGTTCTGGTGCACGGTCTTCCGGGGACAGGGAAGACCACCCTTATTGAGCGGATCGTGCAGAAACTTCCCGGGGTCAAAAGGGGTTTTGTCACCCGGGAGGTCCGGGAGGGGGGGCGGCGGATAGGTTTTAAGATTTACACCCTGGACGGCCGGGAGGCCTGGCTGGCGAAGAAGGGACGGGGCTGGCCCCAGCTGGGTAAGTACCGGGTCTTCCTGGAAGCCTTTGAGAAACTGGCCCTTTCCTCTCTTAAGCCGGATCCCTCGGCCCCGGGGCCGGTGATCTTCGTGGTGGATGAGATCGGCAAGATGGAGATCTTTTCCGAGGCCTTCCGTCAACGTATCCGGGAGCTTCTGTCCGGGCCGGAGCCCCTTCTGGCTTCGGTGGGGTACGGTAAGGTCCCCTTCCTGGAGGAGGTTCTCAGGCTGGAAGGCCCTATCTTTTGCGAGGTTACTCCGGACAACCGGGATTTTCTGGTCTCCAGAATCCTGGTGGAATTCAACCGCCCGGGGCGTCTTATCGTCTTTGAGGGGCTGGACGGCTCCGGAAAGAGCACCCTGTTACGGGAGGTGGGGCAAAGGTTAAAGGAAGTCGGCCGGCCGGTGCTCCTCACCCGGGAGCCCACGGAGGGGGAATGGGGGAAGAAGATCCGCGAGCACCTGGCCCGCAGGACCCCCCTTTCTCCCCAGGCCTTTGCGGAGCTGTTTCTGAGGGATCGCAGGGAACACGCCGAGAGGGTGATCATTCCGGCCCTTCTTCAGGGCAAAATCGTCCTCTGCGATCGCTACTATCCCTCCACCCTGGCCTATCAGGGGAGTCAGGGGCTGGACCCGGAGGAACTCCGCCGAAGGAACGAGACCGTGGCCCCGGTTCCGGACCTGGTGATATACCTGGATCTCCCGGTGGAAAGGGCCCTCGATCGGGTGAAGGGCCGGGCCGAAAAACGGGAGCTTTACGAGACCGAGACCATGCTTCGGGCGGTGAGGGAGACCTATCTTCGGATCCTGCCCCGTTTTCGACACCTGAGCCTTTCCGCCGAAACCCCCCTTCCGGAACTGGTCCGGGAGGTCCTGGCCCATCTCGGAGAGGAAGCCCCGGTTAATCCCTGCGGGAATTAAATAGCCGAGTTTATGTCCACTTTTTGGCCGATTGATCCAATTTTTATTGTATAGCTCTTCATCCCAACTTGACAAAGTCCTTTATTCTTTTATAAAAAATTAAAAGGAAAATCTTTCGAGGGGGGTAAGGATGATGAAGGCAGGAAGGAAAAAGAAGATGGGGTTTTTCTGGGTTCTGGTTTTGGTGGCGGGGTGTCTGGGGCTTGCGGGAGGGGTGTGGGCCTCGCCCATACCCTATTACTGGGACGAAAGCTATCCCTGGCATTACGCCCACTTTTATGCGTACGCAAAGGTAGATGGTTACAGTAATGGAGAGGCCAAGCATGTTTTTGGGCCCTCGGGAATTTCTCAAGTTGATAATGCGGATACGGCGCGGGGGGCTTACCAGCACAATCCTCCGGCAGAGGTTCAGGTCTCGGACTCCTACACCCATGATCTGGCCCCGGGGGTAACGCAGAGATGGACTGCCTCGTCTCGGTCCAGGAGTTTTCTTAATGAGGGCGGGGTGAGCGGCCTTTCCGCCTCGGGGTATGCCTCAACCAACATTTATGTAAGCGCTAACGACTGGGCCTCTTTCTACGCTAATCCCCAGCAGGATGGGTATTTTTATCTGGATAAGCCTCTCACCCTGCGGGTGGTCGAGTTTGCGAACTATAGCGGCTCGGATTTTGGCTCGAATTACAATTATGCTAATCGTATTAATATAACCTGGAGTTTTTATCTCTACCAGTATGAGGATGCCGACAATAATGGGGAGCCGGACAATTATGTAAGGCAGATAGCCTATGTTGGGAACCAAATTAGACCTCAGGGGATAAGCGGTGACGGCGAGTATTCCTACGCCTATGAGTATTTCCTTAAGCCGGGGTGGTATCGTCTTAGTGCGAATCTCTCTATCTCCGGGACGGCCTATCAGGGGGATTCCGTAAGCGTGAACGCCGGGATGCACCTCAGTGTGGTGCCTCTTCCGCCGGCGGGGGTCCTTTTCCTTCCCGGTCTCCTCGGTCTGGCGGGGCTGAGGCGTTATTTCAAAACCTAGGGAGCCGGTCTTGAAAAGGGGCGGTCCGGGGGGCCTTAGGGCCCCCTTTTTTATCCCCGGGGGCAGGACGGCGGGGCTTGTCTTTCTCGCCGGGCTTATTCTGTGGGCCTATTTCCCCCTTCTTTCCCGGTTCTTTAAGGTCTGGCGCCTGGGGGACAACAGCTACTGTTACCTCGTTCCCCTTATCTTCGCCTATCTCTGCTGGGAAAAACGTTCGGAGTTCCGGTTCCGGGAGATGGGGTTTCATCCCCTGGGGCTTCCGGCCCTCATCTTCTCCTTTCTTCTGGCCTATGCCGGCCTCTTTTCCGCGGTGGATTTCCTGCTTTATCTCGGTTTCTGGGCCGCCATCCTTTCCCTGGCCCTCCTTCTTTACGGAAAAAGGGTCCGGGCGCTCCGGTTTCCCTTTTTGATCCTGCTTTTCATGGCCCCGCTCCCTCCCTTCGTCCGCAGGATCCTAACCTTTAAGCTCCAGCTCTTAACCTCCCGGCTGTCGGCCCTGCTGCTCAATGCGGTGGGGCTGGGTGTCCTGCGGGAGGGGAACCTCCTTCATGTGGGAGGAGCGTGTCTTCAGATCGCCGAGGCCTGCAGCGGGCTGCGTTATTTCATGCCCCTTATCCTCATCGCCCTTCTGGTTTCCTATTACGGGTTGCGTTCCCTGTGGGCCCGGCTGATCATGGTGCTCCTGGTGGCCCCGGTGGCGGTCCTTTCCAACGCCCTGCGGGTCTTTCTTACCGGGGTCCTGGTGGCGCGGGGGCATTCCGGGGTGCTCGAGGAGCCCTATCATTCCCTCCTGGGCTGGCTGGTCTTCGTCCTATCCCTGGGGCTCTTTCTCCTCTCCCTGATGATCCTGCGCTTTCTGGAAAACCGGCTCTCGCCCTCCGCGGAGGCTTCCTCCTCCCCGAGAGAAGACCGGGTTTCCGCCGACGGGGCCTCCCTCTGGCCGGCGGTGATCTTCGGGGCCCTCCTCCTTGCGGGAGGCTGGGGCTTTCGTATGGTCCCCGAACTTTCCGCCCGGCTCACCCCGCGGCCGCTTCTCTATTTCCCTCTGGAGATAGGGGGGTGGCACGGGGAACCGCGGCGGCTTTCCCCCCGGGTCCTTAAATCCCTCTGGGCCGACGATTACTTTTACGGTATTTATCGCCGGAAAGATTTTCCCGGCACCATCTTTCTCCTCATCCCCTATTATTCCTATCAGACCACCTGGCACACCATCCACACCCCCCAGAGCTGTCTCCTGGGAGGGGGGTGGGATATCGTGCGGACCGGAATCTGGGAACTTGACGTTTCCGGGAAAAGGGCTATTCAAGTAAAATACCTCTGGCTGAGGAAGGGGGGGCAGCGCCTCCTGGCCACCTATTTCTTCATGGAGAGGGGGAGGGTCCTGGTGAATCCCTGGAAACACAAGTTTTATCTTCTGCGTGATGCGGTCCTTCGCCGGAGGACCGACGGGGCGCTGGTGAGGGTGGAGATGTTCTGTCCTCCGGGGCTTAACCGGCGGGAAGCGGAGCGGGCCCTGCGGGAGTTTCTGCGGGCCCTGTGGCCGCATCTCCGGAGATTTATCCCGGGGTAGGAACCATGTTTCAGCAGCAGGTTCGTTTGATTTATAACCTGTTGATGCTCCTTGACGCCCTGAGCATCGCACTGGCCGGATACCTGGCCTTCCTCCTGCGCCGATCCCTTTACGGCGGGCGCTGGCACATGCCCGGGGAGCTTCTTCTTTATTCCATCCTCCTGGTGGTCCTGGTGAATAACTACGTCATGGGTCGGATCGGGCTTTACAACGAGGGCCTCCCTTCCCGGGTGCTCCCCCATCTCTGGGCGGTGTTCAAGGCCCTGGTCCTGGATTTTCTGGTGCTGGGGGCCTTCATCTTCGCCTTCAAGAAGACCGGCTATTCCCGGCTCTTCTTTTTCACCTTTCTGACCCTGAGTTTCGTGCTGGTGAGCCTGAATCGGGTGCTGGTGATCGGATACTGCCGGCACTTTGCCGGAAAGAGGTTCCATGCCCGCCAGCTCCTCCTGGTGGGGGACCGGGAGCGGGGGCAAATCGTGGCCGAGGCCCTGCGCCGGCAGTTGAGCTGGGGGCACAAACTCCTGGGTCGGCTTGTGGTGGAGGAAAAGGACGCCGGGTCCTCCGAGGTATTGGGAACCCTGGAGGATCTTCCCCGGATCCTGCGACGCTTTCCGGTGGACGAGGTGGTCTTTGCGGTAAAGGGCCAGAAATCCATCAACATTCCCCATTATGTGGATCTCTGCCGGAGGATGGGGGTGGATGTGCGTATCCTTCCGGCCTTCTGGTCCCCGGAGGGGGCCCGGTTGCACGCGGAGATGGTGCAGGAAATCCCCTTTCTGGTCCTGCGCACCACGCCGTTTAACGCCACCGGGCTTCTCTACAAACGCATCCTGGACATCGCCGGAGGACTGGTGGGAACCGCCCTCTTCCTTCTCATGTATCCCTTTGTGGCCCTGGCCATCAAGCTCGATTCCCCGGGGCCGGTGCTCTTCAAACAGAAACGGGTGGGGCAGCACGGACGGGTCTTTACCCTCTATAAATTCCGCACCATGTATGTGGATGCCGAGGAAAGAAAGAAGGAATTGATGAAGAAGAACATCATGAAGGGGCCCATGTTCAAGGTGGAAGACGATCCCCGCATCACCCGGGTGGGCCGGTTCCTGCGCCGCACCTCCCTGGACGAGTTTCCGCAGTTCTGGAACGTGCTCAAGGGAGAGATGAGTCTGGTGGGAACACGACCTCCCACCCCGGAGGAGGTGGAGAAATACGACCTCTGGCACTGGCGGCGTATCGCCATCAAGCCGGGCATTACCGGGCTCTGGCAGATCTCGGGCCGGAACAAGATCACGGATTTCGATAAGGTGGTGGAACTCGACTGCAAATATATCGAGAACTGGCGTTTTCTGGACGACATAAAGATCATCCTCAAGACCATCGTGGTGGTCCTTTCGCGGAAGGGGGCCTTATGAGGGCGGCGAGGAGACTGGGTTGTCTGTTTCTCATGGTGTTTATTCTGGCTTCCTGCGGGGGGAATCCGGCCCAGAAGAAAAAACGCTATCTCCGGCGGGGTGAGGAGGCCCTGAAACAGGGGGATTACCGTCGGGCCGAGGTCAACTTTCGAAGGGCCCTGCAGATAGACCCGCGTCTGGCCCCGGCCTATTACGGGCTGGGGGTGGTCTATTTTAAGGAGGGGCGGATTCCCCGGGCCTACGGGGCTCTGGTAAGGGCGGTGGAGATCTCCCCGGATCTCCTTCCGGCCCGTATCCTCCTGGGCCGGATCTTTCTCCTGGTGCGCAAACCCGATAAGGCCCTCGCGGAGGCGGAATATGTCCTTTCCAAAGATCCCGCTCGGTCCGAGGCGAAGTTACTCAAGGCCGCGGCCCTTCTGGGTCTGCGAAAATACGACCGGGCCCGGCCCCTTCTTGAGGCCCTCTGCGGGGAGCGGGAGGTTTCGGCCTGTCTGATGCTTGCGGACCTGAATCTTCGGACCGGCCGGAAATCCGAGGCTGAAAGGGTGCTGCGCCGGGTCCTTGAGTTCCGCCCCGGCCAACCCCGGGCCACCCTTCTTCTGGCCCGCATCCTGGAGGGGGAGGGGAAATATTCCCAGGCCGAAGCGCTCTACCGCTCGCTTTATGAGGCCCATCCCGATGATTTCCAGTATCTGGAGGGGCTGGTGCGTTTTTACCAGAGAAGGAGGGATCTTACCCGGGCCATCCGGGTCCTCCGGGACGGTCTGGCCCGGGGCGCGGGGGGCGAGAGGGCTTATCTGCTCCTGGCTCAGGTCTATGCCCTGGCCGGGGAGGAAGGGCAGGTAAAGAAGACCCTGGAGGAGGGATGCCGCCGGTTTCCTCAAAGTTTCCCTCTGCTCGAGCGGCTGGTTCTCTACTCCTTTGAGCGGGGGAGCCGGGGGGAGGCCTATCGTCTGCTCGAGGCCTATATCTCGCGGGTGGACAAGGACTCCCTCAAGATCCGGGCCAGGCTCCTTAAGGCCACCCTCCTCTGGAGGGAGGGGCGTCTTCGGGAGGCCTTAAGGGAGGTGGACGGGGTCCTTGAGGACAGTCCGCATCTGGTCTCGGCCCATCTTCTCAAGGGAGACATCCTTTTCCGGCGCGGGGATTATACCGGAGCCATCGGCGAATACCGGGCGGCTCTGGGGGAGGAGCCCCAGAACCCGGGGATCATGCTCCGGCTGGCCCGGGCCCATCTCCTTAATCGCGAGCCGGATCTGGCCGAGGACATGTACCGGCGTGTTCTGGAGGTGTCTCCCGAAAACCGGGAGGCCTATCTGGGCCTGGCCGAGGTCTATGTGCAGGAGGGGAATCCGGGGAAGGCCCGGGCCCTGCTTGAGGAGAGGTGGAAGAAGGATCCCGGCGATCTGATCGTGGTGGAGAAGCTGGTGGACCTCTACCTGCAGGAAAAGGACCGAGCCGCGGCCCGGCGGCTGCTGGAGAAGACCCTGGCCCTTAATCCCCGGCATCCCCTGGTGCTTACGGTTCTCGCCCGCATAGTCCGGAAAGCCGGGCTGACCCGGGAGATGATCGCCTACTGCCGGAAACTCAGTCTCCGCGACCCCCGTCCCTTTTATTTGCTCCTGCTGGCCCAGCTCTACGGGGAGACCGGGGACTATGCCCGGGCCATAGCCCTTTACCGGCGCGTTTTAGAGAAGAATCCCCGGAATCTGGTGGCGGCCAACAATCTGGCCTTTTACCTGGCCCAGTATCAACCCACTCCCCGGAACCTGGCCGAGGCGGAGCGACTTCTCCTCCCCTGGGTCCGGAAATATCCCCGGCGGACGGAGCTGGTTGATACCCTGGCCTGGATCAAGTATCGTAAAGGGGATTACACCGGGGCCAGGGCCCTGCTCGAGAAATTGGGAGATAAGGTCAGGGATTATCCGGTGGTTTCCTATCATCTGGGGGCGGTGTATTATCAGCTGGGAGAAAGGTCCAGGGCCCTGGTTTATCTCCGGCTGGCCCTGGAGAAGGGGCGGGAGTTTGCCGGCCGCGAGGAGGCCCGGAGACTCCTGGCGGAACTGGAGAAAAACCCTTGAGGGAGGGGGCAGGAATGCGGGTACGGGCGGCCCTATTGTGCGGGTTGGTTTTCTGGCTGGGGATGGTCTCCCGGGTGCGGGCGCAGGAGGTGCCCTTCTACCGTCTCGGTCCGGGAGACGTGCTGGAGATCACGGTGTGGCAGGATGAGCGCCTGAACCGGAAGGTGGTGATCCCTCCGGATGGGGTCATCTCCTATCCCTTCGCCGGGGACATAAAGGTAAGCGGGCTTACCGTGGCCGATCTCAGGAGGGTGCTTCAAAAGCGTCTGAGCGAATACATCCAGAATCCCACGGTTACGGTGATGCTGGTGCAGGTCAACAGCCTCAAGGCCTATGTCATCGGAAAGGTGAACCGTCCGGGGGCATATCCCATCGAGCTCAACACCGACGTGATGCAGATTCTGGCCATGGCCGGAGGCCTCACCCCTTTCGCCTCCTCCAAGAAGATCCTCATTCTCCGCCGCCAGGGGGATCGGATCATCAAGATCCCCTTCAACTACGACCAGGTGATCCACGGCCAGCACCTGGAACAGAACATCATCCTCAAACGGGGGGATGTGGTCGTTGTTCCCTAGGGGGGCTATCGTCTGTCTGGTGGTGGGGTTCTGGGCTATGAGCGGTCTTTCTCCCCTCTGGGGAGCGGATTTTTATTTTTCCTCCCGGCTTAAGTTTCAGGGGTATTATGACGACAATGTGGCCTTTACCTACTATCCCGAGGAGGATTTCTATCTGGTGGCCTCTCCCTCCTTTTTTTCCACCTATAAGACCGAACGCTTCGGGATCACCTCCCGGGTGGGGATGGAGGCCTACGAATACCTAGACCATACGGAACTCAACACCGTAAACTACAGCTGCGATGTGAATTCCGGATACAAATGGGGGAGGAGGCTGGATTTCACCCTTCACGGTTCGGCGATAAAGGACACCACCCTGGAGTCGGAGCTAAGGGAGACCGGCATCGTGCGTTTTCGGCAGGATCGTCATCGTTACGTGATCTCCCCGGGGCTGACCTATTCCCTGAACGAATTGACCCGCCTCAGCCTGAATTTTTCCGCCTCCCGTACCGAGTACGAATGGAAGTATAACGTGGATTACGACGAATACACCGTTTCCGGCACCCTGGAGAGGAATCTGAGAAATCAGCGCGACACCCTCCTTTCCCAGGTCTATTACACCAAGATAGATTCGGAGAACAGTCTGGTGCACAATTACGGGTTTCTCCTGGGATGGCAGAGGCTTCTCTCCTCCACCTCCACGCTCAGGTTTTTGGCCGGGATGCGTTATACCCGCACGGAATATTATCTCACCTATCTGCGTCTGGTTTTCGTGCCCTACTGGCCCTTTCTAACCGTGGTCCCGGTGCGCCGCAAGGAGACCGAGCACAACTGGGGCTCCCTCCTCGATCTTTCCTGGGAGAGGACGGCGGAGCGTTCCCGTTACCGGCTGGGGGTAAACAAGACCCTGGTTTACAGTTCCTTCGGGCAGTCGGTGGACCGATGGCGGGTTTCGGCCTCCTGGGTCTATCATCTAACCCCGCGCTGGGACCTCTCCCTTTACCTTTTTTACGCCCATACCTCCTCAAGCGGCGGGGTTTACAAGGAAAAGAATACCTACTACTCTCTGAGTCCCACCCTGAGGTATCTTCTTACCGAGCGCTGGTCCCTGGAGCTGGGTTACAAGTACGCCGATTTCCGCAATCGTGTGACCGACCGGGAATACGATCGACAGCAGGTCTGGGTGAGGTTGATCCTTAGATTCGGAAAGCCTCCGACTTTTCAATAAAAGATTCGGGGAGGAACCATGGAACAGCAGGACCTTCGTTATCTGGTGCGCATCTTTCGCCGGCGCAAAAAGGCCTTTTTCATTCCCTTCTTTACGGTGTTCATCACCATTAGCCTGATCGCCTTTATCCTGCCTCCGATCTATAAGGCCACCACCACCATCCTCATTGAGGAGCAGGAGATCCCTCCGGATTATGTAAAGAGCACGGTGACCGGCTATGTGGAGGAGCGTTTGCAGACCATCACCCAGGAGATCATGAGTCGGTCCAATCTGGCGAAACTCATCGAGAAGTTCGATCTCTATCCGGAAATGCGCGACAAGTACACCCTGGACGAGATCATCGACCGGATGCGCGGGGATATAAAGCTCGAACCCATAAATGCGGAGGTCTCGAACACCCGGGGAGGGCGTCCGGTTTCGGCCACCATCGCCTTCACCCTTTCCTACGAGGGGCGCGATCCGGTCAAGGTACAGAAGGTGACCAATGCTCTGGCCTCGCTCTATCTGGAATACAATCTCAAAAGTCGCGAGGAGCAGGCCTCGGGCACGGTGACCTTCCTGGAAAAACAGCTGGAGCAGGTGCGCAAACATCTGAAGGAGCTTGAGGCCCGGATCAGCCGGTTCAAGAAGGAACACCTGGGGGAACTTCCGGAGATGACCACGATCAATCTCCAGACCATCGACCGGCTGGAACGGCGGCTTGAGGATCTGGAGGCCCAGATTCGCTCCCTTAAGGAACAGAAGGTCTATCTTCAGGGACAGCTGGCGCTGGTGGAACCCATGGCCCCCATCAAGACCGAGGAGGGGAAGGCGGTTATGACCCCGCTCGAAAGACTCAAGTATCTCCGGCTCAAGCTGATCAGTCTGCGGGCCACCCTTTCCCCCAATCATCCGGATATCCAGAAGCTGGAGAGGGAGATCAGGGCCCTGGAGGCTCAGGTGGGCACCACGGATTATACCCTGGAGAAGATCAAGCAGCTCAACGATCTTCAGGCCCAGCTGGCGGCGCTGCGGCAGCGCCTGGGGCCCAAACATCCGGACGTGATCAGCCTGGAAAAGAAGATCAGGCTGCTCTCGCAGGAGCTGGCCGATTCCGACAATCCGCAGACCAAGGCGGCGCAGGTGGCGCTTAATCGTCCGGACAATCCGGCCTATATCAATCTCATGACCCAGATCGCCTCCATCGATGTCCAGATAAAGAGTCTGGAGGAGGAGAAGAAACAGATCGAAAAGAAGATCGAGGAATATCAGCGTCGTCTGGAAAACACCCCTCTGGTGGAGAAGGATTACAATCTCCTCCTCACCGATTATCAGAACACCCGCCGGAAGTACGACGAGTTGATGGACAAGCTCATGGAGGCCCGGATCGCGCAGAAGCTCGAGGAGTCCCGTAAGGGGGAACGTTTCACCATTATCGATCCGGCCCAGCTTCCGGAGAAACCCTATAAACCCAAACGTATGGCCATCGTGCTCATAGGGTTCGTGCTGGCCCTGGGGGCCGGGGTGGGGACGGTATCCATCATGGAATACCTGGATCGTTCCCTGAAGACCCCGGAGGAGGTCCAGAAATTGGCCCCGGTTCCCCTGCTGGCCGCCCTGCCCTACGTGGAGGGGGAGGAGGAGCGAAGGGCCCGAAGACGCAAGAACCTCCTGATCCTGGCGGCCTTTCTGCTTCTGCTGGTGCTGGGGGTGGTGCTGTTTCATTTTCTGGTGATGCCGCTGGATATATTCTGGCTCAAGGTGGAAAAGAAGATCGGTCTTTTATTAATCTGAGCGGGGGTGGATGATGAGCAGGATCAAAAAGGCCCTGGAGAAAGCCGAGGAGGCCCGGAGGGAGATCGTGGAGCTCACCCGCCGGGGCGGGGGGGTGAGAAAGGAGGTCCGTCCCGAATACGTGCAGACCCGGGTGGTGCCGGTGGACCCCGAGGTGCTCAGGAGGAACAAGGTCTTCGGGTTCTTCGAGGAGGACGCCCTCACCGAGCAGCTCAAGATCCTCCATACCCGGGTGCTGGATCGGATGGAAAAACTCGGGGGGAACGCCCTCCTGGTAACCAGTGCACTTCCCGGGGAGGGGAAGACCCTTACGGCCATCAATCTGGGGCTCAGCATGGCCCGGGAATTCGACCGCACGGTCCTTCTGGTGGACGCCAACCTCAAGAACCCCTCGGTGCACACCTATCTGGGGCTTCCCGCGGAAAAGGGGCTGGCCCATGTGCTCCTCCGGGAGGCCGAGATCCCGGAGGTCCTCATCAATCCGAACCTTCCCCGTTTTGTGGTCATGCCGGCGGGAAGGACCCTCACCGGTTCGGCCGAGGTGCTGGGTTCCCCTTATGCGGAAGGCATCTTTGAGGAAATAAAGACCCGCTATCCGGAACGGCTCATCATCTTCGATGCTCCCTCGTTACAGACCGCCGATCCCCTGGTGCTGGCGGATTATGTGGATGGGGTTCTCCTGGTGGTGGAGGCGGAAAGGACCACCGAGGACCAGTTTCGCTCCGCCCTGGAGATGCTTCAGGAGAAGCCCCTGGTGGGGGTGGTGATGAACAAGTTTCGGTTTTAACGGGTTATGTACGAACGTTTTTACGGTCTGCGCGAAAAACCCTTCACCCTCTCCCCGGACCCCTCCTATCTTTTCATGAGTCCGAAGCATGAAAACGTTTACACCCACCTGCGTTACGCGGTGGTCGAGAACAAGGGGTTCGTGGTGATCACCGGAGAAATCGGTTCGGGGAAGACCACCCTCATCAACTATCTTCTGGCCCGGATTCGGGGGGCGGTGAGGGTGGCCTACGTATATAACACCAGGGTTTCCCCTTCCCAGTTTCTGAAACTGGTGGCCCGGGAACTGGAGATCCCGGTGGAGACGCAGGACAAGGTGGGGATCTTTGAGGCCCTGAACCGGTTTCTCCTCCGGGAGTATGCCGCCGGGCGCCGGGTGATCCTGATCGTGGACGAGGCCCAGAATCTCTCCCTCTCCACGCTGGAGGAGATCCGTCTGATCTCCAATCTGGAGACCCAGAAGGAGCCTCTGTGGCAGATCATCCTGGTGGGGCAGCCGGAATTGCGGCGCAAGCTCGAACACCCCTCCCTCAAGCAACTGGTCCAGAGGGTTACGGTTTACTGTCATCTGGAGCCCCTGGACCTGGAGGAGACCAAGGCCTATGTGCGGCATCGCCTGCGGGTGGCCGGGGCGAAACGGGAGGATCTTTTCACCGAGGAGGCCCTGGAGGCGGTATATCGGTATTCCCGGGGGATTCCCCGGCTCATAAACCTCATCTGCGATACGGCCCTGGTCTATGGGTTTGCCGACGGGATCCCTCGCATCGGGGCCGACCTCATCGAGACCGTGGTGGAGGATAGGCGGCGAAGCGGACTCTTCTTCGAACCCGCCGAGACCGCGGGGGAGGTCCCTTCCCCGGAGGCCGGGGATCTCGGTTCCCGGGTGAGGGATCTCGAACAGCGGGTGAGGGTGCTTGAGGCCCTGGTGGGCGAACTCTCCGAACGCCTGGAATTCTGCCGCTCCCTGGAGAGGGAATGGCGAGAAATCCTGAAAAATCTTCTATTATTTATCAACATTAAATCTTCTTGACAGAAGGGGCAGAATATTGTAGGGTGGTCAAAATAAGATTAATTTTAAGTCGGGTTTTATTCCCGGGTGGAGGTGCGGTATGCGCAGGTGTTGGTGGCTGGTGGTTATAGGGTTCTGGATTCTGGTTTCCGGGGTGGAGGCGGCTCCTCTGGCGGTGGGGCAGGTCTATCTGGACTGGAGTCGGTTGACGGTCCAAACTTTCAATTTTTCAGGCGGTTCGGCTCCTTCCATTACCTGGGTCAAGCAGGAGGAGCAGGCGGAGGCCTGGGCGGATGAGGATTATCAGGAGAATTCTCTTCCCTCCTGGGGTGCTCTGAATGTTTCCGCCTCCATGGGTGGGGCCTCGGCCTATGCCTCCCTGAATAGCACCGCTATGGAAGTTTACAGCGATCCGGAGGTGGTGGGTTATTCCGTGTGGTCCGGGGCTCATGCCGAGCGTTTCGGCTCCTTTACCGTAAGCGGAACCGGAGTGGTGTCCATTGGGGTGCCCTATACCCTGAGGGTCTCCCTGGGTTCGCCTTCGGCTTCCGCCGATGCGGGTGTAAGTCTTAGCCTCACTAATGTGCCGCCCGGGGACGAGTTCGGGTCGGGGCGGTGGAGCTCCACCGGAGCCGACTTCTGGAAAAGCGGGGATACGGACGGGGTCGGAATATGGACGGATAGCGGCTGGTTGTGGGTTTCGCTTTATTTCCAGGATGGCGAGACGGGCTATTTTACGGCCACCCTGGATACATCCGCTTCCTCGCCGGTGCCTCTTCCGGGAACGCTTCTCCTCCTCGGAAGCGGCCTTCTGGGGCTTTCGCTAAGGAGGCGGAGGTGGTTTCCCGGGGGTTAATTTCTGAGGAGAAGGGGGGCAAAAGATGGTTAAGAAAGTTTTGGGGCTTGTGTTTCTATTTTTGGTGGTGGGTGGTTATGTAGGGGCTTTTACCATCGTTGATGATTTCGACACCGATCCATCGAGTAGATGGAGCCTTAACGGAGATGCAGACTGGACCGGGTACCGATTGGTCTTAACCCCTGCAATTAGCAATAAGCGAGGTAGTATATGGTACAGGCAGAGCTTTGATCTTTCCAGGTATTCACGCCTTGAAGCCGAATTTGATATCTATTTAGGTTATTACGATGGAGCAGACGGAATTACTTTTGCCCTGATCGATGTTTCGAATGGTTTAGACGCCTTAGGGGGCTACGGTGGAGGCCTGGGATACGGAGGAATAGGTAACAGCTTGGCGGTGGAGTTTGATACTTTTTATAATTCAGAGGCTGACACTATTACCTCTGATCATGTGGGAATTGATTTGAATGGTCAGACTGTTTTGGGTGTAGTAAAATCTCTTACCGCAGCTTCTCTTGGGGATGTTGAAGATAACGATTGGCATCATGTGAAGGTGGAGTTTGATCTTTCGCAAAAATCTATATCTGTATATGTGGATAACTTTTTAAGAATAGATAACTTTATCGTTTCGGATTTTACTCCTTTTGAAGCGTATATTGGTTTCACCGGAGCTACAGGAGGTGCTAACAATCTCCAGGAGGTGGATAATTTTAAGTTAGAGCTTACGCCGGTTCCCCTTCCCGGGGCGCTTGGGTTTTTGGGAGGGGGTCTTTTTCTCCTGGGAATAAGCCGGAGGAGGAAAACCTCATAACTAACCGTTAAGGAGGAGGTGGTTATGAGGAAGGCGGGAATTGTTCTTCTACTGGTTCTGGTGTGGGTGGGGTTTCTCGTTCGTTCGGGGTCGGCGGGGCTTTTGCCCCTGCCGGGTTCTTCGGCTCCCCTGCCGATCGAGTCCCTTGTGGCCTGGTGGTCCTTTGACGATCCCGAGGATCCTTATCGGGGGGTGGGGAATGTAGGTATATGGGAAATGAGTGTTCAAAATTCTGGGTCTCTTTCCCTGGTTTCCGGGCCCAGGGGACAGGCTCTTTCCTTCGCTGAGGGAGGACACGCCTATCTTGTGACCACGCAGGATTACGAGTGGCCCACCAATTCCTTCACCATTGCCGGCTGGGCCAATCCTTCCACCCTAAATACCGATAGTATTGGTTGGCTGGGATTTGTGACCTTCGGGGGAGATTCCTGGAATACATTCAACTTAGAGTTTAAATATGGATACGGGCATTCCCGGATCAACGGTTGGTATGATCAGTATTGGACCCCTGAGGCCATGGTGAAAGTGGGAGAGTTTCACTTTGTGGCCGTAACGTATGACGGGGATTCCTATACCCTTACTTTTTATAAAGACGGCGTGGAAGTGGGTCAAACTACTCCTACTTTTCTTAATGGTACTCATCCCACTGTTCAGGGCCTCACCTGGCCCTTTTATCTGGGGCTTGATCTTGCGGGAAGCGACAATTATTTCGAAGGGGTGATGGATGAGATTACCGTCTGGTCCACGGCCCTGAGTCAGGAGGAGATACAGACCCTTTATGCCCAGAAGGGAGCCCCGGTGGTTCCCCTTCCCGGAGCGGCTCTGCTCCTGGGCTCCGGGCTGGCGGGAGCGGCCCTTTTTCGAAAAAGGCTCCTTCCGTCCGGCAGCTAAAAGTAGAGGATGATCTTGACAGCCCCGGATGGAAGATGATAAAAGACTCTTTAAGCTTCCGGTTAGAAAAAAGTTGAATTAAAATAAATTTTAAATAAGGGGTGCTAAATGAGGCGGAGAAGGGTTAAAGGGAGCTGGTGGGGGTTATGGTTGGGGGTGGCCCTTCTGCTCCTGGCTTCGGGGGTGCGGGCCTCGACCCTTCCGGGTTTTTATGTGGAATTTGTGGATGGGAATGATGCCGACAATTTAGTCAGTTTTACGGCTGTATTTGCTAATGCCGATAGCAGGACCTACTGGGTGGGGATAGCCCCTCCGGACCATTCCTGGATTTCGAGCGGTCTTGCGATTTCGGCCAATTCGAGTCTTACCCGATCTTTTGATCTTTCCCCCGGGACTTACGATATTTATGTGGCCTGGGATACGAGCGGAGACAGTAATCCCGACACCTATGTCTGGACCTCGCAGCCCGGGATGGCTACCTATGCCATTAATGAGTCCGATCCCTCCCCCTCCCTTTCCATTGCCTGGCAGAAGGGGATAGATTTTTCTCAGTTTCAGTTCTCCTTCAGCGGGGACGGGTTTAGGGTGCATGCGGTTCCCCTTCCGGCGGCGGCCGGGTTACTGAGCCTGGGTCTTTTCGGCGTGGGGGTGGTCCGGCGGCGGAGCCGTAGAACCCCGGGGAAGGTCCGGTAGCCCCACCGCGTAGGCCAGCCGGGCGCGGGAGATTTCGTAGTCGGCCAGGGCGGCGATTTCCTGGGTCTGGGCCCGGGTGAGCAGGGTCTCGGCGTCCATGACCTCCGTGGTGTCGGCCAGCCCCTCGCGGAAGCGGGCCCGGTTCAGACGGAAGTTTTCCCGGGCGGCGGCCAGGGCGCTGCGGGCCACCTGGATCTTCTTCCGGGCCGCAAGGAGCTTAAGATAGGCCTCCCTTACCTCCAGGCCCACCCGATCCCGGATCTCCCTCAGCAAGGCCTGCCGGGAGAGGATTTCGGCCCGTACCGCCGCCATCTCCCGGGCCCGGATTCCCCAGTCCCAGATCTCCCACCGGAGGGAGAAGCCCACCCAGAGGTTTTCCCGATCGCCGTAAGGGTTCTCGGAGAGGTCGGCTCGATCTCCCCGCACGTAATACTGGGCCTGGAGATCCAGCCAGGGGAAATAACGACTTCGGGCCAGGCCCAGTTCCTTTTCCTTGAGTTTCACCGCCAGAACCGCGGATTTCACCTCCGGACGATGGCTCAGCGCCATCCGCAGGAGCTGATCATAGGTGAGGTTCACCGGTTCCAGGGGGAATTCCGGCTTCACCCGGATGGGGGCGGAGAGGGGACGCTGCAGGAGCAGATTCAGACGGGAGGCGGCGATCCTGAGCCGGTTTTCCGCGGAAAGGAGCCGGTATTCGGCCTCCTGAACCTCGGCCTGGCTCTGCAGGACCTGGTTTCGGGCCACCAGCCCCTGCCGGAAGAATCCCTGAACATCCCGGAGATGGGCCCGGCGTCTTTCCAGGGATTTTCGGGCCAGCTCGACCTCGCGTTCCGCCTGAACCAGGCGAAAATAGGCCTCCTTTACCCGGAAGATGAGTTCCTGGCGGGTGCGTATCTCCTCGATCCGGGAGAGGTTGACCTCAAGTTTTCGGAGATGGTGACGAATGGAGATGGATAGACCGTGAAACACGGGTAGTTTGACCGTTACGGTGAAGAGGGCCTCCTCTCTTCCCCGGATGGGATAGCTACCGAGGGGGGTGGTGAGGGTTTCCCGGTCCCGGTAAAGTCGATAGTCGTAGCCGGTATAGAGACGGGGAAGATGTTCCCGGAAGGCGGCCTTTTCCCTTTCCTCCGAGGCCCGCACCCGGGCCAGGGCCGCCTTAAGGGCCGGATAACGGGAAAGGGCCAGCCTCAGGCATTCCCGCAGGGAGAACACCCGTTCCCCGGCCGGGGAAACCCGGCTCAGCAAACATAGCCAGATCAGAACCCAGGGAAGGACCCTCCTCATAGCCTCACCCCCTTTCGTTCCCGACGAGCGAGGTAGAGTTCGCGAAAGAGCAGAAGGGAGAGGAAAACGGCCCCGATAAGGGCGAAATAGTAGGTGTGGCGGAAGGTGTCCTGGAAGGCGTAGCTTGCGGCGTAGAGGGTTTCCAGCCGGAACATGAGGGCCTTGGCCTTGTGCAGGGCCAGGGAAGGGGGAAAGAAGGGTTGCAGGAAAGCCGCGCCCTTCCGGATGGCCTTTTCTACCAGAACCGGGTTCTGGAGTCCGGTGATTTCCTGAAAATGGAAGTCGGTGCGGTAGGTGAGGGTGTTGGTGGCGATGGCGGTGCCGAAGGAGCCCCCGATGAATCGCTGATAGTGCATGAGCACCACCCCCAGTCCGGTTCGCGGGCCCAGGTCGGAAAGGACGATGCGGGCCAGGGGCGGAAAGAAGGTCCCGATGGCCATGCCCAGAGGCACGGTATAGAGAGCGGCCCGGAGGGCCGGGGTGTAGTAATTGAGGCGCGGCAGGAGGAAGATGCCCACCACGGAGTAAAGGAGGAAGCTGAGCAGCAGGAGGTATTCCGGTTTGAAACGGTCGCTGAGGGTGCCGGAGAGGATGGAGAAGAGACCTATGCAGCTGGCGAAGGCCAGCATGTGCAGCCCGGCCTGAAGGGTGGTGAGCCCCTTGAGGTTTTCGTAATAAAGGGGAAGGAGATAGAAGATCTGATACATGGAGAACCCCAGCAGGAAAAACTGATAGCCCATGGTAAGACCGAAGCGGGGGATGAGGTAGATGGATAGATCCAGCAGGGGGCGCCGGGAAAAGAATTCACTGGCCAGGTAGGCCACCAGGGAGAGGGCGGCCACGAAGGCCAGGGTGCCGATAAGGGTGGACTGGAACCAGCCCAGCTGCTGGCCCTTGGAGAGGAGGATGAGCAGAGACACGGTGAAGGCGGTGAGGAAGACGTAGCTTACGGGGTTGAACTGGAAACGGCCGGTGCGTCCGATGGCCCGGGGCAGGAAGAAGAGGCCCCCGGTAAGGGTGAGGAGCCCCACCGGGAGGTTGATGAGGAAGATCCAGCGCCAGGAAAGATGGTCGGTGAGGAATCCCCCCAGGGTGGGGCCCAGGGCCGGGGCAAAGCTTACCCCCAGGCCGAAGATTCCCATGGCCAGCCCGCGTCGCTCCGGGGGATAGACCGCCAGGAGGATGGTCTGGGCCGAGGCGGCGATGAAGGCCTCGCCCAGGCCCTGGGTGACGCGCCAGAAGATCATATAGGGAAGGCTTCCGGCCATGCCGCACATGGCCGAGGAAAGGGTGAAAAGAGAGATGCCCGAAAGAAAGGTCCAGGCATAACCGATCCTGGGGGCCAGGGATACCACGAAGATGAGTCCGGTGGCCGCGGCGGTCATGTAGGCGGTGATCACCCACTGGATGCCGTAAAGATCCGTGGAAAGCGGGCCCATCAGTTTGGGGACCACGATATCCACGATGGTGGTGTCCAGAATGGCCATGAAAAAACCGGTCATGACGATAAAGGTGATGAGCACGCGATCGAGGGTAGGGACCGGATAGTAGAAATCCCGGGAAACCGGAGCGCCGGCCATCAGAATTTCCTCTTGATCTCCACCTCTCCCCCCAGGCCCACCCTGAGGAGGGAGAGGTCTCCCCGGGTAATTTTGATCTTGACCGGAATGCGCTGGGCCACCTTGGTGAATTCTCCGGCGGAGATGTCCCGCGGTACCAGAGCGAATTTGGCCGCGGTGGCCGGGAGCACCGCGGTAACCACCCCGTAGAAGGGATGATGGGGATAGGCATCTATCCGGATGCGGGCCTCGCATCCGGGCCGGACCCCCCGGAGTTTGGTTTCCTCAAGGAGCACCAGGACATAGAGTTTGGAGAAGTCCACCACCGCATAGACCGGTTCTCCGGGGCCCACCACATCGCCCGGGGCGTGGAAGCGTTTGGCGATGTAGCCGGTTACCGGGCTTTGGAGCCGGCAGTAGGAAAGGAGGACCCGGGCCTCCTCTAGGGCCCTTTCCTGAGCCCGAATGCGGGCCTTCAGGGCCGCAAGCTCCCTTTCTTTTTCCCGGATCAGTTTGTGCTGGTTGAGGAGGCGTTCTTTTTCCTTGACCGTGGAACGGATGGCCGCGGTAAGGGCCTGAACCCGGGCCAGGAGGGCCTTTTTCTTCTGGGTGAGGCTTAGCCACCGGGTCTGAATCTCCTCGAAACGATGCCTGGCGATGAGCCCCTCCCGGAGAAGACGCCGGAACCTGCGGAGATCGCGTGCGGTCTGGGCCAGTTCGGCCTCCAGGGCCGCCACCTCGCTTTGCATGGCCCGTCTTTCGGCCCGCAACCTTTCCATTTCGTCCTCGATCTGGGCCTGACGCAGCCGGAGGTCCGTGCGCAACCTCTGGATTTTTATGCTCAGGGCCTGCGACTTTTCCCGCAGGGAACGGAGTTGGTCGGCCAGATTCCGGACCGAGAGGGCATAGGTGGTGTTGTCCAGCTCGGCCAGGATCTGCCCCTGTTGCACCCGGGCCCCCTCGGGCACGTAGAGCCGCCGCAGTCTGCCGTTGACCTTCTGGAAGGAGACCAGGACCAGGGAATCGGTTTCCACGAACACGGCGTTGGTAACCGCGTAATAATGGCGATGCCAGAGAAAACGGGCCAGCAGCACCAGGAGGATCAGAAAGATGGTGAGCAGGATGGCCGCGGCCAGCTGGCGATGTCGGCTATGCATGGCGGTTCTCCCGGGGAATAAGGGGCTGGGTGAGGATTTCCCAGAGGTCCCGGGGTTCGGGGAAGGGTCTTCTTCCCTCCAGGGCCTCCACCACCGCGGTGGCAATTACCCCGTCCACCAGGGCGGCGTAAAAGCGGGGATGGGCGGAAAGGGGGGAGGCCAGCTGGCTCAGCACCCCGGCCAGACGGTCCAGATACTCCTCGAAGAGGACGCGGATCCTCTCCGTGTGGACCCCCCGGAAACGGGCCTCCCAGAGTTCCCGGAGATGGAGCCGGAGCACGGGTTCGTTTTCCCGCAGGATCTCCAGCTTGGCCTCCAGAAAACGGTGCAGGATTTCCCGCGGGGAGCCCGAGGAGGAAAGGGCCTCCATGACCCGGCGATGGATCCTGGAGACCGTCTCCAGCAGGAGGGTCTCGTAAAGGGCTTTTTTGCTGGGAAAATATTGATAGAGGGTCCCCACCGCCACTCCGGCCCTTTCGGCGATCTCGAGCATCCTGGCCCGATGGTAGCCCCGTTCGGAAAAGACCGAAAGCGCGGCCTGCAGGATCTCCCGCCGGACCTCCTCCTGCCAGACCTTCCTTTTTGAACGACGATTCATATCGTGAATTTTAGTTCAAAAAAATCCCCGGGGTCAAGTCCCGGGGATGGAGGCAGGGGGAGGGGTCTTTAGCTCAACCAGGTGCGGAGCAGGGAGAGCATGGACTGATGATTGTGGGAACCCGGGGCCCGTCTGGGACCGGGGGTAAATTCCACCGAGGGGACCTGGCGCACCGGCTGCGGGAAGAGACTCATGAGCTGATAGATCTCGTGCGGCATGTCCTTGCGCACCGGGAGCCCCAGTTTTTTCGCTTCCTCGTAGGTAATGGGGTAGTCGTGGGTCCAGTGTCCCTGAGTGAGGAGATCGGAAAGTTCCTCTACCTTCTCCGGGGGGTATCTTCCGGAAAGGAGATCCTTCAAGTTTTCCCGCATCTGTCGCAGGGCCTTTTCGGCCATGTCCGCCATGATCAGGGTCTGATCGTCCACCTGTTCCAGGGGCTTTTCCCGGGCAGCCCGCACGATGGAGGCCGCGGGGAACTGGCCCAGCTGGGGGTCCACCGGGCCGAGCACCGCGTGTTCGTCCATGACGATCTCGTCGGCGGCAAGGGCGATGAGCGTGCCCCCGCTCATGGCGTAGTGAGGGATGAAGGCCGTGACCTTTCCGGGATGTTTCTTTACCGCTCGGGCGATCTGAAGGGCGGCAAGCACCAGGCCACCGGGGGTGTGGAGGATCAGGTCGATGGGCACCTCCGGGTCGGTGAGGTGAATGGCCCGGATGACCTGCTCGGAGTCGTTGATGTCGATGAAACGCATGATGGGAAACCCGAGCAGACTCATGGTCTCCTGACGATGCACCAGGAGGATGACCCGCGAGCCCCGCATCTTTTCGATCCTGGCGATCATGCGCTGGCGGGCGGCCTCCAGCAACCTCTGGCGCAGGATGGGCTGAAGGGCGGCCAGGATGAAGAAGAACCAGAAAAGATCGAAACCGGTCATAAGACCCCTCCTCAACGATTTATACGATCAAAATAGGAGACCACCCCGGGGATCTCCTCGTCCCGGTAGTAGCAGCGACCCCGGGGGCAGAAGAAACGGTGAAGGAGCATTCCCGCCAGAAAACCCCCCACATGGGCCCACCAGGCCACCTCGATTACCGGCTCCGGCAGGGCCAGGGAGAGGGTGCCGGAGAAGACCTGAAGCAGATACCAATAAACCAGAAAAAATATCGCCGGCACCTCGAAGATGAAGGGGAAGATGAAGATGGGGATCATTACCACGATTCGGGCGGCGGGGAACATGAGGAGATAGGCTCCCAGCACCCCGGAGATGGCCCCCGAGGCCCCTATGGTGGGGATGGTGGAATGGGGATACATGTGCACGTGGACCAGGGCGGCCACAAACCCGCACAGGAAATAAAAGATCAAGAACCGCAGATGCCCCATGCGGTCTTCCACGTTGTCGCCGAAGATCCAGAGGGTCCACATATTGCCCAGGATATGGACCCAGCCCCCGTGAAGGAAGAGATGGGTAAAGAGGGTGAGATAGGCCCCCGGGGGATAACCGTGGGCCGCGGCCCAGACCGGATCGGTGAGTCTGGCCGGAATTAGGCCCAGATATTGGATGACCAGTTCGCGGGTGGGTTCAGGAAGAGCGGTTTCCAGGAGGAACACCAGGGTGTTTACCGCGATAAGCCCCCAGGTGACCACCGGAACCGTGCGTCGGGGAAGGCTGTCCTGCAGGGGGATCATCCCAGGGCTCCTATCTCTTCGCCGCGGACCCCCTTGCGAAAGGCCTCGCTGCGGCGAATGAGTTCCTCGGAAGGACTATCCAGAAGCCCGAACTCAAAGTTCGGCCCCGGCGAAAGCCCGATAAGACCCTCACGCCCCCCGGAGACGAAGGCCTCGGAAAGGATTCGTTCGGGTTCCGCGGTCTCGGAGAGCACGTAGAATTCCGCGGCCTTTAGCGCATACCGATTGGCGTTAAAGGCCACGGCCCCGCCTCCGGCCTCGCGCACCAGGCTTAAGGCCTCGGTGTCGGTGATACTGTCGCCGAAGTAGATGACCTCGGCGACCGAGGAGCCGGTCTCCGCAAGGGCTTCCTCCACCGCCCGGGCCTTCTCCGCCCCGCCCACGGGGTTCACCTCGCGCAGGAATCGCCCGGCCTCCATCTCTGGAAGGATCTCCCAGAAGATCTTCTCCAGCCGCTCAAGGGCCCGCCGGCTCTCGGCGGAAAGATCCGAGGGCCCCCGGGCTCCGGAGGGGATCTCGATGAGGGGAAGGGCGAGGATCTCCTCGCAGAGCCGCCGAAGCTCCCTCTCCTCGGCGGGAGGGACCCTTACGGCCTCAAAATCCACCTCCGTACAGAAGACCCGCTCCAGAGGAAAACCCGCCACCTCGCAAAGGGCCTCAAGATAGGGGCGGTAGCTCGTGCTGATGATGAAGGTGGGGGAGAGGCGGTTCAGGGCCTTAAGGGTCTCCACCGCCCCGGGAAGCACCCGCAGGGTCTTTCGGGAGAACTCCCTAAGCGCCCGGTTGGTGGCCCCGTAGGCCTTAAGGAAGGGAAGGATGAGCTTTAAGGTGTCCCCGGCCTTGTAGCCCGGGCGCCTCTCCACATCGGCCAGATAATCGTCGTAACGGGAGATGCGGGCGAAGAATTCTCCCCCCTGGGGAATGACCGCCGCGGCAAATTCATAGGCATTGTCGTTTAAGGTTATGGGTCCTTCGCAATCGAGAGCGATGAGCACCATGCATTTCCCCTCTTGTGTTCTTGCCGATCTTGCCCTATCCTAACAAAAAATAATTTCACCCGGAAGAATTTCTAGAATGCCCATCTACGAGTTTCGGTGTGAGGTTTGCGGGGAGATCTTTGAGCGCCTTATGAAGATGGGGGAGGAGTTTCCTCCCTGTCCCCGATGCGGGGAGTCGCGGGTGTTGAAGCTGCCCTCCCTTTTCGGGTTCCAGGATGCGGCCGATTTTCGGGCCGAACGGGAGAGGGCCATTCTCAAGCGGGCCCGGGATTATCTTATAGACGGAAAGGTGGGGGAGGCCCGGAGATTCCTCTCCCGGGCCCAGGAGTATGTGCGTACCGACCGCATCCGAAAACTCCACGACCAGCTTAGTCAGCGGAAGCCGGTAAGCGGGGGGTACGTAAGTCGTACGGAAGTGATCATCAAGAAGAAAAAGTAGGAGGCACGGATATGGGCGACGGAGAGAAAAGGGAGAAGCAGGCGATACCCCTGCCTCCGGTGACCTTCAGCACCTTTATCCTCTCGCTTAACACCGCGGCTCTCATCCACCTGGGGGAGCTTCCCAACCCGGACACCAACGAGAAGACCGTAAACCTCACTCTGGCCCGGCACACCATCGACACCCTGGACATGCTGCGGGAAAAGACCCGGGGGAACCTCACTCCGGACGAGGAGAGGCTGCTTGAGAGCATCCTTTACGAGCTCCGCCTGCGTTATGTGAAGCTTACCTCATGAGGCTTTACGCTCCGGCCAAGCTCAATCTCTTCCTGCGGGTCCTGCGCCGCCGACCGGACGGCTATCATGAACTGGAGACCCTTTTTCAGAAGATCAGTCTCTGCGATGAGGTGGAACTTAAGAAGGCCACGTATATCTCCCTGGAGGTTAAGGGGGAGGCCCCGCCGGGAAGGGAAAACCTGTGTTTTCGGGCGGCGGAGGCCTTCCTTTCGCGGGCCGCGATCTGCGCCGGGGTCTTTATCCGGCTCAGGAAACGTATTCCCGCCGGAACGGGTCTCGGCGGGGCCTCAAGCGATGCCGCGGCGGTGCTTAAGGGGCTTTCCGCCCTTTATCCCGGGCATCTCTCCGAGGCGGAACTCTTTTCCCTGGCTCAAACCCTGGGGGCAGACGTGCCCTTTTTTCTCTCCCCTTACGCCACAGCTCTCGCCCGGGGGATAGGGGACGAACTTTCCCCCTTCCCCGAGACCCCGGCCTGGTATCTGGTGGTGGTTCCCCCTTTTCGGGTCTCCACGAGCTGGGCCTATCAAAATCTGAGATTGACAAAAGAAAAAACCCCGCTTAATTATGGGCCGAAAGCCCCGGAAGGGGCTTTAAATTTTGAAGGGGTGCTGGAAAACGACTTTCGGGCCGTGGTGTTTGAGCGGTATCCGGAACTTTACGAGCTGGAAAAGGCGCTTCTTTCCGCCGGGGCAAGGGCCTGCGGCCTTTCCGGAAGCGGTTCGGCGCTTTTCGGGATCTTCGCCGAGGAGGGAGCCGCCCGCCGGGCGGAGGCCGGGCTGGTTACCCGGTTCCCGGCTTATGCTTTTTATGTGGTTACCAATTACAAGGAGGGAACCCCATGTTCATCAACCACCTGAAGATCTTCAGCGGCACGGCCAACCCGGAACTGGCCCGTAAGATCTGCGAGTATCTGGCCGTCCCCATGGGACATATGGAGATCAAACGTTTCAGCGACGGGGAGATCTTTGTGGAGATCAAGGAAAATGTCCGGGGGGCGGATGTCTTCGTGGTGCAACCCACCTGCACCCCGGTGAACGAACATCTCATGGAGCTTCTCATCATTATTGACGCCCTGCGGCGGGCCTCGGCCCGGCGTATCACGGCGGTGATTCCTTACTACGGCTACGCCCGTCAGGATCGTAAGACCGCCCCGCGCACCCCCATTTCGGCCAAGCTGGTGGCCAATCTCATCACCGTGGCCGGAGCCCGGAGGGTGCTCACCATGGATCTTCACGCCGGCCAGATCCAGGGGTTCTTCGATATTCCGGTGGATCATCTCTTCGCCGCCCCGGTGCTTCTGGAATACCTGCGGGAGACCTTCCGGGACGAGGAGCTGGTGATCGTGTCGCCGGATGCCGGCGGGGTGGAGCGGGCCCGGGCCTACGCCAAAAGGCTCGATGCCGGAATCGCCATCGTGGATAAGCGTCGCCCCGGCCCCAATCAGAGCGAGGTCATGCACGTGGTGGGCGAGGTGAAGGGCAAGGTGGCCATCATCCTCGACGACATGGTGGACACCGCGGGGACCATGTGCAAGGCCGCCGAAGCCATCAGGGAGCGCGGGGCCAAGGAGGTCCACGGCATGGCCACTCACCCGGTGCTCTCCGGCCCGGCGGTGGAACGCATCAAAAAATCGGCCCTAAAATCCCTGGTGGTCACCGACACCATCCCCTTGCGGGAGGAGGCAAAAGCGATTAAAAAGATCAAGGTCCTTTCCGTGGCCAGACTCTTAGGGGAGGCCATACGCCGCATACATGCGGACGATTCGGTAAGCTCCCTTTTCGTCTAATTCCGAAGGAGGTTTGAGGCATGATACAGGTACCGTTTACCGTGGAGGTCAGAAAAAAGACCGGAAAGGAAATAGCCAAAAAGCTGCGCCGGCAGGGCTTCATTCCGGCCATCCTTTACGGTCCGCAGACCGATCCTCTTCCCCTTACCGCGCGGCTTAACGAACTCAAGAAGATCCTCCTCCGCCATCGCGGGGAACAGATCCTCTTCAACCTTACCGTCCAGGATGACGGAAAGAGCGAGCAGCGCATGGCCATCATCAAGGAACTTCAATACCATCCGGTGACCGACGAGATCATTCACGCCGACTTCTACGAGGTGCGCATGGATCGTCCGGTGGAGGTGGATGTGCCGGTGGCGGTGGTGGGCAAGGCCAAAGGGGTGGAAAAGGGCGGCATCCTGGAGATCCTCATGCACGAGATCACCGTAACCTGTCTGCCGGATCGTATTCCCGACCGCATCGAGATCGATGTCTCGCAGCTCGATGTGGGAGACACCCTACATGTGCGGGACCTCACCCCGCCCGAGGGGGTGAAGTTCGCCGAGGATCCCGGGGCCCCGGTGGTGACCATCGTGGAGGCCGAGGAGGAGGCCGCCGAGGAGACGGAGGGCGAGACCACGGAGTAAAGATGTGGCTTTTCGCGGGGCTGGGAAACCCCGGCCCCGAATACCTCTTTACCCGGCATAACTTCGGCTGGCGAGCGGTTGCGCTGCTGGCCGAGAAGCTGAAACTTACCTTCCGGGAGAATTCTTCCTTGGAGGCCCTTATCGCCGAAGGGGAGGAGGCCGTTTTGCTCCTTCCCCTCACCTATATGAACCTTTCCGGAAAGGCGGTGGCCCGGGCGGTGAAGCGTTACGAGATTCCGGCGGAAAGGGTCCTTCTCGTCCACGACGACCTTGATCTTCCCCTGGGGCGGATGAAGATCCTCCCCCGCGGGGGAAGCGGGGGGCACCGCGGGGTGGCCTCGGTGCTCGCCATGCTCGGGACCGAGGAGATCCCGCGGCTTAAACTCGGGATCGGACGCCCGCCTTCCGGAATCCCTGTTCCGGACTATGTGCTCTCCCCCTTTAGTCCCGAGGAGGAGCCGCTGGTGGAGAGGGTGCTCGAGCTTTCGGTTGCGGCCATGCGGACCATCCTCGGCGAGGGGCTTTCTAAGGCCATGTCCCTTTACAACCGGAGGGACCTCCTTCAAAATGAAAGGAAAGGTGCAAGATGAGCCCCAGGAAAAAGCCTCCCCGCCGTTCCGGTCTAGACATCTGGTTCCAGGAGAATTTTTTGCGCATAGAGCGCATCCTCTACATCCTGGTGGCCATCGGGATCATTCTGGCCACCCTGGAGGTGATTTACGACGGGTTTCACGCCCTCCTTCGGGCCTTTGCCTACAAGGACTTCGCCCTGGGGGTCCTGAAGGTCATCGACCGTTTCCTCATCGCCCTCATGTTCCTGGAGATCCTTTACACCGTGCAGATCGTCTTCGGGGAGGAATATCATCTCCAGTGCGTGGAACCCTTCATCATGGTGGCCATCATCGCCCTGGTGCGAAGGCTTCTCATCCTGGCCTTCGAGATTTCTCACGGGGAGGTGACCCCGGAGCGGGTAAAGCTTTACATGCTGGAAATGGCCCTGGTGGGAGCCCTGATCCTGGCCCTGGTGGGGGCCACCATCATGTTACGGAAGATGCGCAGGGAGGAAAGAAGACATGCGTCCTGAAGAGGCCATCCTGGTCCTTGATTTCGGCTCGCAGACCACGCAGCTCATCGCACGCAGAATAAGGGAACTCAAGGTCTATAGCGAGATTAGGCCCTGTACGGTTTCTCTGGAGGAGATACGGGCTTTTCATCCGAAAGGGATCATCCTTTCCGGCGGGCCGGCCAGCGTCTATGATCCCGAAGCTCCCTCCATTCCGGCGGAGCTTTTCGATCTCGGGGTTCCGGTGCTCGGGATCTGTTACGGGATGCAGCTCATGGCCCATCTCCTCGGCGGACGGGTGGAAAGGTCGTTCAAACGCGAATACGGGCCGGCGGAACTCCGGGTGCTTTCGGTAGAGGACCTTTTCACCGGCCTTGATCCCTCCCGGAGCTACCGGGTCTGGATGAGCCACGGCGACCGCATCGAGGTCCTCCCGCCGGACTTTGTCTCTCTTGCCGAAAGCGAAAACTCCCCTTATGCGGCCATGCGGCATAAAGAAAAACCCCTTTTCGGAGTTCAATTTCACCCGGAGGTGGCTCACACCGAGATCGGCCGCAAAGTTCTTGCGAACTTCGTCTTTGGCATCTGCGGCTGCCAGCCCACCTGGACCATGGAGTCCTTCATCGAGGCCACGGTGCGGGAGATCCGAAAGACCGTGGCCCCGGAGGAAAGGGTGGTCTGTGCCCTTTCCGGAGGGATAGATTCCACGGTGACTGCCCTTCTGGTGCACCGGGCCATAGGGGATCGGCTGGTCCCCATCTTTGTGAATAACGGCCTTCTGCGCAAGGGGGAGCCCGAGGAGGTGCTCTCCCTCATGGAATCGCTGGGGCTTTCGGTGCGCTATGTGGATGCCTCGCAGAGGTTCCTTAAAAGACTCCGGGGAGTGACGGACCCGGAGGAGAAACGCCGTATTATCGGGCACACCTTTATCGAGGTCTTTGAGGAGGAGGCCCGGAGGATAGGCGGGGTTAAGTGGCTTGCCCAGGGAACCCTTTATCCGGATGTGATCGAAAGCGTCTCTTTTCGCGGCCCTTCGGCCACCATCAAGACCCATCACAACGTGGGCGGGCTTCCGGAGAGGATGCAGCTCAAACTCATCGAGCCCCTGCGAGAGCTTTTCAAGGACGAGGTGCGTGAGATCGCCCGGGAGCTGGGGCTTCCCAAAAAGGTGGTCTGGCGGCAGCCCTTTCCCGGTCCGGGGCTGGCCATTCGCATCCTGGGTGAGGTCACCGAGGAAAGGCTCCGGATCCTGCGCGAGGCCGACGCCATCGTCACCGAGGAGATGCTTGAGAGCGGCTGGTACTACCGGGTGTGGCAGAGTTTCGCCGTGCTGGTCCCGGTAAAGACCGTGGGGGTTATGGGAGATTACCGGACCTACGAGCACGTGGTGGCCATCCGCTGCGTGGAAAGCCAGGACGCCATGACCGCGGACTGGGTGCGCCTTCCCTATGAGCTTCTCGCCCGGCTCTCAAACCGTATTATAAACGAGGTCCAGGGGGTAAACCGGGTGGTCTATGACATATCCTCCAAGCCCCCGGCGACCATCGAATGGGAGTGAGGTCATGGGTGAAGCCGCCAGAGTACCGGTAAGGTACACCGTCTCCGACTGGGAGACCTGGGAGGGCGACTGGGAGCTTATCTACGGGCAACCGGTGGCCATGGTGGCCCCGGCCCTGCGCCACCAGTGGCTCGTCTATCGCTTAACCCGGGAGCTTATGGATCAGTTCGAGGCCTGCGAGAAGGCCCGGTGTCTTGCCCTTCCGGGGGTGGCCTGGGAGGTGGCGGAGGACACGGTGCTGGTTCCGGATCTTGTGGTGGTCTGCGAGGAGGACCTGGACCAGAAACGCCTCCTCCGCACCCCGGAGATGGTGATTGAGGTGGTCTCCCCGCACACGAGAAAGCTGGATGAGACGGTGAAGTTTGAGATCTGCGCCCGGGAGGGGGTGCGCTACTATGTTCTCGTCTATCCGGAAAAGAGGCTGGCCAAGGTGTGGCGTCTTTCGGAAGGCCGCTATGTGAAGGAAGGGGACTTCTTTCAGGGAAGCGCGCGTTTCGGTGATCTTACCTGTCCGGCGGAGATGGACTTCACCCGGATCTTTTCCGAGGGCCCTTGAGGGAACTTCCGCGCAAGCTCTTTCACCTCTCAGGCCTCATTTTCCACCCGATAGCCCTTGTCCTTGCCGACTACCGGCGGCCTTTCTTCCTTGCGCTTCTTTTGGCGATCACCCTTTTTGAGGCCTTAAGACTTAGGGGGCGTCTCAGGCTTCCGGGAAGGCTTTCCGCCCTCTTAAGGGAGGGTGAGCTTCGGCGTCCCACCGGGACCTTCTATTATCTCTGGGGGGTGGGGCTTTCCTTTCTCCTCTTTCCGTTGAGGGAGGCCCTCTGCGGCCTCTGGGTGCTGGCCCTAGGCGATGGAATTTCAGGGCTTTTCGGCCGGGGCCCTCTCCATCATCTGGCCTTTTTCGCTCTTTCCCTAGGTGTGCTCCTTTCCTTCGGCCTTCCCTTCGGGGAAAAGACCCTTCTTCTGGCGGGACTTCTCACCCTCCTTGAGGCCCTTCCTTTCCCCGACGATAACCTCACCCTTCCCCTGGCCACCGCCCTGGGGGTGAGGATTCTGAGTAGCCTTTCAGGGTAGGGAGAATTTTATCCCTCAAACAGGACCAGCGGTAAAAAATATACCCGGGTGCCGTGGAGGGTCTTTTCCTCCCACCGGTCGCGGGAGATCACTACCGCTTGAGAAGGATGATACCGTTTGATGAACGACTTAAGGCCGGAGAGCCTTTCGGAGTGGCCGCGGAATTTAACCTCCAGGGGGAGGTATTCCCCGGAGGTAAGGAGCACAAAGTCCACCTCGGGGCCGCTTTTCTTTCGCCAGAAGCGGAGGCGTTCCTCGGGTCTCAGGTTTCTCATGAGCGCGAGAGCCACCATGTTTTCCGCATAAAGTCCGGCGGTCTTCGGTCTTAAAAAGTTACCAAGGGCCCACCACTCAAGGGTTCACAGAGGAAGATACTCTTTCCCATTCCACACTTACAATGTTGCGGTCGGTGCGGCTGAATTCCACACCGAGGAGGTAGATTTCCCGGAAACGGTCAAGGTATTTCTCGTGGTAGCGGCGGGCCTTAAGGGTTGCAAGGGCCCGGCCCTCGGGTTCAAGCTCCACCACCTTAAACTCGAAAAGGTAACACCGATCCTCGAAGACGACGGCCATATCCAGGCGCCCGTAGCTTGTGGGTTCCTCTACCCTTACCTCAAGACCCAAGGCCGAGAAGTAGGCGTAGAAGATAGAGGCGTAGTAGCCCTCGTAGTTCTGGATTTCGCTTTTGCGGTACCAGTCGTGCGGGATGGAGGCGAAGAAGGAGCGGAAGAGGTCCCGCAGGGCCTCAAGGTCGTTTTTCTGGAAGATGCGGTAGAGGCGGATGAGGTTTTTTTCCCGTTCGCGGCGATTTTGGACGAGGTAGTCGAGAAGGTGGCGGGTGAAGGCGGTTTTTACTTCGAGGTTGGGATAGCGGAGGGTGTAGATGGTCAAACCGGAAGCCCTTTCCACGGATTCGATGGTGAGGTAGCCGGTCTGGAAAAGAAGGGTTTCCGGGGCGATGGAGTCCACGTCGAAGCTTTCGAGGATTTCGTCTCCGGCCTGGAGGTGTTCGAGGTCGGGGACGAAGAAGCGATTTTCCACGAGGAGTTTGATGAGAAAGGAGGGGGTACCGGTTTCAAACCAGTAGGGGCGAAAGAGGCCGGATTTGAGGCAGAGGAGGATGTCGAAGGGGTTATAGACCGGGGCCCCGAGGAAGTTATAGCCGTTATACCAGCGGCGGATCTCCTCAAGGTCGAAGTCTTTGAGGCGCTCGGAAAAGACCGTGGTGAGCTCTTCTTCGGTGTAGCCGCAAATGGTGGCGTATTCGGGATTTAAGGTAAGATCCTCAAGGTTGTTTAGCCCCGAGAAGAGAGAAACCTTCGAGAACTTGGAGACCCCGGTGATGAAGACCAGTTTGAGGTAGGGGTCGGCATCTTTCAGGACGGAGTAAAAATTCTTGAGATTTTCACGAATTTCGATGGCCAGCTCCCGGTTTTCAATGTTATCGAGGATGGGTTTATCGTATTCGTCTATAAGGACCACCACCGGGCGTTCGTATTTTTGGTTTAGCTTAAGGATGAGCTCTTCGAAGCGTTTGTTGGGAAGCTTTTCGGCGAGAGAAAGATTTTCGTTTCGGCAATGTTTGCGAAAAAAAGATTCGATGGTCTCGATTAATTCTTCTACGGATTTGATCACTCCCGCCCCGAAAGAGATATGGATGACGGGATATTGCACGGACCAGTCCCAGTGATCCTCAAGATAAAGTCCCTCGAAAAGCTTCCGGCGTCCCAGAAAAGCCTGCCGCAAGGTGTCAAGGAAAAGGGACTTTCCGAAGCGTCTCGGGCGGGCGAGGAAGTAGAATTTCCCTTCGTCCACAAGCTTTTTGACGAAGGGGGTTTTATCCACGTAGTAATAATTCTCCGAGCGAATGACCTCAAAACTCTGAATGCCGATGGGAAATTTTCGAAGCATATTTTGATTTTACTCCCATGGAAACCCTTTAAAAAGCAAGTCCTTCCTCCATCCCCTTTCGGAGAGAGGAGGGGTTTCTATTTCCGTTTAGTAAAAGGTGGTTCAGGGGGTGGAGGTGGGTTCGGGAGGCGTTTTTTAAGGATCACAAAAGGGCCGAAGCCGCGGGAGCCGGAGGAGGGGAGGAAAAGGAGGCTTTCCGGGTCTAAGTGATAGGCCCGGGCGGTGAGGGCGCAAACCAAAGCATCAAGAAGCCCGTGAGATAAGCGACGGGGATTTTCCTTCGCAAAAAGGGTCGTCCACAGTTCCCTTAAGGCCGCCTCAGCCTCCGGGCCCCGGCCCTTATAGGCCTTTACCAGGGATTTCTTTTCCCGCGGAAGGGCGAGATAAAGGGCGGCCCGGGGGTGGGTTTCGATAATGGTCCCCACCACGGGCGCTAAGGCCTCGGCGAGAAGAAGCCCCCGCACCGGAATCCCCATGAGCGCATTATAGGAGACCACCCAGCCCGGCTCCCCCCCCTCATCCCGCAGGATCTCCCGCAACCTGCGGTCGGCTTCACGCAGGCCCTTTCGGTCGGTAAGAGAAAAGGAAATCGGGGCGTCAAGGGCCGCGGCAAGCATCCGGTTTTTCCGGGAAAACTCCACGATCTCCGTAAGCGAAACCGGTTTCCCCTCCGGGAGGGAGAGCCCGGGGGAGAGCTTCCCCTCGCGTTCCACGGCCACGGCCCAGGTGTTCTCCTCCCCGCCGAGGTCCACCCCTAAAAAGAAAAATCTCACGGGTTAAGTTCCCGGCCTAAGAATTCCAGGGCCTCCTTGAGTCCGCGGGTGCGGAGCACCTCGCTGAAACCCGAGACATCAAGCCTCCAGCCCCCGGGAACGCGCCGGGCAAAGATCATGAATCGCTGAAGATACCCGGCCTCGGAAAGAAGGACCTCGATCAGCCGGTCCTCCCCGTGCTCCCAGATGCGAAAGATCTTTAGCACCAGATCCTCGCGCGGACGAAGGGTTTTTCCGGAAAGCCCGGAAAGCCGGGAAAGGTCCTTTACCGTTACCGGAAACACCGCGGAAACCTCCTCTATTTGCGGATGGGGAATCTCCTTCGGGGAGCACACCCTGCGGAGCCTTGCGGCATAAAGGGTCTTCCCCTGGGACATCCACTTGGCCTCGTACTTGGTAAGCGGGGACTCCGGGGAGAGGACCTCCCAGGAAACCTCAAAAGCCGCGACCTCGCGAGCGCTCTCCAGGGTATATTCCAGGAAGGGACGGTCGTCGGTGCGAAGGAGGATTTCCCCTCCGGTCTTAAGCTTTCGGGCGAAAAGATAAAGATTTTCCGGGCGGGTAAGACGGCGTTTGTGATGACGTTTCTTGAACCAGGGATCGGGATAGTTGAGATAGATGGCCTCCACGGCCTCATCGGAAAGAAGGAGATAAAAGGCCCAGTAGGCGTCAAGCCGTACGCAAAAGACATTCCTTAAGCCCTCCTCCCTCAGACGTTTTAAAAGCTTTTCCACCGAGATCCCGGAAAGCTCGATCCCCAGGAAATATCTTTCCGGGTGTCTTCGGGCAAGGGAAACAAGAAATTCCCCGTTTCCGAAGCCGATCTCCACCGAAAGCCGCGGAAGGCGTAAGGGTTTAACGATCCGCTTGTAAGGGATGTAGCCCCGCAGAAAAGTCCCTCCTTTAAAGTTTTGCCTTTTGAATTTACCATAAGAAACCATGTATCCCACGGAGATCCTGGTCCGGGTGAGGAAACCCGGGCGCTATCTCGAGGGCGAGGTCAACGCGGTAAAGAAGCCCTGGGATGAGGCCCGGGTGCGCTTCTGCCTGGTCTATCCCGACCTTTACGAGATCGGGATGTCCCATATTGGGCTTCTCATCCTTTATCTTATCCTGAATAGCCGCAAGGAGTATCTTGCCGACCGGGCCTTTGCCCCGGCCCGGGATCTTGAGGCCGAGCTCAGGGCCCGGGGGCTTCCCCTTCTTTCCCTGGAGCACGGCCGCCCCCTGCGCGACTTCGATGTGGTGGGGATCTCCTACCCCTACGAACTCTGCGCCGCCAATATCCTTACCGTACTTGAGCTTTCGGGGATCCCTCTTCTTTCCCGGGAGCGCACCGAGGGCGATCCGCTCGTCCTCGGGGGCGGTTCGGCCATGGCCAACCCTGAACCGGTGGCCGATTTTTACGACGCCATCGTCTTCGGGGACGGGGAGGAGGCCATTCTGGAGGTGGCCGAAACGGTAAGGGAATGGAAGGAGGCGCGGGGAGGCCGCGCAGAGCTTCTTAAAGCCCTATCCCGCATCCCCGGGGTCTATGTGCCCTCCTTCTTTCGGCCCCACTACGATGAAACCGGGCGCCTCGCGGAGATCGAGCCCCTTCTCCCGGGCTATGAGCGGGTTTTCCGCAGGATTGTTTCCGATCTTGACGCCGTGCCCTATCCCTTTCGGCCTCCGGTGCCCTGGTTTGCGGCCCACGATCGGCTCTCGCTTGAGATCTCCCGGGGCTGCACCCGGGGCTGCCGTTTCTGTCAGGCAAGCTCCCTTTACCGCCCAGTAAGGGAAAGGACCGTGGAAAGGGTACTTGCGATGGCCGAGGAGGGGTTTTCGGCTACCGGCTATGAGGAAATCTCCCTCCTTTCGCTTTCCGCCGGGGACTATACCGGACTTGAGGCCTTGGTGCGGGCCCTTTACCGGCGCTTCGGAGGCCAGCGGATCTCCCTCTCCCTTCCCTCGCTTCGGGTGGGAAGCCTCACCCCGGGGATCCTTGAGGTCCTTTCCCGAGGCCGCCGCACCGGGTTAACCCTTGCCCCTGAGGCCGGGACCGAGCGCCTGCGCCGGGTGATCAACAAGGACATCTCCGAGGAGGAGCTTTTACGCGGGGCGGAACTGGCCCGGTCGCTCGGCTGGCGCGATGTGAAGCTTTACTTCATGATCGGCCTTCCCACGGAGACCGAGGAGGACCTTCGGGCCATAGCCGAGCTTTCCCGCAGGGTGCGTCGGGCCGGAAAGGGGATCGCGGTCACGGTCTCGGTCTCCACCTTCGTCCCCAAACCGCACACCCCCTTCCAGTGGGAGCGCCAGATCGACCTTTCCGAAACCCGAGAAAGGCTCGCCCTTCTCAAGAAGCTCGTCCGGGGGCGGGGCTTAAGCCTTAAGTGGCACCTTCCGGAGCAGAGTTTCCTTGAGGGGGTGCTTTCCCGGGGAGACCGCAGGCTTTCGGCCTTAATCCTTAGGGCCTTCCGCGAGGGGGCCAGGCTTGACGGCTGGAGCGAGGAATTCCGGCTTTCCCGCTGGCAAAACGCGGCCCGCGCCTTAGGCCTTGACCTTTCCGCCTACCTCCGGGAAAGGCCCCCGGAGGAGGTCCTTCCCTGGGAGCATCTTGACTGTGGCTTAAGCCGCGAGTTCCTGCTTGAGGAAAGAAACCGGGCTCTTTCCGAAAGGATCTCTCCGGATTGTCGGTTTACGAAGTGCTTAAAGTGCGGGGTCTGTAAGGGCGGGATCCGGAATGTGCTTCATGCCGCACCGGAGGACCGAAGCCCCCTTCCGGAGTTTCCGCAGTCGGATGCGGTTTACTGGTATCGGGTGGTTTATGCCCGGGAGGGCCTCATGCGCTTTCTCTCGCAGCGCGAGCTTCAGAGGGTGCTTGAGCGGGCCCTGCGCCGGGCCGGCCTCCCCCTTTCCTTCAGCCGCGGCTTCAGCCCCCGGTCGCGTCTTTCCTTCGGAAGGGCCCTTCCGGTGGGCGTGGCCTCCGAGGTCGAGGTCTTTTTCGTGGGCCTTGCCGAGGAATGGCCGGAGGAAAGAATCCGAATGCTCCTTGAAAAAGAACTTCCTGAAGGGCTCCGGTTGAGGGAGGTCCGGAGGGTTCCTTCTCCGCAGAGGGCGGAGGATGAGGAGGCCCTTTTTGAGGTTGCGCTCAAGGAAGACGAGCGCATAAAAGAGCCTCCCCCGGAACTTTCCCCTTGGGTAAGGGTGGAGAACGGGGACCATGGCCTTCGTTTCGGTTTGCGGCTCTCCCCGGGGGCTCCCCGGCCGGAAGAGGCGGCGGCCCGTCTTCTGGGGCTTCCGGTGGAGGAAGTCCTGGCCCGGGGGATCAAAAGGATTGCCTAAAGCGGGCAAATTTTCTATAACCTAGATTAACCATGGAAGAAAGAACCTCCCGACCCATAGGGCAGCTTTTAAAGGAAAAGGGCTATATCCGGGACGAACACATCCGGTTTGCCCTCCTGGAACAGAAGGCCACCGGGGAGCGGCTGGGGGAGATCCTGGTTCGTCTGGGGCTGGTCACCGAGCTTGAGGTGGCCCAGGTGCTCGCCGAACAGGCCGGGCTTCCCTTTGACGACCTGGAGGTAACCGTACCCACGCCTCAGGCCCTGCTCAAGGTTCCTCCGGCCTTTGCCCGTCAGCACCTCCTCCTTCCGCTGAGGATAACCGAGGGGTCTCTGGTGGTGGCCGTTCATGACCCCTTCAACCTTCAACTCCGGGAGGCCGTGGCCCGGGTTTCCGGCATGAGGGTGGAAACGGTGGTGGCTCCGCGTTCCCGGATCTCCCGGGCGCTGGAAAGATTTTATTACTTTCTGGAAAGACCGCCGGAAAAGGAACTGGAGGAGGTCACCCAGAGATTGAGGGAGAATCCCCATGCCGAGATCTCCATGGATGATCTCATCGAAAAGCTCCTGCTCCTGGCCACCTCCCGTCGGGCCACGGATCTACACCTCACCCCTTCGGAGAGGACCTCTCAGGTCTTTCTGCGCATAGACGGTATCCTGGAGCCCTTCTGGGTTTTCCCGCAGGCGGTCCATCCGCGTCTTATCGGGGCTATAAAGGTCCGGGCGGGTATGGACATAGCCGAGACCCGTCTTCCCCAGGATGGGCGCATGCGTTTTTCCTTCCTGGGGGAGGAATACGACCTGCGGGTATCCACCGTGCGCACCCCGGTGGGCGAGAACATGGTCCTGCGTATCCTTCCGGTAGGAGGCACCGTCCAGCACCTGCTGCATCTGGGTTTCAGTCAGGAGGAGATAGCCCTTATCCGGGATCTTCTGGAAAAACCCTACGGCATGTTTCTGGTTACCGGCCCCACGGGCTCCGGGAAGACCACCACCCTCTATGCCGGACTGAGGCTCCTGAACCTCCTTGAGAAAAACGTCCTTACCGCCGAGGACCCTATTGAATACCGCCTGCCGCTCGCCCGCCAGACGCAGGTCAACGAGGAGGCGGGCTATACCTTCGCCCGGGCCATTCGGCACTTCCTGCGGCAGGACCCGGATGTGATCCTGGTGGGGGAGGTGCGCGACGAGGAGACCGCGGAGATGGCGGTTCGGAGCGCCCTTACCGGTCATCTTTTCCTCTCCACGCTTCACACCAACGACGCCCTGTCCACCCTTTTCCGGCTTCGGGATCTGGGTATCGGGCCGGACCTTCTGGCCTCGTCCCTTCTGGGGGTTCTGGCGCAGCGTCTGGTGCGGCGTATATGTCCTCAATGCCGGGAGGAATATCGTCCTCCGGAGGAACTTCTTCGCTATTACGATCTTCCCCCGGACGGGACCTATTTTCGGGGCCGTGGTTGCGAGTACTGCGGGGGAAAGGGATACGTAGGGCGCACGGTGGTGGCCGAGATACTCCGGATAGATGAAGATCTGCGGGCTCTTATCGCCGAGGGGGCTCCTCAGGCCAGGATGGCCCGGGCGGCCCGGGAGGGAGGGATGCGCACCCTTCGGGAGGCCGCCCGGGAAAAGGTCCTCCAGGGAATTACTACGGTGGAAGAAGTGCGAAGGGTGATCGGCTGATGCCTGTCTATCGTTTCCAGGCCCTGACCCCGGATGGGCGCATGATCAAGGATCAGATGGAATTTCCCGATCTGCGCTCGTTTTACACCTATCTCCGGCGCGAGGGGTTGATCCTGGTTCGATATTCCGCGCGCCCCGCTCTTCCCTGGGATCGTTTCACCCTCGGGAGGGTCTCCCGTCCGGAACTGGCCGAATTCTGCCATAATCTGGCCCTGCTGGTGCGGGGAGGCATACCCCTTCCCCAGGCACTCAAGGACCTCCGCGAGACCACGGTCAATCCCCGTCTGAAAAAGGCCCTGGGGGTTCTGCTTGCCGAACTTCAGGCCGGAAACCCCCTTTCCCGGGGCATGGAAAAGGAAAGGGATCTTTTCCCCGGGATTGTGCGCTCCCTCACCGCCCTGGGAGAGGAGACCGGCCGACTGGATCACACCCTGGAGGAAGCCTCCCGTCATCTCCGTCGGCTGCACGAGATCATTACCCAGACCAAACGGGCCATGCTTTATCCCCTTTTTGTCCTGGTGGCCATGAGCGGGGCCCTCCTTTTCTGGCTGCTCTTCGTTCTCCCTAAGATCCTGAACCTGTTTTCCCAGATGCGGGTGGCCCTCCCGGCTCCCACACGGTTCCTTCTCTTCGTGACCACCTTTCTCCGGGCTCACTTTCTGGAGGGGATACTTTTTCTCTTTGTGAGCCTGTTTTTTCTTTGGGTGGGATATCGTAAGTTTCCTGCATTTAAATTGAGAATGGAAAAAGTTCTGTTGCGTCTTCCGATTGTTTCTCGCATTAAACGTAGTTCTCTTTTAGCTTTCTTCTTTGAGTACATGGCTTTGCTTCTGGGAGCAGGAATTGATATTCTGCGCAGCTTTGATATCATGTATTCCAATATTCAAAGCGAACTCGGTAAAAAAATAATTAAAGAATTGAAAGAAGGGGTATTGAGAGGCGAGAGTTTGAGCAGCACAGCTGCGGGATTGCCCCTGTTTTCTCCCCTGGATTTGCGTATGATTTCCGTAGGGGAGGAAACCGGAACCCTGGTGGATCAGTTGAGAGAACTGGCTCGATATTACTACGAAATCATTCAGGGGTTGGTTGACACCCTGAGTCGAATACTGGAACCCGTTCTTATTGTGATCGTGGGGGCAATCTTTTTACTTATAGTGATAGCCTTGATAGGGCCTATATATGAACTTATCACCCAGATCCACTAAGATTCCGGATTATCTGGATTTTTTCGGGCTAAGGGACCATCCTTTTCGTATCACTCCGGATACGGATTATTTTTATCCTTCCCCGGCCCATCAGGCCGCCCTGGAGGCCCTGCGGTACGGGATTCTGCGCCGGGAGGGTTTCCTGGTGCTCACCGGAGAACCCGGGGTGGGAAAGACCCTGCTGATACGGATGCTCTTTGAGGGCCTGCCTCCGGAGGTGCAGACCGCCATGATCCTTACCCCCACCCTGGGGCCGGAGGAACTCCTGGAGGTCATTCTGGAGGATCTGGGGCTTTCCGGGACCGGTTCCCGGGAAAAATTGATCCGTCGGTTTCGGGATCGGCTCTTCGAGCTGGCGGAAAAGGGACATACTCTGCTCCTGGTCATCGATGAGGCCCAGAATCTTCCCCCGGAGAGTCTCGAGGAGTTGCGGCTCCTTTCCAACTTCGAGACCGAGAAGGGCAAACTTCTCCAGATTCTCCTTTCCGGGCAACCGGCTCTGGAGGAACGCTTGCGTTCCCCCGAGCTTTCGCAGCTGGCTCAAAGGATTACCGTCTGGGAAAGACTTCGTCCCCTGACCCGGGAGGAGATAGGCGATTACGTGCGTTTTCGTCTGGCCCGGGCCGGAGGGGCCGGAGTGATGCTGGCCCGGGGAACGGAAAGGGAGCTGGAACGATGGAGCGGGGGCATTCCCCGGGTGATCAACAAGATCATGGATCGGGCTTTACTGGTGGCCTTTGCCCGGGGTAGCCATCGTCTGCACCCGGCCCTGATTCGGGAGGCGGCCGCCGTGGCCGCTCTGCCTTCGGCTCCCATGTATCGAAGGAGGATCTGGCTCTGGGGAGCGGTGGTCGTGGGGATGCTTCTGATGGGGGTCCTGGTCTATGTCTTCCTTCTGGGTGGTTAAGTACGAGGGGGATCAACTTCTCGGGGTTCGGGTTTCGGGTCGGAAAGGCCGCTGGAGCTTTTCCCGGGTGGAACCCCTTTCCTGGTCCACCCTGGCCCATCGTTCGGTGATTTTGCTCTCCACCTCCCCTCAGGCCTATTTTTTCCGGGAGACCCTGACCCGGGGGCCTGCGGAGGTGCTGTCCCTGCAGGCCGAGGAGAAGGTCCGGGGAGCCGGGTTCTTTACCGGGCCCTTCGAGTTTTCCCTGCATCGCATCTCCGAAGGCCCGGGGCAGGTGGAGGTCGGGATCCTGGCCCTGGAGCGTCAGGAGGTGGAAAGATGGCTGGGGCAGCTGGGACAGGGGCTGGTCCGCCCCAAGGCCCTTTATCACCAGTGTCTGGCCCTGGCCTATCTGGTGGCCGGCCTCCGAACGGAACCAGTGCTGGTGGCCCATTTCAGCGACCAGGGCCTCTGGCTGGTGGTGGTGGAAGGTCAGCACCCGGTATATATGCGTTTCCAGGCCGTGGATGAGTTCCTGGGAGTGGAGGGATTCCCGGTGGAGGAAAACGTCCTGGCGGTGCTGGACTATTATCAGCGCTTCTTTCGGCGAACCTTGCGGCATATCTTTCCCTGCGGTCCTCATCGGGAACGTTTACACCACCTGGGAGCGCTTGAGGAATGGAGTCCGGAATTTCCGGCCTGGAACCTTTCCGGAGAGGATCTCCTGACCCATCCCGAATTTTTCGGAGCGGTGCGGGTTCCCGCCTCCTATAGCCTGCTCCCCGAGACCCATCGGTCCTTCCTGCGGGCCTTTGAATGGGCCCGTTACGCCGGGGGGGTCCTCTTCGTACTCACCCTGATCAATTACGGGCTGGTGGCCTACTGGCACCGGCAGAACCGCATCTTGGACCAGGAACTTCTGCGCACCTCCCGGATCTTGGAATTCGGTCTGAGGGAACTCCAACGGGATTATCCCCCTGAAGAGGTGAAAAAGCTACAAAACTATCTGAAATGGAAACAAAAATTCGAAAAACAGCCCCGAATGGACGAATTTTTATGGTGGCTGGCCTCCACGGTGCCGAATCAGACCCGGGTCTCCCGTCTGGAGATGCAGCGCGATAAGAACGGTAACTATCGGATGAGGATGGTCTTTATTTCCCGGGGGCCGCTGGCGCGGGTGCACGCCGATTTCCTGCGTTTTCTCGACGCCGTGCGCCGGAGGGCCTCCGTGGAAGACAGCCGTTTCCATTACGACGATTTCCGAAAAGAAGCCCGCTTCGAAATCGTTCTGAGGGGGATACGATGAATCTCCTGCGGGTTTACCGGCGGGAATGGCTGGGATGGCTGGCCCTGCTGGCCCTCTTTACCCTGAGTTTCTACCTGGCCCTCAGGGAATACCGGCATTACACCGGGGCCCGTCGCCAGCTCCACCTAACCCGACAGAGGGTGGGGGAGGTTCGAAGGGCCCTTTTCCGGATGCGGACCTATGCCGGTTATTCCTTCTGGCGTCATCTGGGTCAGCCGCAACAGGTGGAGATCCTGGAAAAAGTGGAGCTTCATCCCCTGCTTCAGGCGGTGAACAAGCTTTCCGATCTCTATACCCGGAGGGGGTTCTTTTTCCTCAGGGAGTTCCGGCTGGATACCTGCCTGGAGACCTCTCCGGGCCGAAGACGCAGGTGCCGTCCCCATCTCCTGGTCCGGGGTACCAAGGTGGTGTTCTGAGGATGTGGGCCGGAAAGTACCGGGGATATCTGATCTGGTGGGGGCCTTTGGCCGTGACCCTGATCCTCTGTGTCCTGCTCTGGATCGGGGGTCGTCCCCGAGGGCCCCGCGCACCTGTTCCGGCCCTTCCCTCCATCTATCGCGAGATTCCCGAGACCTCTCCGGAGAGGATCCGTTACGTTCCCGCCGGTCCTCTCCACACCGGGGCCTTCGGAAAGACCTCCGCGGGTTCTACGTCCTCGAAGCCGGTTTCCCGAAGATCCTACGAACTCAAGGCCGTGTTGCGGATAGGGGCCCGGCGGCTTTGCAAATTCGGCCCCCGAACCCTTACCGAGGGAGACCGTCTGGGCCCGTTCAGAATCTTAAAAATCGGAGAAAATTATGTGGAGTTACAGGGTAAAGGGAAAATTTACCGGGTATTTGTGGGTGAAAGCGTGGTTTTTTAGCCTGAGCATACTGCTTCTTTTCGGCTGTACGGCCCGCCAGGCCCGGGAGAGGGTTTCTCCGCCCCCTCCGGCAGCGCGGGTTTCCGCTCCCCCGCCTCCTGCGGTTTCCCCATCCCCGGCTGAATCCCCGGAGATCCTCCGGGCCGGCCCCATCTTCAAGGAGGTATCTCCCCTTCGCACCCGGCGTCTTAGTCTCTCCCTGCACCAGGAGGACGCCTTTACCGTTTTCCATCTTCTGGCCCGGGAGGCCGGGCTCAATCTGGTGATAACCCGCGAGGTTCAGGAGATGCTCCCCCCCGAGGCTCGGCTGATCACCGCGGAGTTCCATGATTATACCCTGGAAGATCTTCTGCGATCCCTGTGCCGGATGCTGGACCTGCACTACGAGATCAGGGGAGGGGTTATCTATATCCAGGCCTTTGAGGAACGTCTCTTTGATCTTTCCTTTCTTCAGACCCTCCGGGGGGCCCGTTTCGGTCTGGGCGGGGATGTCCTGGGGGGTCTGGCCGGTACCGGGGGTGCCGGTACTTCCTCCTCCACCTCCTCCGGCGGGGCCGGGAAGGCGGAGTTCGTCTCTCCCCTCAAGGGGCAGTACGAGATCAGCGGAGAGGTGAACCGGAAGAGCACGGATATGTACCGTCAGATCGAGACCTCGGTGCGGGCCCTGCTTTCCCGGGACGGCACCTTTACCTTCAATCGCCTTACCGGAAATCTCTTCGTCCGGGATCATCCCTCCAATGTGCGCCGGGTAGCGGAACTGGTGGAACGCCTCAAGAAACGTTACGGGCGTCAGGTCCTGATCGAGGCCAAGATCGTGGAGGTGGATCTCTCCCGGGGCCATGACCTGGGTATCGACTGGCTCACCCTGCGCGATACCCGTCTGCCCACGGTCTCCACCGCCACCCTGGATCTGCGCAACGGAATGCCCACTCTTACCTTCTCCTATCAACACCGCCCCTCCTTTGAGGGGGTGCTCAGGCTGCTCGAAAACTACGGCCGGGTGCATATTCTCTCCAATCCCCGCATAAGGGTCCTGAACGGACAGCCGGCCCTCATCAGTGTGGGGCGCTCCGTGGGATACGTGCGGGAGATCAACCGGGAGGTGATCTCCTCGGAGAACATCTCCCAGACCCAGACCACCGTGGATACCAGCGCTATTTTCGACGGGCTGCTCCTGGGGGTGACCCCGCGGATTACCGATTCCGGAATTATTCTGCATATCGTTCCCATCAAGAGCGATCTGGTGGAGCTACGCAGGGAGGAGTTCGGCACCAATACCGTGGTGACCCTCCCCCAGGTGAACCTCCGGGAGATGAGCACCGTGATCCGGGTTACCCCGCATGATCTGGTCATCATAGGAGGGCTCATCCTGGATAAGAAGGATCACGAAACGCGTCGGGTGTGGGGGCTGGGGCGGCTTCCCGGACTGGGGGCCCTCTTTACCCATTCCCGCCGCTCCCGGGAGAAGGTGGAGCTGGTGATTCTGCTCCGGGTTTCCCTGGTATGAGCAAACTTTACGAGATCCTTCGGCAGATCGAGAATCGGGAAAGGGAAGGTCCCCGCTTTCCCTCATCCGGAGCGAAACCCGGGGTAGGAAGGAGATGGTCCTGGGTCGGATTGCTTCTGCTGGGTCTTTTCTCCGCTCTGGGAAGCTTCTGGGCCTTTCGACTCTGGTACACCTCCACTCCCTCCCCCGGTCCGGTAAGACCTCCGATCCACAGATCCTTTAAGGTCGCAAGCGCTCCATCCCCGGAGCGTACCCGGAAAAAGAAAGCTGCCTCGTCCCCGCGGAAGACGGCCTCTCTTCCGGAAAAACGGGTGGTCCTTCCGGCGAAAAAGCCCCTTCCTCCCCCCGCAAAGACGCGGGTGTCTTCCGGCGGGGCCTCCCCCGGGCCCTCCCCGGTGAGAAGATCCGGGGAAAGGTTGCTTCTCTCGCCGGCGGAGGTCCTGCGGGGGTATCTGGTGCGGGCGGAGATTTTGCGCCACCAGGGCCGTTGTGCCGAGGCCCTAGACTATTATCGTCGTTATCTGGCCCGGTTCCGGGATCCGGGGGTCCTCAACAATTACGGGGCCTGTCTCTGGCTTCTGGGGCGTCTTTCCGAGGCCCGGGAGGCCTTCCGGGAATCCCTGCGCCTTAAGGAGGACCCGGAGGTCCGGTTGAATCTGGTACTTTTATCCCTCAAGATGGGAGATAAACGGGAGGCCTGCGCAGCTTTTCGTCCTCTGAGAGGGAAGGGAGAGGCCCCGGATCCGGGGCTTGAGGCCTACCTGCGGAAAGTGTGCGGAAGGAAGAAATGAGGATAGTCATAGTAGGCGCGGGAAGCTGGGGCACGGCCCTGGGGAAGATCTGGGCCGAGGCCGGACACCGGGTGATCCTCCTGGCCCGGCGCCAGGAGGTGGTGGAAAGCATCAACACCCATCGCGAAAACCCGCGGTATCTCCCCGGGATAAAGCTTCCCTCGTGCCTTGAGGCCACCCTCCGGCAGGAGGTGCTCCGCGAGGCCGAACTACTGGTATGGGCGGTGCCCTGTCAGGGGTTACGCGAGGCGGCCCGCGGGGCCACCCGGGTCCTCACCGCTCCGCCCCCCATGCTCTCGGTGATAAAGGGCCTGGAGGTGGAGACCTTCTGTACCCCTCTGGAGATCCTGGAACAGGTCTTCGGCAGGGGGGAATACATGGTCCTTTCCGGTCCCAGTTTCGCTCTGGAGGTAGCCCGGGGGTTGCCCACGGCGGTGGTCCTGGCCGGGAAGACCGCCCGGCTTTCCTTCTGGCAGGAAAGGCTCTCCCGGCCGGTCTTCCGCATCTATCGAAGCGAGGATGTGCGCGGAGTGGAACTCTGCGGGGCCCTCAAGAATGTGATGGCCATCGCCTCGGGAATAAGCGACGGTCTGGAGCTGGGACTGAACGCCCGGGCCGCCCTTATTACCCGCGGACTGGCCGAAATGATACGCCTGGGGCTGAAACTGGGGGCCCGGCCTCTCACCTTTTCCGGTCTGGCCGGACTGGGGGATCTGGTTTTGACCTGCACCGGCCCCCTCTCCCGTAACTACCGGGTAGGAAGGCGTCTGGCCGCGGGCGAACCCCTGGATCAGATCCTCCGGAATCTGGGACAGGTGGCCGAAGGGGTGGAAACCGTCAAGGCGGTGCGCAGGCTGGCCCACGACCTCCGTCTGGAAATGCCCATCACCGAGGCGGTGTTCAGAGTACTCTACGCCGGGGTGTCGCCGGCTCGGGCTTTGCAGGAGCTTCTGGCGCGCCCTCTGAAGGAGGAATTTGCTCCCCTCCCGCTTTGACCCTCCCTTCCAGGAAGGCCCCTTCCTCTACCGCGAGTTTCTGGGTATAGATTTCTCCCTGCACCCGGGCGGTCTTTTTGAGGTGGAGGACCCGGGCCGTGATCCTCCCCTCGATCCGGCCGAAACATATTATCTCCGAGGCCTCCACCCCGCCCCGGATGGTCCCGCTTTCGCCGATGATCAGGCGGTCTCCCTTCAGTTCCCCCTCAAACTCCCCCTCGAATTTGGCCTGGCCGGAAAAGACCAGATGCCCTTCCAGTTTGAGTCCCGGACCTATATAGGCGTTCATCTCTTCGGCCGGTGGAGTCTTTTTCCAGCGCATCAACGACCGGCCAGCCTTACCCGGATGAAACGGTAGGGATTGAGATACCGGCCGTAACGGCGCACCTCGTAGTGGAGGTGAGGGCCGGTGCTGCGCCCGGTGTTCCCCAGGTATCCTATGACCTGGCCCCGTTTTACCCTCTGCCCGGCCCGGACGACGATCTTTTTCAGGTGCCCATAAAGGGTGCTGTATCCGTATCCGTGGCGGATCACCACCACCCTGCCGTAGCCTCCGTGCCAGCCGGCATAAATCACCTTTCCGTCGGCGGTGCTCCTTATGGGCGTCCCGGAATAACCCACCAGATCCACCCCGGTGTGAAAAGCCGGTTTCCCGGTGAAAGGGTCTTTCCTTCGACCGAAGCCCGAGGAAAGGTAGCACCCCCGACAGGGAGAACCTATGGGTACCCGGGAAAGGACCCGCAGATAGGCATCCACCGTGGAAAGGAGGTCCTGGTATTCGGCAGGGGAAAGGGAGACCCCTTTCAGGGGTAGATAGGGCCCGCCTTCAGCCGAAGAGGGAGCCCGATAGGGCCCGCCCCGGTAGGTCTTTTTGCGACGGGGGACATAGCGTTTGAGCCCCAGGTTGGAGACCAGCTCTTCGATCACCCGGGAACGGGCACGAAGTTCCCCCACCGCGCCGGCCAGCAATTCCTGTTTCTCCTTTTCCAGAAGAGCCACCCGCCGGCGAAGGGTCTGGTTCTCGCGCTGAAGATCCCGGAGATTCTGCTGCAACCGAGCCAGGTGGCGGCGGGTCTTTACCAGCTGGCCGAAGGAGAGCAAACCCCCCAGACTCAATACCAGGAGCAGAAGGAGAACCACCACCCCCAGTTTCAGGAAAGGTTCCGGGAGGCAAAACCTTCGGGTGGGCTGATCCTCGGAAACGACAATGAAATAGAGGTTCCGCTTGTCCATGGCGCTATACTATTAAAAGTTTTTCTCCTGGGCAAGGCCGAATTCGGCCTCGCTGAAGACCTCGGCGGTGAAGAGATAGATTTCGGTATCCGGGTCCTCCCAGCAGCGAGGAGGGAGCCCGGCCTTAAGACACACGTGATCCAGGAAGGTCTCCCGATCCCACCCGTATTCCACGGGCACCTGCGGAAGAAGCACCCCCCGAAAGGGCCCCTTGACGATATACACCCCGTGGCGCCCCACTTCCACCTCCTCCGGGCGCCCCCGCTGTAAGGGGGAGAGGACGGAGATTTCCAGTTCCACCTCGGGGAGCTCCTCCCGGGCCAGGGGAGGGAAACGGGGGTCGTTAAAGGCCGCGGATAGGGCCATCTCCTGCACCACCCGGTAGAGGGGTTTTTCGGACTGGAAGGTCCCGATGCAGCCCCGCAGTTCGCCGTGTTTGTGCAGGGTAACAAAGGCCCCGCAGGGCCGGTGCAGACCCGGAAGCGGAGGGGGCTCCTCCTCGTACAACCTCTCGGAGAAGGCCGCCTCCAGGGTTCTCCGGGCCAGCCGCAGGAGATAAAGTTTTTCTTCCGGGCTAAGAGGCATTTTTTAACAGCTTAAGTAACTGTTCCCGGGAGAGCACCCCCGAGTGGGTGAGCCCGGAAGGAAATACATAGGTGGGGGTTCCCCGGATCCCCAGGCTCTTTACAAAACGGGCCCCCTCTTCCACCTTGTCCTTCCCCTCGCGACATTCCTTGGTGCCCTGATAACCCGCCACCAGATCCTCAAAGCCCTTTTTTTCGCAGATGAGGGCAATGGCCTTCTGCTTGGCCCGGGGATGGAGCTGCTCCAGGGGGAAGAAGACCACATTGACCCGGACCTTGTTTTCCTGGATCAGCTGCCAGAGGATCCTTTCCGCCTTCTTGCAGAAGGGACAATCCGGATCGATGATGAAGAAGACCTCCGGCCCCTTTCCCGCGGAAAAGGCCACATATTGACGCAATTTCTGAAGCTGCTGGGGCGTGAGCTTGACCCGGTTGAGTTCGGAGATCCTCTCCCCGGTGAGATCGCGCCTCTTGGCGATCTCTATGATGCGTCCGGCCACCAGATAGCGGCCCGATTCGTCGATATAGGTGACCCCCTTGCGGGTTCCCTGCCGAAGGGTGACCTCGCAGAGCCCCTTTACCGGGGAGGGACGCACCGAGAGGATCTTCAGATTGCCCGGGGTAAGATTGCGCAGGAGTTGCTGTACTTTCTGGGGGGTGGGACAGGCTCCGGCCGCCCCTGACAGCCACAGAAAAAGACCCGCTATCCATATATAACCCTTAAAGCGCATAGCCGACCTCCTTTTTAGGCCAAGATACCATCGGCCCGGAGGGGTGTAAAGGGTAGTTATCCGGAAAAATTGCGTTAAAGTAGGGCCAAATTTGAGCAGGAGGCAGGATAGATGTTTCGTAAATGGCATCTTTTTACTCCCGGGCCGGTTCCGGTGGCCCCCCAGGTCCTTCTGGCCGGAGCCGTTCCCACCCCGCATCATCGCTTGCCGGAGTTTTCGGCCCTGCTCTCGGAGATTCGCAGGGATTTGCAGTATCTTTTCCAGACCCGGCGTCCGGTCTTCTTCTTCGCCTCCTCCGGCACCGGGGCCATGGAGGCCGCGGTGGCCAATCTCTTTTCCCCCGGGGAAAAGGTCCTGGTGGTCCGGGGCGGAAAGTTCGGCGAACGCTGGGGAGAGATCGCCGAGGGTTACGGCCTCTTGCCGGTGTATCTGGATGTGGAATGGGGTAAGGCCGTGCAGGCGGAGGAGGTGAAGTCCCGGCTGGACCGGGACCCGGAGATCCGCGCGGTTCTGGTTCAGGCCCACGAAACCTCCACCGGGGTGAAACATCCGGTGGAGGAACTGGCCGCTATCTGTCGGGATAAAAACGTCCTCCTGGTGGTGGACGCCATCTCCGCCCTGGGGGTCTATCCCCTTCCCATGGATGAGTGGGGGATTGATGTGATGGTGGCCGGGTCGCAGAAGAGCCTGGCCCTTCCTCCGGGGCTTTCCTTCATTGCCGTCTCCGAGAGGGCCTGGAGCCGGGTGGAGAAGGCTACCCTCCCGCGCTACTACTTCGATCTGCGGCGGGAATGGAAGGCCTACCAGAAGGAGACCACGGCCTATACCCCGGCGGTTTCCCTGCTTCTTTCGCTCCAGGCGGCCCTGCGTCTGGTGCGTGAAACCGGGCTGGAGAAACTCTTCGCCCACTACGCCCTGGTCTCCGAAGCCACCCGCCGGGCGGTGAGGGCCATGGGGCTGGAGGTCTTTCCGGAGGTGCCCTGCGAGGCCCTTACGGTGATCCGTCTGCCGGAGGAGGTGGATGGAGGTAAATTGACCCGGCTTCTGCGTGAGCGTTACGGGGTGGTGGTGGCCGGAGGGCAGGGGAAACTCAGGGGACGGGTGGTCCGGATCACCCACATGGGGCACCAGAGTCCCCTGGAGGTGGTGCTGGCCCTTTCGGCCCTGGGGCTCGGACTTTCGGAAATGGGCTTCCCGGTTAAAATGGAAGAAGGACTGGCGCAGGCCCTTGCTTTCATCGGCGAGAGGGGAAAGGAGGTTTACGCATGAAGGTGCTGGTTACCGATCCTTTGCTTCCGGAGGGGATAGAGATCCTCAGGTCCGGTGGCCTGGAGGTGGAGGAACGGCTCGGTCTCTCCCCGGAGGAGCTCCGGGAGGCCATCGCCGAGGCGGACGGGATCATCATCCGAAGCGGGACCAGGCTCACCGCGGAGATCATCGAGGCGGCCCGGCGACTCAAGGTCATCGCCCGGGCCGGGACCGGGCTGGACAATGTGGACATCGAGGCTGCCAGCCGGCGGGGTATCGTGGTCATGAATTGTCCCGGCGGAAATACCAATTCCGCCGCGGAGCATACCCTGGCCCTGATGCTGGCCCTGGCCCGGAACATCCCCCAGGCCATGGCCTCGGTGAAGGCCGGCCGCTGGGAACGCAAGAAATTCATGGGCCGCGAACTCATGGGCAAAACCCTGGGAATCATCGGTTTGGGGCGGATCGGTTCGGTGGTGGCCGAGCGGGCCCAGGGGCTCAAGATGAGGGTGGTGGCCTATGATCCCTTCGTGACCCCGGAAAAGGCCTCGGAAATGGGGGTGGAATTGCTCTCCCTCGACGAACTCTACGCCCGGTCGGATATCATTACCATCCATGTTCCCCTGACCAAGGAGACCTATCATCTCATCAACGCCGAGAGTTTCGCCAAGATGAAAGACGGGGTGCTCCTCATCAACTGCGCCCGGGGGGGTATTGTGGATGAGATGGCCCTCTATGAGGCCATGAAAAAGGGAAAGGTGGCCGGAGCGGCCCTGGACGTGTTCGAAACCGAACCCCCGGATCCCAAGCATCCGCTCTTTGAGATGGAAAACTTCGTCTGCACCCCTCATCTGGGGGCCTCCACCCTGGAGGCCCAGAAGAACGTGGCCGTGGCCGTGGCCACCCAGGTGGTGGATTTCCTGGTCCACGGAGTGGTGCGCAATGCGGTGAACATGCCCTCGGTCTCCGCGGAGGCCCTGCGCGTGCTCAGGCCTTATCTCACTCTGGCGGAAAAGCTGGGCAGTCTTCAGGCTCAACTGGCCGAGGGGCCGATCACCGAGGTCCAGATCGAGTATCAGGGAGAGGTTTCCCGTCTGGATACCAGTCCTCTCACCCTCTCCCTGGTAAAGGGACTTCTCTCCCGGGCCCTGCGGGAGGACGTAAACTACGTAAACGCCCTTTATCGGGCCAAGGAACGGGGGATCAAGATCACCGAGAGCCGCACCGAGACCGCCGAGGATTTCCTCAATCTCATCGGGGTGAGGGTAAGGTTCAAGGGCGGCGAGAACTATGTGGCCGGAACCCTCTTCGGAAAGCGGGAACCCCGAATCGTGCGCATCAACGATTTCCGTCTGGATGCCCTGCCCGAAGGGCCCATGCTTTATATCCACAACGAGGATCGTCCCGGGGTGATCGGTCTGATCGGAGTTACCCTGGGGGAGGCCGATCTCAATATCGCCCGGATGTATGTGGGCCAGGAACCGGAAAAACGGCGCAACGTGATTCTCCTTTCGCTGGATCGGTTGCCGGAGGAGAAGGTCCTCTCGGCCCTGCGCAATCTGCCCCATGTATTTTCGGTAAAACCCCTGGAGCTTTGAGGGTTATGCGAATAAACCTGCGCGATCTAACCCTGGAGGAACTGGAAGAATTCATGACCGGCCTCGGTGAGCCGGCTTACCGGGGCCGGCAGGTCTTCCGCTGGCTGACCCGGCCGGAGGTGGAGGACTTCTCGGTAATGACCGATCTTCCCAAGAGCCTGCGAGCCAGACTTTCCGGGATAGCCACCGTGGCCCTGCCCCAGCTCGTGGAACGGAAACTCTCCACCGACGGGACGGCCAAGCTGGGGCTCCGGCTCTCCGACGGCGAGGTGGTGGAATGTGTGCTCATCCCGGAAAGAGACCATTTTACCCTCTGTGTCTCCACCCAGGTCGGCTGTGCCATGGGCTGTCGTTTCTGTCTTACCGGACGCATGGGGTTCAGGCGCAATCTCTCCACCGGAGAGATCGTTTCCCAGGTGCTCCTGGCCCGGCGCTTCATGGAGGAATCCGGAATCGACGATCGTCCCCTGCGCAACCTGGTCTTTATGGGCATGGGCGAGCCGCTGGCCAACTATCGACATCTGGTCAAGGCCCTGAAGATCCTCACCCATCCGCAGGGGTTCCATTTCGCCCGCAAACGCACCACCGTTTCCACCGTGGGTCTGGTTCCTCAGATGCGGGCCCTGGCCGAGGAGTTTCCGGTGGCCCTGGCCATTTCCCTCCATGCCCCGGACAATGACCTGCGGTCCCGGCTTATTCCCGCCACCCGACGTTATCCCCTGGAGGAGATCCTGGCCGCCTGTCGCGACTATCCCCTGCGCCGCGGAGCCCGCATCACCGTGGAGTATGTCCTTCTCTCCGGGGTAAACGATCATCCCTGGCAGGCCCGGCGCCTGGTGGAGATCCTGCGGGGTATTCCGGTCAAGGTCAATCTCATTCCCTTCAATCCCCATCCGGAACTTCCCTTCAAGCGCCCCTCCGAGAGCCGGGTGCGGCGGTTTCAGGAGATCATCCTTTCCGAGGGAGTGGTGGCCACCGTGCGCAAGAGCAAAGGGCTGGATATAGGAGCGGCCTGCGGACAGCTCCGGGCCGAACTCTCTCTTTCCTGAAACTCAGATATAGTTAGAGAACCTGGACAATGAAGGATCCTCTCGGCCGAAGGATTCTGCGGTATGGGCTGGCCTTTCTTTTCTGGGTGGTTCTGGCCCTGGGAGCGGCCTATCTGCATCATCGTCTCTTCATTCGTCTTCCCGATCTGGACTGGAAGTACTTCCTGATTCCTTTTCTCAACGGGATGCTCACCGGAGGGCTCTTCTGTGCGGTCCTCTATCTTTACGAACGGGCCCGGTTCCAGAGTTATCTCGATCCCCTGACCGGGCTTTTCAACCGCCGCTACGCCATGGAATGGCTGGAAAACACCCTGAAGAGGCTCGAAACCCCTCCCGCCGCGGCGCGACTGTCCATCGTCCTCCTGGATATAGACGATTTCAAGAACATCAACGATACCTTCGGGCACCATGTGGGGGATCAGGTGCTTCGGACCATGGCCGGTCTCTTCCGGGAGGAGGTACGTCTTTCCGATCTGGTGTGTCGGGTGGGAGGGGAGGAATTCCTTATCATCATGCCCCGCACCGACCGGCGAACCGCCCTGGAGGTGGCGGAGAGGATTCGCAGGCGGGTGGCCGGGTTTGACTTCCCTCCGGTGGGGCGGGTTACGGTCAGCGCCGGGGTGGCCAGCCTGGGAAACGGTATGACCCTCACGGAACTCCTCATTCAGGCCGATCTCCATCTCTACCGGGCCAAGGACCAGGGCAAAAACCGGGTTTACGGTTAGGCCTCGATCTCCGAGAGATTGGCAAAGGAGGAGTAGGGGGCCTGAAAGGCCAGCTTCACCACCCCGGTGGGGCCGTTACGCTGTTTGCCGATGATGAGCTCGGCCACTCCCTTGTGGGGGGTATCCCGGTTATAGACCTCGTCCCGGTAGATGAAGACGATGAGGTCGGCGTCCTGCTCGATGGCCCCGGATTCACGAAGATCAGAGAGCTGGGGACGTTTGTCCGGGCGTTCCTCCACCCGCCGGTTGAGCTGGGAGAGGGCCACCACCGGAACGTTGAACTCCTTGGCCATGGCCTTGAGCGAGGAGGAGATCTCCGAGATCTCCTGTTCGCGCCGTTCCCGCCGTTCCCGGCTCTGAAGGAGCTGGAGATAGTCGATGATGATGAGCCCCAGACCGTGTTCGCTCATGAGTCGGCGGGCCTTGGCCCGCAGGTCCAGGATGGAAAGGGCCGGGGTATCATCCACAAAGATAGGGGCCCGGGTGAGTTTGTTGGCGGCGAAGGTCAGGCGTTGCCATTCGCTCTCCGAGATGCGACCGGTGCGCAGGGCCTGAAGATTTACCCGGGCCTCGGCGCAGAGCATACGCATGGCCAGCTGATCGCGACTCATCTCCAGGGAGAAGATCCCCACCGGGATACCGGCTTCGGCCGCGGCGTAACAGGCGATGTTCAGGGCGAAAGAGGTCTTCCCCATGCTGGGCCGCCCGGCCACGATGATGAGATCCCCGGGCTGAAGACCGGCGGTGAGATGGTCGAACTCGGTAAAGCCCGTGGGCACCCCGGTGATGAGCTCCGGACGCTGGTGGAGTTTCTCCAGATTGCGGATGGCCTCCTTGACCAGATCCTTTATGCTCTGGAACCCCTCTTTTTCGGAATAGGCCCGCAGTTCAAAGATGGATTTTTCCGCCGCCTCCAGGATATCCTCCACCGGTTCGGTGGCCTCGTAGGCCCGGGCGGCGATCTCCGTGGCGGTGCGAATGAGACGGCGAAGCAGGGCCTTTTCCCGGACGATCTCCGCATAATAGACTGCATGGGCCGAGGTGGGCAGAAGCCCCGCCAGCTCCGCCAGATAGGACGCCCCTCCGGTGTCCTCCAGGGTGCCCCGGGAAAGAAGCTCGTCGTGCACGGTAACCAGGTCGATGGGTTCGTGACGTTCGAAAAGGGCCAGCATGGCCCGATAGATCTCCGCATGGGCCTCCCGATAGAAGTCCTCCGGAGAAAGGATCTCCACCACCTTGAGGATTACCGAAGGGTCCAGAAAGATACTGCCCAGAACCGCCCTTTCCGCCTCCAGATTCTGAGGCGGAAGCCGGTCCAGCAGCAGAGCCGGGGCTTCCTTGCGGCGAGCCAAAACTATTCTTCCAGCGGCACCACGTTTATTTTGACCCTGGCGATGACCTCCGGGGAGATCCGAATGGGGACTTCGTATTCCCCCAGGGTCTTGATGGGGGCCTCCAGCAGGACCTGCTTACGGGAGATCTCCAGGCCCTGCTCCGCCAGGGCATTGACGATGTCCTGGGCGGAAACCGAACCGTAGAGACGATCCTCCTCGATGACCCGCTGAGCCAGGGTGAGGGTGAGGGACTCCAGCTTTTCCGCAAGGCTCATGTGCTTTTTGCGTTCCCGTTCGGCCTTGGCCAGGATGATCTGCCGCTCCCGCTCCATGGCCGCCAGATTCTTGCGATTGGCCGGGATGGCCAGACCCTTGGGCAGGAGATAATTACGGGCGTAACCGTCCTTTACCCGTACCACATCCCCGGGTTTCCCCAGCTTGGGCACATGGGTGCGCAGGATCACCTCCATGGTTAGCCTCCCATACGGACGATCTCTTCGGGCTCAAGCTCCGCCACAAAGGGAAGCAGGGCCATGATCCGGGCCCGCTTGATGGCCGTGGTGAGCCGACGTTGGTGATAGGCACAGGTTCCGGTCTGACGGCGATGGATGATCTTGCCCCGTTCGGTAAGAAAGGGTCTGAGCACGTCGGGTTCCTTGTAATCTATCTTGAGATTGGGATCCGCACAGAACCGACAGACCTTCTTGCGCGGGAAAAATCTCCTTCTTACCGTGGTCTGATCCGCCATAAGAGGGCCTCCTTAAACGAAATTTTAGGCCGCTTCGGCCGCGATTTCTTCTTCCTCGGGCCGATAACGATCCTCCAGTTTGACCACGATGAACCGGATCACTCGTTCATCTATGCGGAAGAATTGTTCCAGACGGGGGGGAAGATCGGCGTTTCCGTAAAATTCTACCAGGATATAATAGCCCTGCTTCTTCTTTTCGATGGGATAGGCCAGCTTGCGCATCCCCCATTCATCCACCTTCAGCACCCCGCCGTCGTGTTCCTCCACCAGGCGCTGGATCCGATCCAGGACTTCCTGTCGCTCCTCCACCCGGTCGGGATGGATGATGAAAAGGGTTTCGTACTTGCGGATACGCTTGGGACGACGATATTCCAGCATCTCTAACCTCCCCTCGGTCTTGCGGCCCCCGGTGCCTCCGGGAGCAAGGAGTTAAATAACACTAAAGCCTGGTGGGCGGTGCTGGATTCGAACCAGCGACTTCCACCGTGTGAGGATGACGCTCTACCACTGAGCTAACCGCCCACCGCTTCCAAATATATCCCGCTTTCGGACCTGTGCAAGCCCCCTTCCCGGAAAACTCCATTTGCCTTTCCCCGGTAAGAGCAGTATCATCTAAATACGGTTATCGAAAGATGAATATTGTAGGCATAGAACCCCGGAATACACGTACGCATGTCTTTTCCGCCTTTCGACTTCCCCGTCTGGCCCTTCCCCTGCTGGGGACCATGCTCCGGAACCGGGGGCATCGGGTTACGGTATTTCTGGAGGAATGGGGGGAGGTGGACGAGTCGGTGGTGCGGGAGGCGGATCTGGTGCTCATCTCCACCATTACCCCCACCGCTCCCCGCGCCTATGCCCTGGCCGAACGCATCCGCCGCACCTACGGCAAACCCGTGGTCCTGGGGGGGCCGCACGTAACCTTCTGTCCGGATGAGGCCCTGGAGTACGCGGATTTTGTGGTGCGCGGGGAAGGGGAGTTCACGGTGCTGGATCTGGTGGAGGCCCTCTCCGACGGAGGGGGGTGGGAGGAAATCGCCGGGCTTTCCTACCGACGGGGCGAGGAAAAGGTCCACAATCCGGCCCGGGAGGGGTTCGTGGAGCTGGACGATCTCCCGGTCCCGGATTTTTCCCTGGTGCCCGGGGTTTCAGCCGAAAAATTGCGTATCTACCCCATAATGACCTCCCGGGGTTGTCCGTACGGTTGCATCTTCTGCTCGGTTATTGCCATGTTCGGTCGGCGCTACCGGTATCGTTCCTCGGAACTGATCCTGGAGGAACTCTCCCGCATCCAGGCCGGACAGCACGTCTTCTTCTACGACGATAATTTCGCCGCCAACCGCAAGCGAACCAAGGAATTGCTGGAGAATCTGGTGCGCCGGGGTTTTCAGGGGGGATGGTCGGCTCAGGTACGTATCGATATTTATAAGGACCCCGAACTCCTGGAACTCATGCGCCGGAGCGGGTGTTTTGTGGTTTATATCGGGCTGGAATCGGTCAATCCCGAGACCCTCAAGGCCTTCCGGAAGGGGATTACCTATCAGGAAATCGAGGAGGGCATTCGCACCCTGCACCGGTACGGTATTCGAGTCCATGGCATGTTCGTTCTGGGGGCGGACACCGACACCGAGGAGACCATCCGGGCCACCCTGGAGTTCGCCCAGCGGGTGGGGCTGGATTCGGCCCAGTTTTTGATCCTTACCCCCGTCCCCGGGACCCGGCTCTTCGAGGACTATCAAAAGGCGGGAAGGATCTTCGAAACCTCCTGGGACCTTTACGACGGACACCATGTGGTCTTCCGTCCGGCGCAGCTTTCGGCCAAACGACTTCAGGAACTGTCCTACCTCCTGCACCGCCGTTTCTATTCCCTGAGGGAGGCCCTGCGTTTCCTGCTTCGGGGCGATCTCTACGGGGCTTACCTGCGTTATCTGGGCCGGGGGTTCGTGAAACGCTGGTGGCGGGAGAACCGGGAATTTTTCCGGCGCCTGGAGGCGATGTCCTGAACCGGGAAAAACTTTCCTGGGTCCGTTCCCGGCTGGAGGAGGTCATCCGGGGGAAGGCGCGGGAGGTGGAGCTGGCCCTGGTGTGTTTTCTGGCCCGCGGACACCTCCTGCTCGAGGATCTTCCCGGCACCGGCAAGACCACCCTGGCCCTGGCTCTGGCCCGGGTTACCGGATGTGACTTCCGGAAGGTGGCCTTTACCAGCGATCTCCTCCCCGCGGATATCCTGGGAGCCGAGGTCTGGCGCCCGGAAAAAGGGGTCTTTGAATTCAAACCCGGACCCATTTTTACCCATATTCTCCTGGCCGACGAGATCAATCGGGCCAGCCCCCGCACGCAGAGCGCCCTTCTGGAGGCCATGGCCGAGGGGAGGGTTTCGGTGGGGGGCAAGACCTATTCCCTTCCCCGTCCCTTTATGGTCATCGCCACACAGAATCCGGAGGATCTTCAGGGCACCTATCCTCTACCGGAGTCCCAGCTGGATCGGTTTCTCCTGCGACTTTCTCTGGGCTATCCCGAACCGGAGGAGGAGAAGAAGATCCTCCAGGCCGACGGCTATTATGAGGCTGCCTGCGATCTTCCGGCGGTGCTCTCGCCGGAGGAGGCCCGGGCCCTTCAGGAAGAGGTCCGCCGGGTACGGGTTTCGGAGCGACTTCTCGCCTATTTACTGGAGCTGGCCACGGAATCCCGCCGCAACCGGGAGTTCCGCTACGGACTCTCCACCCGCGGACTCCTGGCCCTCAAACAGGCGGCTCAGGCCCTGGCCTATATCCGGGGCCGGGACTTCGTAACTCCGGAGGAGGTCAAGGCCGTGTTCGTACCGGTGGCCTATCCCCGTCTCCTTCCCCGGGCCGAGATCCCGCCTCCGGCCCGGGAGGAAATGCTGCGCCAATTCCTGGAACAGGTCCCGGTACCCCTGTGAAAACCCGTTTCCGGGTGCGCATAACCACCGCCGGTTATCTCTATATAGCCCTGACCCTGGCCGTGGCCCTGGCCGGGGTGAACACCGGAAACAACCTCCTGTACCTTTGCGCCTCGGCCCTTCTGGCCCTGATGACCCTTTCCGGACTCCTTTCCGTAATCAATCTCCTGGGACTTTCCGTGAGGATCGAACCCCCGGAGGAGATCTTTGCCGAGGTCCCCTCCCCCTTCGGGATCCACCTTCAGGCCCGGGGCTGGCCCAGGTTCTTTCTGCGGGTGCGCCTTTTCGAGGGAGAGAGCCGGGTTCTTTATCTCCGGGACAGGTGCCGAGTCCTCCTCTGGGTCCGTCTTCCCCGGCGCGGCGAGGTCCTTCTGCCCCCTCTGGAGATCTATTCCGGATATCCCCTGGGTCTCTTTCGACGTTCCCGTTTCTGGCCGGTGGGAATCCGTCTTCTGGTCTATCCCCGGCCCCTTCCCGGTCGAGTTCCCTTTTCGGTCCGGGAGACCGTTCCGGCCTCCTCTTCCGGGGCTCGTTTCCGGCAGCCCGAACCGGAGGAGTTCTCCGGCCTGGGCCCTTACCGGGAGGGTATCCCGGCCAGTCGGATTGCCTGGCGGGCCTCCGCCCGCACCGGGGCCCTGCGCATGAAGGAGTTCGAGGGAGGCGGAGGACGAACCCTGATCCTGGATCTGGGACCCGCTCCCTCCGAGGAGGAACTGTCCCGGGCCACCCATCTTATCCTTCGTGCTCTGGGGGAGGGTTACGCGGTGGGGCTCAGATTGGGGAGGCGGGAGATCCCTCCCGGGCGGGGGCCGCAAAAGCGCCGTCAGCTGCTGGAGGCCCTGGCCCATGCCTGAACTGCGCCCCCTCAAGGTGGCCTGGATCCTGGCGGTGGCCTCGGTGGTCCTTCCCGGGGGCTTCCTCTACCGGGATCTTTCCCCGGTGGCCCTCCTCTTCCTGGGCGGGGTCCTCCTGTGGATCTTCCTGCGGGAAAGACAGGGGAACCTCCGCCCCCTCGGGGTGCGAGAGCAGGTTCTGTTGCTCCTGCCCTTCCTTCTCTGGACCATCCTTACCCTTCGTTTGGAGACCCTGGTGGTGCGTTTTGCGGACCTGCTTTTGATCCTGGCCGGGGTGAAATTCCTGGGAACGCGGACCCCGCGGGACATCCTCCAGATCTATCTTCTGGGGCTTCTCCTGCTGGTGGCCGCAGCGGTATGGCGTTTCGATCTCCTTTACGGGGCGATCTTTGCCCTGGAGACCACCCTTCTCATTTCCGGATTGTTCTTTCTTTTTGCCGCCCGGGAGGGGGAGAAGATCCCTCTGGCCCTGGCCCGGCGGCTGGCCCTCCTGGGAGTGCTCACCACCCTGGGGGTTTTTGTGCTTACGGGGTTTTATTTTCTCTTTCTCCCCCGTCCTCAATATACCCTCTTCAGCGGGCCCTTCGGTTCCACCGGGCGCACCGGTCTTTCCGATCGGGTGGCTCCGGGGGAGATCGCCGCCCTTCAGGAGGATCCCAGCGTGGCCTTCCGGGTGCGCTGGCTCTCCGGTCCCCGCCCGGCCCGGCCCTATTTCCGGGTCTATGTGTATGGAAATTACCACCGGGGCGTCTGGACCGCCCTCCGGAAGGGCCGGGGAAGGGGGGCCAGGTCCTTACCGGGCCCCCGGGCCAGGGTGGAGATCCTCCCCCAGGTGGAGACCCGGGCCCTGCCGGTTCCGGGATATCCCTTGGAGGTGGAGACGGTGCGCGGACCCGTCGCCGAACCCGGCCCGGAGGGAACGGTGATCCTTAAAAGGGAGGTGCTGGAACCGGCCCTCTGGCGCCTCACCGTGGCCCTGACCCCTTTCCTCCCGGCGGAGATCCCTCCGGAGGATTTCCTCCGGGTCCCCCGCCGGATTCATCCTCCCCTTAAACGGCTCGCCGAGGGTCTTCGCCGCTCCGACCCCCTTCAGACCGCCCGGGCCGTGGAGGCCTTCCTGCGTCGAAACTATACCTATACCCTTTCCCCGGGGTCTCCTTCCGGGGAACCCCTCCTGTGGTTTCTCTTTTCCTCCCGGCGGGGACATTGCGAGTACTTCGCCACCGCCATGGTCTTTTTGCTGCGCACCCTGGGGATCCCGGCCCGGGTGGTGGGGGGATATGCCGGCGGGCAGTGGAATCCCTTCGGCGGGTATTATCTCCTGCGGGAAAGAGACGCTCACACCTGGGTGGAGGTCTGGATCCCGGGGAAGGGATGGATGCCCTTTGATCCGACCCCGGCCCCGGGACCTCTCCGACCCTCCCCCTTTAAGAAATGGCGTCTTCTCTGGGATTACCTGCAATTTCGCTGGTACTACTGGGTGGTGGAATACGATTTTCTGAAACAGATGCGTCTCCTCCGGCATCTGGCCGGGGGGCTGGGGAGTAGGCCCCGCCTGAGGCTGAACCCCTCCCGAATAGGGCTCCCAATCCTGGTAATTTTTCTAGGGCTGGGCCTTGTGGCTTGCGTTTTTTTCCTTTACCGGCGGAGGGTTACCCCGGTGGAACGTCTCCTCCGGGAATTCTCCCGATACGGCTGGCCCCGGAGGGCTTCCGAGACCCTGGGGGAGTATCTGGAGCGCGTGTCCCGCGAGCGTCCGGATCTTTCCCCCGAACTCCGGACCTTCTGCGAACTCTATTATCAGGAGGCCTTCGGAGGGCACGATACCCGGGCCGCCCAGGAGGAGCTCCTCTCCCGGATCCTCAGGCGTCTTCGATCCCCGTAATCCAGCCCTGCATTTGCTCCCGGGGCCAAAGCCTGGTATGAAACTAATAAGAACCGGTGTCTTTCACTTCTTTAAAGGAGCAACGGGTATGGAGCCCCGCCATAAGGTGCTTCTCGCCTACGATGGGACCACGCCTTCCCGGCAGGCGGTGGCCTATCTGGATCGGGTCTTCGGGCATCGGGAGGATTTCGGGGTGACCGTATGCGTGATCGCGCGTCGGCCTCCCAGCTATTTGCTTCAGTCCGGAGGGGGGAAAAGCTTTTTGGAAAAGGAGGATCTCCTGGATAAAGCCATCTCCGAGAGTCTGGCGCAGGCCCGGGAGGTGGCGGAAAGGGGGAGGGCCCTCTTTTCGGTCCTTCCCCGGGAGGCGGTGGAGACCAAGGTCTCCCTTCAGAGCGGGGATCTGGCTTACGAAATCATCCGCGAGGCTGAAAGCGGTTATTACGATGCCATTGTGGTGGGGCGCCGGGGGCTTTCGCGGGTCACCCAGGGGTTTATGGGCAGCGTTTCTTATAAGCTGGCCCAGCATGCCCGGGTGCCGGTGTGGATGGTGGCCGGAAAGGAGTGGAACCACCGGGTGCTGGTGGCGGTGGATCTGGGGGAGCCCGGATTCCGGGTGGTGGATCACGTGGCCTATACCTTTGCCCTGGATCCCCGGGTGGAGATCACCCTCCTGCATGTGGTTTATCCCTGGGTGGGGGCCGAGCCCCGGACCCAGACCCTGAAACGGGTGGCCCGTGAGCTGGAGGTGAGCGAAGAGGAGGAGACGCGGGGCTTTTTCGAGCGGGCCCGCAAGCGTTTCGAGGAGGAAGGGTTTCCCTCCGAACGGGTGCGGGTGAAGATCGTACGTTCCATCTTCGGTCCGGCTTCGGCCATCCTCCGCGAGGCCCGGCGTGAGGGGTATGGCACGGTGGTGGTGGGGCGGCGGGGTAGGGGTGGTTTTAAGGGACTCCTTCTGGGCTCGGTATCCACCAAGATCATTTCCACCCTCAAGGACCGTGCGGTATGGCTGGTAAGCTAACGCGGTGTCCGGTGTGCGGAAAACCGGTTTCCTGGGAAGAGAATCCCTATCGGCCCTTCTGTTCGCGCAGGTGTAAACTGGTGGATCTGGATCTCTGGCTCTCCGAGGAGTATCGTATTTCCGTACCCAGGGAAGTCCTGGAGGATGAAACCGAGGAGGTGGAAGGTGGAAAGGTTTGAGGTGGTCATTCTGGGTTGCGGTCCGGCCGGTCTGCAGGCGGCCATCCACGCCGCCCGGCGCAGGCTTCGCACCCTTATTTTCGGGCGTCTTGAGGCCAGCGCCCTCTTTCGAGCCCATATGGAAAATTACTTCGGGCTCCGGGGCAAGGTTTCCGGTGAGGAACTCCTGCGAGCCGGGCTGGAGCAGGCCCTGCGTTTCGGGGCCGAACACCGCACCGAGGACGTGGTGAAACTGGAGATGCGAGAGGAAGGGTTTCTGGTGGTCCCGGAGTCGGGCCGGGAGATCCTGGCCCAGGCCCTTATTCTGGCCCTGGGGGTTAGCCGTCGCAAGAAAAAGATTCGCGGCGAGGAGGATCTGGTGGGGAAAGGGGTCTCCTATTGTGTGGATTGCGATGGCTTCTTCTTCCGCGGACAGCCCGTGGCCGTGGTGGGGGAGGGAAGTGCTGCGGTCTATGGGGCCCTCACCCTTTCCCATATCGCCTCCGAGGTCTTTCTGGTGGCCCGGGAACTCAAGGTTTCGGAGACCCTGAAGGAGGAACTCGCGGCCTCCACGGTAAAATGGGTTCGCTCTCAGGCGGAGGAGGTCCTGGGGCGGGAAGAGGTGGAGGGTCTGAGGCTTTCCGACGGCACGGTCCTCTCGGTAAAAGGGGTCTTTTTCGAGGAGGGGGCCCGGGGGGCTCTGGAACTGGCCACCTCTCTGGGGGTGGCGCTTGATCCGGAGAACATGCGCTACATCCAGGTGGATCGCCGACAGACTACCAATATCCCCGGGGTCTTTGCCGCCGGGGATGTGACCGGCCCTCCCTTCCAGGTGGCCAAGGCCGTGGGAGAGGGCTGTATAGCCGCCCTTTCGGCGGCGGACTATCTTGCGGAGAAGCGTCGAGCCCAAAAGTCTTGAAGTGTTATCGGGTCAGTTTTTCCGGAGAGATCGGGGTCAAGGCCCCGGCTACCCGACGGGAGCTGGAAGATCTGGGCGTGCAGACGCTCCTTTCCCGGGCCGAGGCCCTGGGCATACCCCTTCGGGTGGAGAGGGAAGGGGGAAGACTCCGGGTGGAGCTTCCGGGCGAGCATGAACGTCTCCTCCGAACCCATCCCGGTCTGGGGCGCATAACCGAGCTTCTTGAGCCCTCGGCGGAGGAACTGCTTTCGCCGCCTTTCTGGGAGGAGCTTCTCCCTCCCAGACCCTTTACCTTCGTGGTGTATGTCCCTTCGATCCGCTCCCGGGAGAGCTTCTCTCGACTTCTACATCTCAAGGGCCGTCTGCTCGAGATTCTGAGAGATCTGGCCCGCAGGCATCTTTCCTACTGGGATAACCATCCTCCGGAACACCTGGAGATCCATCTTGAGGGCAGGGAGCGGAATCTCCTTCTTCTGCTTCGGCCCCGGCGGGGCCTCGGAGGATTGCCGGTGGGAAGCGGGGAAAGGGTGCTGCTTCTCTTTTCCGGCGGACCGGATTCTCTTCTGGCGGCGGTGAGACTCCTTTCCCGGGGTCAGGAGGTGGCCCTGGTTTTCTTTGATGATGAAGTCCCCGGGCGAGCGGAGAAGGTGAAGACGGCGGCCCGGGAGCTGGCCTATTTTCTGCCCCGCGCCCGGGTGGAATTTTTCCGGGTGGCTTTTCGGGAGGTCCAGGAATTAATAGGGGAGAAGGTCCCCCGGCGGGAGAGGTGTTTTTTCTGTAAGGCCTGTATGCTGCTGATCGCCGATGAGGTGGCCCGCAGGGAGGGTTTTTCCGCGGTGGCCACCGGGGAGATCCTGGGAGAGCAGGCCAGTCAGACCCTTCCGGCGCTGCTCTTTACCGTTCGGGCCTCGAAAACCTATCCCTTCAGGCCCCTCCTGGGATATACCAAGGAAGAGGTCTTTCGGGATCTGGCCGAACTGGGGCTTTCGGCTGCAGCCAGAAGGAACCTTCCTCCCTGTCCCTTTGTGCCGGACCATCCGCGCACCCGGCCCCGTTCCAGGCCGGAGAAGGTTCTTCACCTGTGGCCGGAGATCCAAAAACGGGTTAAAAGCATAGGAAGGGAGATCCTTTCTTACGGAGGGTGAAGATGGCCGGAGATTATCTCCAGGTGGAGACCATGGTGGTGGGTCCTTTGGCGGTGTGCTGTTATCTGGTCTATGACCCGGAGAGCCTGGAGGGGGTGGTCATCGATCCCGGCGGGGAGGCGGAGAAGATCCTGACCCGGGTGAGGGAACTGGGGTTAAGGGTGAAATGGATCCTCGGCACCCACGGGCACGCCGATCACGTGGCCGCCGCCGGTGAAATCCGGCAGGCCCTGGGCGCCCCCTATGCTCTGCACTGGGCCGACGAGGAGTTCTTCGTACACGGTCCCGGGGCCGGGGTCTTCCTTTCCTGGGGTTTCCCTCCCAATCCCCCGGCGGATGAGACCTTCGAGGAGGGGCGGACCTTTCCCCTGGGTCCCTTTCACCTCCGGGTCCTCCATACCCCCGGGCATTCACCCGGTTCGGTATGCTTTTATGACGACCGGCGCTTTCTCTTTACCGGAGATACCCTCTTTGTGGGGGCGGTGGGGCGAGGGGATCTCCCCGGAGGGGACTATTTTCAGATGCTGCGCTCCATCCGCGAAAAACTCCTGGTCCTCCCTGAGGATACGGTGGTCTTCCCCGGGCACGATTACGGCGATCGCCCCACCTCCACCATAGGACGGGAGAAGCGGGAGAACCCCTTTCTTAACGAGGAATTCTAGCTTCGTCCTACTCCCAGGTAGCGGAACCCCAGGGCCTTGACCGTTTCCGGCTCGTAGATATTGCGCATGTCCACCAGGTTGGGTTCGGCCATGAGCTTTTTGATCTCCCCCAGATCCAGGAAGCGGAATTCGTTCCATTCCGTAAGGATAATGAGCACGTGGGCCTTGCGGGCCGCGGAGAGAGGGTCCTGGGTGTACTCCACCCGGAGGTGCGGAAGCCAGCGCCGGAATTCCTGCATGGCCACCGGATCGTAAACCCGTACCCGGGCCCCCCGGTTTACCAGCTCGGGAACCACGCTCAGGGAAGGGGCCTCCCTGACGTCGCTGGTATTGGGCTTGAAGGAAAGCCCCAGCACAGCCACGGTTTTGCCCTTCAGGGTTCCGCACAGAGCCTCGGCCTTTTCCACCGCCCGCAGTTTCTGTCGCTCGTTCACCTCCAGCACCGCCTCCAGGATGCGCATGGGGCTTCCCACTTCGCGTCCCTGATGCACCAGGGCCTTTACGTCCTTGGGGAAACAGGAACCCCCGAAACCCGGCCCGGGGTTGAGGAACTTCCGTCCGATACGCGGATCGAACCCCATGGCGCGGGCCACCACGGTCACATCCGCTCCCACCTTCTCGCAGAGATTAGCGATCTCGTTGATGAAACTCACCTTGGTGGCCAGAAAGGCGTTGGCCGCGTATTTGATCATCTCCGCGGTCTCCAGATCGGTGATGATGAACGGGGTTTCAGCCAGGTAAAGGGGACGATAGATGTCTTTGACGATGGCGATGGCGTAGGCGCTCTCCCCCCCGATGACCACCCGGTCGGGGTG
>DRMH01000019.1 GCA_011322625.1 Thermosulfurimonas dismutans | reverse complement strand
CTGGTTAAAGGAATTGCCAGAATATCGGACGGTGACTTCACCTATCGTTTTGAGGTTACAGGGCGGGACGAGATCGGGGAGATGACAAAGGACCTCAATCGCATGGTGGAAAGGCTTTCCGGGGATCTTATGAATCTCGCGGAAAAGGCCGCCCGGGTGGGAGAGATTACGGGCACCGTGGTTTCGGAGGCAGAGGGTATCGGGGAAGAGGCCCGTCAACAAAAGGTGCTGGTGGAGCGAACCCGGGAGACCTCGACCAAACTCACGGGCGTCAGGGAGGAGACGGGGCGGGCCGAGGAAGCGGTCAAACAGGTGTACGAACTGGTTTCCTCCGGAGAGGCCCTGCTTAACGAGGCACAGAATCTTACCGAGCGGACCTCGCAGACGGTGGAAGAGGTGTGGCACGGTATTTCGCATTTGCATGAACTTTCCGGAGAGATCGGGAAGATCAGTCAGACCATTCGAGATATCGCCAGCCGCACCAATCTTCTGGCGCTCAACGCCACCATCGAGGCCGCCCGGGCCGGGGAGGCCGGTAAGGGCTTTGCGGTGGTGGCTAACGAAGTCAAGGAACTCTCCCGCCAGACCGAGGAGGCCACCGGCGAGATCGAAAGATTAATTTCGGAAATTTCCGGAGGGGTGGAGGAGAGCGTGAATCTGATGAAAGAGATCCTGGAAGAAGCTCGGTCCGGAAAAGAGAAGGTAGGGGAGGTTTATAGTTTCTTTCAGCAGATCTTTCAGGAGTTGCAAACCGTGTCCCAAACTTTTGAACATACCCGGAAGGTGGTGGAGGAGATGGCGGAGGTTATCAATCGGGAGATCGGCGAGATTTATCAGGGAGCGGTGAAAAATGAGGAAACCATTGCCAGGCTGAAGAAACTTTCTCTCGAACTGCGCAATCTGGTGCAGGACCTGGAGAACCTGATAAAAAAAGTAAAAGGCCGGATCTAGCCCTGGATCGGTAACAAACTAAATCTCCAGAAATTCCCTCAGAAGGTCCTCGGCCAGGTGCTGAACGAAGAGGTCCCGGGCCTGTTTGACCTTCTGAGGATGCCTTAACGGGGCCTCGGCGGAGAGACGCTCCACCCTCCGGGCCACGGAATAGGTATCTCCCTCCACCACCAGCACCGGTACCCCGGCCTCCTCGGCCCGGGAGAGGATGATCTCGTTGGGATAAAGCCCTCCGGTGAGAAGCAGACACCGGGCTCCGGTCTCCAGGGCGGCAAGCTGGATGTCGGAGCGATCCCCGCCCACGATGACCCCGAAGTTGCGACTGCGGCGAAAATATCTTATGGCCTGATCTACCTGCATCCCGCCGATAAGGAAATCTTCCACCAGGGGATCCCCCTCGAAGGGAAAGAGGACCCTGGCCTGGAGTACCTCCGTAAGCTCCCTCACCGAAACCCCGGCCAGTACCGCATCGTAAGGGATTTCGCCCAGGACTTTCACCCCCTGTCTCTGGATAAAGGGTTTGATGAAGCCCTGATACTCTTCGGAAAGCTCCGGGGTGAGAGCGTTCACCAGAAGGGCTACCCGGTTTTCCCCGAGATCCTCAAGAACCTTGAGGAGAAGATCCAGGCTCTCCAGCCCTTCATAGCGCATTACCAGAAGGACCCGGCAGGGTATTTCCCGGAGGAGATAAGGGGCGGAAAGCCCTAGGAAATGGCCGGCGTAAAAGCCTCCGTAACCGTGAAGAAGGACCTTTTTTCCGCTTTCCCCGGCCCTCCGGACCAGAGAGATTACCCTTTCCGTGAGGCCCTTTTTCCCTTCCTGTAAGGCCTCTACCACAAATTCCTGGGATAGGACTATTCCGGTGAGTTCCTCGGGGGGGATCTCCAGCCCCAGGTTCCGGGAGACGAAAAGGGCGTCCCCGTCGGTAATAGAGCCCCCGGCCTCCACCGGACGCCCTCCCAGGGGGCGCCGATAGGTAAAGGGAATCCCTTTTTCCTTCAGGAATTCCCCCAGGCCCAGGACCGCAGCGGTCTTTCCGGCATGAGGGGCAACGGAAAGGACATAGATGATGCTCATGGCTTAACCCTCCAGTATCAATCGGGCATCTACCGCCACGGCTCCTTCCCCGCGGCGGCGTACCATAAAGGGATTGACTTCTCCTTCCACCAGTTCCGGGAAATCCGCGGCCAGATGACTCAGGGCCACCAGAGCCGAGGTGAGGGCCGGAAGATCGGCTTCCTCCTCCCCTCGCACGCCTCGCAGGAGGCCAAAACCCCGGATCTCCCGGATCATCTCCCGGGCCTCTTCGGGCTCGAGCGGAGCCAGCCGGAAGGATACATCCCTTAATACCTCTACATAAATACCCCCCAGCCCGAACATGACCATCGGGCCGAACTGGGGATCGCGGGTGAATCCCAGAATTACCTCCCGGGCGTTGGTGATCATTTCCTGAACCAGGATCCCGGTGATGGTGGCCCGGGGGAGGGCTTTCCTTACCCGAAGGAGGATTTCCTGGAAGCTCCGGATCAATTCCTCTTCGGTGCGAATATTGACCTTTACCCCTCCCAGGTCGGTCTTATGTTGGATCTCCGGCGAAACCACCTTGAGGACCAGAGGATAGCCCACCACCTTGGCGGCGAGCAGGGCCTCTTCGGTGGTACGGGCCAGAAGGGCCCTGGGGAAACGGAATCCGTAGGCCTCCAGGATCTCGCGTACCTCGTGGTCGTAAAGATGACTTCTTTCCTCCTGGCGAACCTGTTTCATAACCGCAGCCGCCCGTTTGAAATCCACGCTCGGAGGACTTTCCTTTCCTCCGCTCTTCCTGGAAAAAAAGGTAAAGAGCCAGGATTTCTCCAGCGTGGCCACCGCCTCCTCCGGATAGGGAAAAACCGGTACCCCTTTGCGTTTGAGAAGGGTGGTTCCTTTCTTTACGCTATCTTTGCCCAGGAAACAGGCCGTAAGGGGTTTTTCGGTCTTTTTACGGGTAATCCTTTCGGCTACCTCGGCGGGATCCACGGTGGCCGTATGGGAGAGGATAACCAGCAGGCCGTGGATCTTGGGGTCTTCCAGTAATATCTGCAGGGCCTTTTCGTATCTTTCGGCATCGGCATCCCCGGCCACATCCACCGGGTTATAGAAAGCGGCGTAAGGGGGGAGAATCTGCCGGAGTTTATCCACGCTCTCCGGACCCAGGGCGGGAATCTCCAGCGCCGAGCGTTCGATGGCGTCTGCGGCTACTATCCCCGGCCCTCCGGAGTTGGTGAGCACCGCTACCGCCGGCCCTTCCATGGGAGGCTGAAGGGCGAAGAACAGGGCCAGGTCGAAGAACTCCTGCAGGGTGGCTGCCCGAATGACCCCTGCCTTCTTTACCGCCGCGGAGAAGGCCTGTTCCGAGCCGGCAAGCGAGCCTGTGTGCGAGGAGGCCGCCCGGGCCCCGGCTCCGGTGACCCCGCTCTTAAAGATCACCACCGGTTTCTTGCGCGAGACCTCCCGCGCCACCTCCACGAAGGCCCGTCCGTCGTCTATGCCCTCGATGTAACCCAGGATTACCCGGGTATGCGGATCCTCACCCAGGGCGCGAAGACACTCCACCTCGGATACATCACACTTGTTCCCCAGGCTCACGAAGCGGGAAAGCCCCACCTTCTCGGCCCGGGACCACTCCAGAAGATGCAGACACAGGGCTCCGGACTGGGAAAAGAACCCCACCGCTCCTCGTAGGGGTTTTACCGCGGCAAAGGTTACGTTTAAACGGGAGTAAGTGTCGAGCACCCCCAGGCAGTTGGGCCCTACGATGCGGATCCCGAAACTCCGGGCCCGGGAAAGGACCTCCCTTTCCAGCTGTGCCCCTTCTCTTCCCGATTCCCGGAAACCCGCGGAGAGGATCACCGCCGCCCGGACCCCCTTCTTTCCGCATTCCTCGATCACCCGCGGTACAAGCGGGGCCCTTACCGCAATGACCGCGAGATCCACCCCGCCCGGAATCTCGCTTACCGAGGGATAAACTTTGAGCCCTAGAATCTCCTGGGCCTTGGGATTTACCGGGTAGATGTCTCCCCGGAAGCCGGCGGAAAGGAGATTCTCCAGTACGGTATGCCCCACCTTGCCCGGTTCCCTCGAAGCCCCCACCACCGCCACGGCTCTGGGACGAAAAAGAAAATCTAGCATAGAATCTATGTTACTACTCTTCTCGGCGGAATCCAACTTCCCCTCAGGCCATAAAGATTATTCCAGATATTTCCCCTGGTAGTGCCCGCGATTGAGCATGGTTTCTTCGATGAGGCGGCGGGTTCCGGTCTTGTCCCGGGCCCAGTCCGGGGCCACCAGCTCCCCGGGGCGGGGATCCCCGGTAAGACGCTGAACCACCACCCTTTTCGGAAGATGCGCGATGGCCTCGGCCGTAAGGTCCGCATACTCGCCCTGGGTGAGGGGACGATACCGTCCCTCGAGGTAAAGCTTCTCCATGCCCGAGCCTCTCACCACATAGAGTTCGTGGAACTTGATCCCGTCGATGGGCAACCGGGCAAGCGTTCTTACGGTCTCAAGCATCTCCAGCGGCCCCTCCCCGGGAAGCCCGAAGATGATGTGCACGCACACGAGAAGCCCCCGGGCCTTTAAGATCTCAAGGGCGGTGAGGAAGTCCTCGAAGGTATGCCCCCGATTGATCCGGGCAAGGGTCTCATTGTGCACGCTCTGAAGCCCGAGCTCCACCCACACCATGAGACCCCGATCCCTGAACTCAGAAAGGACATCCGCCACGGCCTCATCCACGCAGTCCGGCCGCGTCCCCACGCAGAGCCCCACCACCCGCTCATCCACCAGGGCCTCCTCATAACGGGCCCTCAGGGTTTCGGGCGGGGCGTAAGTGTTGGAGAAGGCCTGAAAGTAGGCCAGAAACTTCCGGGCCCCGTAGCGGCGGGCCATGTGCTCCATGCCGCGGAGCATCTGCTCCCTTACGGAAAGCCCCTTTCGCGCGGCCCCGGTCCCCGAACCGTAGGCGTTGCAGTAGATACAGCCTCCGCGGCCCTTGGTGCCGTCCCGGTTGGGACAGGTGAATCCCGCATCCAGCGGGACCTTCTGCACCCGCTCCCCGAATTTTTCTTTCAGGAATTGATTGAAGGAATAGTAAAGAGGGCTCATTTTCCTATTTATATTACCCTTTCTGCCAATACCTTGCTCGGTT
>DRMH01000018.1 GCA_011322625.1 Thermosulfurimonas dismutans | reverse complement strand
GAAATTTAAAATAATTTTAAGTTAAAATTCGGGGAGGAAGGCCATGAAAGAAAAACGCTGGCGTTGTTTAACCTGTTTCAGTCTGCGCACCTTTATGTTTCTGGTGGCCGGGCTGGTGGCGGTTTTCTGGGCCCTGGGGTTTGTTTTTGCCTCCTTCAAGGTGGAGACCATGCAGCACCTTATGGCCCGGATTCAGGGCTACGATCGCCCCCTGCTGGAGGCCGGGGAAAAGACCCTGCGAGATTTCGGACGGGTGAAAGGGGCCTTTCTCATGGCCTTTCTCACCCGCGATCCGGCGCGGCTGGCCGAGGCCCGGCGTTATCTCGAAGAAACCCGGCGGGTGATCTCCCGCACCGAGACCCTGGCCCGGCAAAAGAACGATTCCCGAATTTTGGAGCAGACCCGGCAGCTTAAGGCCCTCCTTTCCGATCTGGAAGACCGGCTGGCCCGGGGACGCCAGGCCATCCTGAATTCCCAGGTCAACCTTTCCCCGCAGCTGGCCGAGCTTCTTAAGACCCTGAATCAGAGCGAGGCCCGGGTCTATGCCCTGGCCTCAAATATGCTGGCCGCCCGGTATAAGGCTCTGGATCGGGCCCTTGAGGAACAACGCCATCTCGGACAGCGTCTCCTCCTGGAAAACGCCTTCCTTTTCGGGGGGTCGGTGCTGGTTGCGGCCCTGCTGGTGCTGTGGATCTCCGGTCTCCTGCGCCGGGAGGCCCGGGACCTTCTTGCCGTGGCCGAGCGGGTGAGCCGGAGGGATCTCCGGGTGGAGGTGGATCTCCCCGAACATTCCTCCAACGAGATCCATCTGGTGGGAAGGGCCATGAATACAATGATAAGAAACCTCCGGGACTTTATCGGCCGGGTGCAGGAAGGGATCGCCCAGATCTCCTCGGCCTCCGAGGAGTTTTCCGCGGTGGTGACCCAGAATGTGGATCATTCCCAGCAGGCCTTCGGCAACGTGCGGGAACTTCTGGAATACACCGAAAGACTCCGGAACCAGATCTCCGAGATCCAGCTTTCCCTGAATCAGCTCACCGAGGCGGTGAACGAGATCTCCCGCAACGCCACCGAAACCTCCCAGGAATCCGATCAGGCCCACGAACAGGTAAGGGCCGCAGGGGAGGTATTGCGATTGCTTACCGAGGAGATCCAGAAGATCTCGCATTCCGCGGACCTCATCCAGGATATCGCCGAACAGACCAATCTCCTGGCCTTAAACGCCACCATCGAGGCGGCCCGGGCCGGGGAGGCCGGTAAGGGCTTTGCCGTGGTGGCCAACGAGGTCAAGGAACTCTCCCGAAGTTCCGCCGATTCGGCCAAGGAGATCCGGAACCGGGTGCAGGCCCTGAGCCATCGCGGCGAAGAAATGGAAAGGAACATGTCTTACGTCTTGGAGAGCATCTCCCGCACCCGGGAGCGTACCGTGGGGGTGGCCAGTGCGGTGGAGGAACAGACCGCGGTTATATCCGAGGTGGCCCAAACCCTGAACCAGATCTCCGAACGCATGGAGGTCCTGGATCGGATCACCGGCGAGCTGCGGCAGCGCACCGAGGAAGCCGAGCAGGCCAGCGAGGAGATGAAGAAGGGGGCCGAGGACCTGGCCCGCACCGCCACCCTCCTTCAAAAGGAGGTGGATCAGTATCAGGTGAGATAGATTGTACGGTTTCAGGGGTGCATCTTATTCGAGAAAAACTTCCCTTATTTCCGGAAATCCTCCCGGGAGTTCAAGGCCCCCGGAGGGGGTGCCCGAGGTGGAGCGGGATCTCTTGGAACTGACCTCACGCCTGACCCGGAGTCTGGTACTCACGCCGGAGATCCTGCACAACTGGCCCTGCTTTCTGCGGGAATTTTCCAGGAAGTTGCGGCAGGTTTTTCCGTTCTTCTATCTTTTCGTGGGCTGGAAAGAGAGAAAGGGTTATCGGGTTCAGGTCTTCGGATGCTGTCCCCGGGCCGGTGATAAAAGGGAAAAGCTCCGGGAAAGGATCCGGAAGACCCTGGAAGATGCGGAACCCGATCTCCGCCAGAGGCGCTTCAGCTTTAGTTTTCAGACCCTGGAGGAGGACGCCGTCCTTCCGGGAGAGGCGGAGGAATTGTCGCAGGTGTGTAAGATAGTCTCCCTGCGTAACCCGGCGGTCTGGGCGGCGGTGGGAATGGGGCTTCCGACCTCCGGTTTTGAGATCGAACCCTTGCTTCTGATCCTGGAGAATCTGCTTTCCATGCTCATCAATCTGGTGCTTTCGGTGCGGGTGATGGAGGATTACACCCGCCACCTGGAGTTTCACGCCACCCGGGATGCACTCACCGGATTGTACAATCGCTGGGCCTTTCGCGAATTCCTGAGCACGGAAACGGCCCGGGCTAAAAGAAGGGGTTCTCGCCTGGCGGTGCTGTTTCTGGACGTGGATAATCTCAAGTTTATCAATGACTTTTACGGCCATGAGGAGGGCGACCGTCTCCTGCGTTCTCTGGCCGAGCGTATCTCCGGGCAGCTCCGTCGCGGGGATATCCTGGCTCGTTACGGAGGGGACGAATTCGTGGCCCTCCTTCCGGATACTGGGCTTCAGGGGGCCTTCTCCGTGGCCCGGCGGATCCTGAAATCCCTTCGGGGTTTTTCCTTCTCCACCCCGGATGGTAAGAGTCTGGGGATTTCCTGCTCCGTGGGGCTGGCCGTTTTTCCGGATCATGCCACGGATCCGGAGAGGTTGATCCTCCTGGCCGACAGGGCTATGTACCGGGCCAAGAAGAAGGGCAAACGAGGCCTGGAGATCCCCTCCCCGGAGGATCTCTCCGCCGAGGGCTTCGAACCCTCCGGTCATCTCCTGACCCTGCTTGAGGCCGTGGAGAAACGCCGGATCATTCCCTACTTCCAGCCCATTGTGGATCTTAAACGGGGCGGGATCTTCGCCTACGAAGTCCTGATGCGCCTGGAGACCGATACCGGGGCGCCGCTTCCGGCGCGCAAGTTTATCTCCCTGGCCGAAAGAATAGGGCTTCTGGGGCGGATGGAGGAAATCCTCTGGGAAAAGACCCTGGAAAAACTTTCTCCTTCCTGGGGAGACTTCCTTCTTTTCTTTAATGTCTCTCCGGTGGCGCTTCTGCGCAGGGATTTTCTGGAACACCTGGAAGAGCTTTGGAAAAAGTATCGGTTTTCTCCGGAGCATCTGGTTCTGGAGATCACCGAGCGGGAATCGGTGCTGGATCTCACCGAACTCCGGATCCTGGCCCGCAAATTGAGGTCCCGGGGGATCCGTTTTGCCCTGGATGATTTCGGTTCCGGTTATTCCTCCTACCGGTATCTGCGGCATCTTCCCATTGATTTCATCAAGATCGAGGGCGAATTTGTCCGTTCCATGCACCGGAACGAGATAGACCGGGCTTTTGTGGCCGGAGCCGTGACCCTGGCCCGCACCCTGGGGGCCGGGATAGTGGCCGAGTTCGTGGAAAGCGAGGAACTGGCAGACGAACTTCGCCGTCTGGGGGTGGACTACGCTCAGGGCTACTGGCTCGGCAAACCGGCCCCGGAGATCAGAAGATAGGATTACCGTAAGAGGGACCGGGAGCGGTGAAGAGTTCCGGAGGGTGACGCTGTTCCTTTACCCGGGGATAGGGGACTACCTCCACATTAAAAAGGCGGGTTAACCCCTTTTGGTGCAGACATTCCTCCAGAAAACGACGGAGATGATGGGAATCGTTCGGGGTGATACAGTAAAGGGTGGAAAGGGTGACCTTCATACCGACCAAGTTTTCCCGGAAGTGTTCCCGGGCCCTTTGCTCCAGGTCCCCGTAAAGGGATTCATAGAGCCCGTCCAGCTGGCCGAAGAACCTCTTGAGCAGGGGATAGAGGATATGATCCTCGTTCGGGAAATACACGTAGGCCCGTCCCCGTTTTCTCCGGAAGATCAGGTGCTTGTGACATAGATCTTCCAGCGAATTTCTCACCGGCACCCACCCCATTCCCGCAAGATAGGCGATTTTTCGGCCGGAAAGACCGGGACAGTTATATATTATATAAAGGATGGACCACTTGGAAGCGGAGTTTAAAATCTTAATTAATTTTAAATTCAAGTGATGAAGCAACATTCTAAGGTTAAAAGTATCAAATGAATAGATAAAAATCAAGTCTAAAAATGATCTAAAAATAGATCAAACTATAGAAATACTTAACGAAAACTAGAACAAAATCTCTACTTAGTCCTAATCGAAAATATAGCTTCTGCTTAATCGAAAGTATAAAGGTTAAAAACTAAGAAGAAACTTTTTCCAGATAATCCCAAAACTCAGGGAAGGATTTGGATACACAGGAGGGATTGCGTATGACTATGCCCGGCACCCGCAGACCCAGCACGGCCAAGGCCATGGCGATGCGATGGTCGTCGTAGGTCTCGATCTCCGCCCCGGTGAGGGGGGCCCCGCCCTGGATCTCTATCCCGTCCGGAAGCTCCCGCACCCGGGCCCCGCATCGACTGAGCTCCGTGGCCATGGCGGAGATGCGATCGCACTCCTTGTAACGCAGGTGGGGAGCCCCGAAGATCCGGGAAGGCCCTTCGGCGAAGGCTGCCAGCACACACAGGGTGGGAAAGAGATCCGGGGCCTTCTTGAGGTTGATCTCAAAACCCCGGGGAGGAGAAGAAAAACTCACCCGCACCCCTTCCCCCGCGGATTCCACCCGTCCTCCGATATCGGCCAGGAGCCGAAGGAGCAGGGTGTCGGCCTGAACCGAGGAAAGAGGCAGGTTTTCCACCGTGACCGAACCCCCGAGGAGGGCCGGAAGAATCAGAAAATAGGAGGCACTGGAGGCGTCTCCCTCCACCTCGTACTCCCGGGCCTGATACTGACCCTCCGGAACCCGGAACCCCCTCTCCTCCTTCTCCACCCTCACTCCGAAGTCCTCCATCACCCGACAGGTGAGATCCACATAGGGGGTGGAGACCATCTCCCCCCGAAGCTCGATCTCAAGCCCCCCGGGAAGATAGGGACCTATGAGAAGCAGAGCCGAGACGAACTGGCTGCTCTTTTCTGCGGAAAGCTCCACCCGCCCCCCGCGGAGATCCCCCGGACTCACCCGGACCGGCAGATATCCCTCCCTTTCGGTGCAGTAGAGCCTGGCTCCGAGGGCCCTCAGGGCCTCCAGCAGGGGCCCCATGGGTCTTTCGTGCAGCCGGGGTTTGCCGTAGAGCAGGGCCTCTCCCTCCACGGTAAGCGAGGCGTAGGCCAGGAAAAAGCGCGACCCGGTGCCGTTATTCCCGAAAAAGATCCTCTCCCCGGAAAACGCGGGTTGCCCCCCGGTCCCGCTAAGGAGTATTTCCCCGGAACGCCTTTCCATCCTGACTCCGGAGATCTCCAGGGCCCGGGCCAGAAGGAGGGTGTCCTCGCTGAGAAGGGGGTTCCGGATCCGGGAGGTCCCCCGGGCCAGAGCGGCACACAGAAGGGCCCTCTGGGTAAGGCTTTTCGACCCCGGAAGCCTCAGGCGCAGGTTTACCGGGCCCTGAAGAGGTCTAACGGCCTTTTTCTCCACCCTCAAGCACCTCCAGCGCCGCCTGATACATGGTCTCCACCGGGGCCTCCCTTCCGGTAAAGAGACGAAACTGCTCCGCTCCCTGGTGAACCAGCATCCGCAATCCGTCTATGACGCGACAGCCCGCCGCCTCGGCCTGGGAGAGAAATCTGGTCCGCAGGGGACGATACACGATATCCATGGCCACCCGAAACCGGGAAAATATCTCCTCCGGTACCGGACTCTCCCAGCTCTCCAGCCCCACGCTGGTGGTCTGTACGATAAGCTCCCCGGAGGCCTCGCCTATCTCCTCCAGGGGATATCCCCGTCCTCCCAGCTCACGGGCCAGCCGGCGGGCCCTCTCCGGAGTGCGGTTGTAAATGGCTACCTCGGCCCCCATCCGACGCAGGGCGTAAACCACCGCCCGGGCCGCACCCCCGGCCCCGATGACCACCGCCTTCCTCCCCCGGAGCTCCACCCCGGCCTCCTCTAAAGATCGTTTGACCCCCAGCCAGTCGGTGTTGGTCCCTTTCAGACGGTCTCCGAGGTTAAGCACCGTATTCACCGCCCCGATCTCCCGGGCCACCGGATCCAGTTCATCCAGATAGGGGAGGATGGTTTCCTTATGGGGTACGGTGACCGAGACCCCTCCTATTCCCAGGGCCCTTATGCCGGCCACCGCCGCGGGAAGGTCCTCCGGATGGACCTCAAAGGCTCCATAGACCCCCTCCAGCCCCAAGGCCCGCAGGGCCGCATTGTGCATGGCCGGGGAAAGGGAATGCCCTACCGGATAGCCTATGATGCCGAAAACCCTCAAGGGCCCTCCTCCCGAAAGGTCCGCAGGACAGTGCGCAATTCCTCCAGGGTGAGCTGCCCGGGGGCGGTCTGACCTCCGGGACGGGCCGCTGCGTAGGTAAAGGGAGCGCCCAGGAGCAGACAGACCGCACGCGTCCACTTCCCCAGCGGCCCCATGGCAAAGGCAATGAGGGGAAAGTCCAGTTTCTCCCGGGCCCAGAGGATGAGCCCCGTAAGGAGATAGGCTTCCCTAAGGGTGCGGGCCATGCAGACCACCTTCCCCACATCCGCCCCCAGATGACGCATCTCCAGCACCTTGTCCCGCAGATAGGCCTCCGAGGGGGTATGGGAGAAATGGTGATAGGAAAGAAGGAGCCGGGTCTTTCGGCAGGCCCGGCGCAGTTCGGCTACCGCCTCCGGACCGGAACGCAGCTCCAGATCCACATAGGCCGCTCCGGCGGCCGCCGCCTCGCGCAAAAGGGCCAGCCGGCCCTCCAGCGGAACCTCCCTGAACCCCCCCTCCTCCCGGGCCCGAAAGGTGAAAAGAAGCCTTTCCCGGTGCTCCATAAAGGGCTCCAGACGGGGCTCCTCCAGAGCATCCAGCCGGATCTCGAAAAGGTCCGCCCCGGAAACCTGCCTCAGGGTATCCAGGGCCTGCTCCACCGTGGGTTCAGCCACCGAGACGCAGATCATGTCTCTTCCGGAGGGGGCACACGGGAGAGATAATCGGCAATAGCCCGGTCATAACGGGCCGTGGTTTCAAAAACCTTGCGGGCCAGCTCGAACCTGGTCCGCAGGGTGGTGGCCCCTCCGTGTTCCCGCATCTCCGCAAGCACCCGCTCATAGTCCGCCGGATCCACGATCACGGTTACATACCGGAAGTTCTTGGCCGCAGCCCGGAGCAGGGTGGGACCCCCGATGTCTATGTTCTCTATGGCTGTGTCCAGATCCGCTCCGGAGGCCACGGTCTTCTCAAAGGCATAGAGGTTCACCGCCACCAGGTCGATGGGCTTTATCCCCTGCTCCTGGATCTGCCGGACATGGTCTTCCTTGTCGCGGAGATAGAGCAACCCGCCGTGGATCTTGGGATGGAGGGTCTTTACCCTGCCGTCGAGCATCTCCGGGAACCCGGTGACCTCGGAGACATCGATCACCTCCACCCCGGCCTCCCGAATCACCCGGGCCGTGCCTCCGGTGGAGATGATTTCCACCCCCATTTCCCGTAGGGCCCTGGCGAAATCCGCCACCCCGGTCTTATCCGTAACACTGATGAGCGCCCTGCGAATGGGTATCATCTTCGATCCTCCCGGTTAATTTCTAGGCGATGCCGATCTCCTCGTCCGTGAGATAACAGGCCGGATCCGGCGCCCACACATCGCCGGTGGCCGCCTCGGCCCGTACCCGGAAGTTCCCGGCACATACGTCCAGAAAACGACACCGGGCACAGCGCCCCTTGACCCACTTCTTCTTCTCCTTGAGTTTGGCCATGAGCGGATCGGAGGTGTCCAGCCAGATCTCGCTGAAGGGTCGCTCCCTTACATTTCCGAAGGAATAGTGCCGCCAGAACTGATCCGCATGTACCGACCCATCCCAGGAGACGCAGCCGATTCCCACCCCGGAATTGTTCCCCCCGTTCATGCGCAGGAGTTCATAGACCTCTTCGGCCCGGGGGTTACCCTCCCGTTTCATGCGCAGATAGAGATAGGGCCCGTCGGCGTGATTGTCCACGGTGAGGACCTCCACCCGCAGCCCCTGGTCGTGAAGCTCCTTGGTGCGGTCGATGATGTAATCCACCCAGCGCCGGGTCTCCTCGTGGGAAAGGTCTTCCTCCATGAGCCTGGAACCCCGCCCGGCATATACCAGATGATAGAAACATATCCGCGGGATCCGGTGTTCCTTTACCAGATCGAAGATCCCCGGGATCTCCGAGGCGTTGATCCGGTTGATGGTGAACCGTAACCCCACCTTGATGCCCTCGGCCTTGCAGTTCTCCACCGCCTCCATGGCCTTTTTAAAGGCCCCCTTTACCCCCCGAAAACGGTCGTGAACCTCCTCCAGACCGTCCATGCTGATTCCTACATAGGAAAGCCCCAGTTTTTTCAGTTCCCGCGCCAGGGCCCGGTCGATGAGCACCCCGTTGGTGGAAAGCACCGCCCGCATACCCAGCTCCACGGCCCTGCGGATCAGGTCCAGGATGTCCGGCCGCATCAGGGGTTCCCCTCCGGAAAAAAGGACCACCGGACACCCGAAACGGGCCAGGTCCTCAAGGAGAGCCATCCCCTCCTGGGTGGTGAGCTCATCCGGATGGGGGCGGGGATCGGCCGAGGCGTAGCAGTGCACGCAGCGCAGATTACACTGCTTGGTTACGTTCCAGACCACCACCGGGCGTTTGTCCGCCGAAAACTGAAGAAGATGGGAGGGGAGATCCCGGCTGCGCCTTCCGTAGCGCAGGGGATCCGAGGCCTCCACCGTGCCGCAGTAAAGCTTGGAGATGCCGATCATCCTTTCACCTCGTTAGATATCTCTGGATCATGCCCTTGAATTCCTCTTCGTTTAAAGGATAACACACATAATCGTCACAGCCAGCGTCCCGGGCCTTTTCCGCTTCGGCATCCGTAAAACACTTGCAGATCCCCACCACCGGTACCCGGGAGGTCTTGGGATCGGTCTTGAGCAGGAGGACCACCGCGTAACCATCCAGTTTGGGGATCTCCTTCTCCAGAATGATAAGATCCGGGGGATGCCGGCGGGAGAGCTCGATCAGGGTCTCTCCATCCGGAACGGCCACCAGATTCAGCCTGAACCCGGCCAGAGTATTTCGAACCCGCTGGGCCACACTCTCCGAAAGACACATATATACGGTGGGTGGTTTAGGCATGATTCCTAATCGAGTCGATAGGAGGTGCTGACCAGACGATTGAGGAAGGATTCCGGAGACTTCACCGCCTCGCCGGGAAGCTCGAAGAGTTTCTTCCCGGTGCGATCCTGAACCAGCTTGAGCCCGTATTCCAGGATGCTCAGGATCCGGTCGCAGAAGGCATACACCCCTTCGTCCCGTTTCAGGATTTCGTCCAGGATAAGGTCCCGGGCCTCCTCGGAGAAGGCGATCCTGATCCCGGTGCGGCGTTCGAAACTCTTCTCAAAGTTCCGGATCTGACGCCAGAGCATAAGGATCTCTTCCAGGGCTTGCTGGGGATCCAGGTCCTCCTTCCGGTGGAGCTTGAGCACCAGGTCGAGTTTGGCCGGGGTAAAGGGGAATTTGTACTGGTCGAAGAAAATCCGCTTGCGCTGGAGCAGAAACTCCCTCAGGCGTTCTTCCTCTTCCCTGCAGGCCCGGGCGTACCATTCCCGCCAGCGAGGGTTCTCCGGGTTGCTCCGCATCTCCCGGAGCACTCCCTCCGGATCCTCCACCATCTCCGGGGTAACCCCCAGATAGGAAAGTCGGGTGGAGGGCAGGGCCTTCTCAAAGGGGATGAGAACCCTTTCCAGGACCCGCGACAGGGCCCGGGCCCCGGTATTCTCCCGGGAGGCCAGAGAGGCCATTCGCCTCAGGGCCTCGTCGGTAAAGGCCAGGTCTATGCCGTAGGCCCGGAAATCGCGTTTCTTGCTGACCACAATCACACTGTTGGGATTGGCCAGGATGGCGTAAAGGTCCTCCTCGGAAAGGGGGTCGAAGACCGCAATAACCGGAAACCGCCCTACGAATTCCGATTCGAATCCGTAGGCGATGAGGTCTTCCGGAATCACGAACCGCAAATAGTTGATCTTCACGTCTTCGCGTTCCTGGATCTCGGAGAGAAACCCCAGCTTCTGTTTGTGCAGACGCTTGCGGATGATCTCCTCCAGCCCGGAGAAGGCCCCGCTGGCGATGAAAAGAATATAACGGGTATTGATGGTGTTACGTTTCCGGCGCCCGGTGCGTCGGTAGTACTCGATGGCCTCCATCTGGGTGATGGGGTCGTGAGGGACCCGAAGCTCCACCTCGGTCTCCTCCAGGGGTTTGAGCAGGGCCCGTTGAACCCCGGTGCGGGAGACGTCCGGCCCCACGATATGACCGCTGGAGGCGATCTTGTCTATCTCGTCCAGATATACGATCCCGAAACGGGCCTTGTCCACATTACCCTCGGCCTCCTGGACGAGATCCCGAATGAGATCCTCCACATCCCCGCCCACGTAGCCGGTTTCGCTGAACTTGGTGGCATCCCCCTTGACGAAAGGCACCCCGATGCGCCGGGCAATGAGCTTGATCATGAAGGTCTTGCCCACCCCGGTGGGGCCGATGAT
>DRMH01000017.1 GCA_011322625.1 Thermosulfurimonas dismutans | reverse complement strand
GCGCAGGGCAGACCCTTTATCTCCAGACCGCCCTCCTTTACCTGGAAGAGCTGGTTTATCCTCTCCAGTTCCTCCACGCTCTCCTTAACCCCTTTGAGGGTAAAGTTGAGCTCGGTGCTCAGATCCGAGAAAGTGGCTGCGGTGCCGGTAAGACGCTCCGACTGCTGCGACAGCCCTTCCACCTCGGAGACCACCCGTTCCAGGCTACCCGAGATCTGGGAGACCACCGCCGTCTGTTCCTCCACGGCGCTGGCGATGGTATTGGCATGTTCGTTGAGTTCCACCACCGTGCGGGTAATTTCATCCGTAGCCGAGACCGCCTGTTCCACACCCTCCTGGATCCTCCGGATGGTCTCGGTAATACGTTCCGTGGCCTCGGCGGTCTGACGGGCCAGTTCCTTGACCTCATTGGCCACCACAGCGAACCCCTTTCCGGCCTCCCCGGCCCGGGCCGCCTCGATGGTGGCGTTTAAGGCCAGAAGATTGGTCTGGTCGGCGATGGTCCGGATCACCTCCACGATGCTTCCGATCTCCCGGGCCTGGTCCCCCAGGGATTTCACCACCTGATCGGTAAGTTCCGCTTTTTCCCGGGCCTCACCGGTGGCCTGGGCGGTGCGACTCACACTCTGGGAGATCTCGTTTATGGCCTGGTTGAGTTCCTGGGCCGCCCTGGTAACCTCCTCCACCGACTCCCGGGTGCTCACTATGGCCCGGGCAATATCCTCGGAAAAACGCTGCAGTTCCTCCGCCCCGGAATTCAGGCTCTCTCCGGAACTACGGACCACCCCCTCGGAGACCTCCTGAAGTTCGCTCTGCACCTTAACCGCCTGAAGGGTGCGGGAGATAAAATTGGAAAGACCCCGGGCGGCTTCGGCCAGAACCCTTACCTCCTCAAGCCTGGCCCGGGGAATCTCCACCCGCAGGTCCCCGGCTCCCAGGTGCCGAAAGACCTCGGTGATCTCCGCAAGGGGACGAATAACAGCCCCCTGGGTGAAAAGAAAGATGGCTATCAACAGGGCCACAAAAACCATCATAGCCACCATCAGGGCCGATTCGAGATAGCGTTTACTCCGCTGGGCCACCCCCTCGATCATCCGGACCACCTGATCCGAGGCCTTGAGAAGGCGTTCGTTATTCTCACGTATGAAACGCAGGTGTTCCTCAAAGGAGGGGTCCTGCGGGGAAAGCTTCTCCAGCACCCGGAGCTCTCCCTTAAACCGGTTCCAGAGGGCCAGGTTGCTCCTCAGGGCCTCCTGGGCGGCTTTCTCCTTCCGCACCAGCGGATCCGCCTGCACCAGCCGGAGATTGCGTTCATAGAGGGCTATGGACTCCTCCAGACGTTCTATGTTCCGGGAGGAGGGATGGCGTACGAATTCATAAAGTTCCTTGGTCATCCTCTGGGTGAGCATTCGCTGTCGCCCGGCCAGGTTGACCAGCCGCACCAGATCGTCCTGGTAGCGGAAGAGAAACCACACCGCCCCCAGGGAAAAGAGCTGCAGGAGAAAGAGGACGCCCAGCCCCAGCAGTAAAAGCCTGCGCAGGGAAAAGAGCCGCATCGTTTTCCTCCTTAAAAGTCTAGTCTGGGAATATATTTTTGCCTCTGTACCTTTTGTATCTTTTTATCCGGGAAAATCAAGGGGGGATTTATCCCTTCCGGGAAAGGTGAAACGCGGGCCTCAGGCCGCGGCTGCGGCCTCGCGTAAAGGGGAGCTAAAACCGATAGACCTCCCGGCGGTGGCGCACGGCGTGAACCACAAGCCGCTCCCTCTCCAGGGTGTAGAGCACCCTCCAGTCACCCACTCTAAGCTTGAAAAAACCCTTTCAGTCTCCCGGTGAGCGGCTCGGGTTTTACCGTAGGGAACCTTTCCGCAAACCAGCGGATCTTGGCAAGAACCCTCCCGGCGGTTGAGTGATCGAGACGGGAAAGGTCCTCCATGCCCCGGGAGGTGAACTCTACCCTGAGGCTCACCACTCAAGCCCCAGACGGCGGGCCACCTCCTCCGCCGGGACCAAGGGCTCCTCCCCTCTTTTGACCCTTTCGGCGGACTCCTGGAGCTCCTCTATGAGCTCCTCCCGCACCTCAAGCCCCCGGTCCGGATCAAGGACCTCAAGGAGGACCTCCCTCACCGTCTCCTGCACGATGGCCCGAAGCTCGTCCACCGTGAGATCCGACACCTTGACCTTCTCAAGCATGACCAACGCCCCTTTTCGAGAGAATCATACCACGGATCAGCGGTGCCTTTAAGCCGCGGCTGCGGCCTCGCGCCGGCCGCAACACTTCTTGTACTTCTTGCCGCTTCCGCAGGGGCAGGGGTCGTTGCGCCCGATCTTCTGCCGGCGGATGGGTTCCTGCCGGGGGCGTTCGGCCTCCGCGGCCTCCTCGCCCCGGCCGTAGCGCAGGCGCATCCTCCGGCGACGACGCTCCTCCTCCATGCGCTGCACTTCCTCCTCCCGCACCACCTGCACCCGGAAGAGATAGGCCAGGGTCTGCTCCCGGATGCGGGTAAGGAGATCCTCGAAAAGCTCGTAGGCCTCGCGCTTGTATTCCTGTAAAGGATCCTTCTGTCCGTAGCCCCGAAGACCCACGCTTTCGCGCAGGTGATCCATGGTAAGGAGGTGGTCCTTCCAGAGGGTATCGATGGTCTGAAGCAGGAACATCTTCTCGAGATACCGCAGAAGCTCCGGCCCGAGGTCTTCCTCCTTGCGGCGATAAAAGGCAAGGGCCTCCCCGGAGAGTTTTTCCGCCAGTCCCTCGGCGTCTTCGGGAAGGTCGGAAAGATCCGGGGCAAAACCGAAGACCGCCCGGAAACGCTCGGAAAGCCCCTTAAGATCCCATTCCGAGGGGGGCCTTTCCTCGCGAAACTCCTCCACGATCCCCTCGCATACATCCCGGATCATGTCCTCGATCCAGTCTCTCACCGATTCCGCGGAAAGGATCTCCCGGCGCTGCCGATAGATGGTCTCCCGCTGAAGGTTCATGACGTCATCGTATTCCAGGAGGTGCTTCCGGATCTCGAAATGCTGAGCCTCGACCTTCTTCTGGGCCTGCTCAATGGCCTTGGAGAGCCAGGGATGCTCGATGGGTTCCCCCTCCTCCATGCCCAGCTTGTCCATGAGGCCCTTGATCTTTTCCGAACCGAAAAGGCGCAGGAGTTCGTCCTCGAGCGAGAGATAGAAACGGGAGGAGCCGGGGTCGCCCTGGCGTCCGGCCCGGCCGCGCAGCTGGTTGTCGATGCGCCGGGACTCGTGGCGCTCGGTTCCAATGATGTGAAGCCCGCCGAGCGCCTTCACCTTCTCGTAGTCGGCCTGACACTGACGGACCTTCTCGTAAAGGACCTCGGCCCAGCGCTCCGGGTACTTCTCCGTGGGGTCGCGCCCCTCGCGGGCCATGGAAAGGGCCTCGTGCCAGGCCCGCTCATCGATCTGCGAAAGGTCGTAGCCCTCGCGCTCAAGCTCCTCCCGGGCGAGCCCCTCGGGATTTCCCCCCAGCAGGATGTCCACCCCGCGGCCGGCCATATTGGTGGCAATGGTCACCGCTCCGGGACGGCCGGCCTGGGCGATGATCGCCGCCTCGCGCTCGTGATACTTGGCGTTCAGCACCTGGTGCGGGATCTTTTTGCGCTTGAGCATCTTCGAGAGCCGTTCGCTCTTTTCTATGCTCGTAGTCCCCACCAGCACCGGGCGCCCCTTGCGGTAAAGCTCCTCGATCTCCCGCACCACGGCCTCGAACTTCTCCCGCTCCGTGCGATAGACCACGTCCGGATAATCGATGCGGATCATGGGTTTGTTGGTAGGGATGACCACCACATCCAGGTTATATATCTCCTTGAACTCCGCGGCCTCAGTCTCCGCGGTGCCGGTCATCCCGGCCAGCTTCTCGTACATGCGGAAGTAGTTCTGGAAGGTGATGGAGGCCAGGGTCTGGTTTTCGGACTCGATCCGCACCCCTTCCTTGGCCTCGATGGCCTGGTGCAGACCGTCGGACCAGCGGCGCCCGGGCATGAGCCGCCCGGTAAACTCATCTACGATGATCACCTGCCCGTCCTTCACGATGTAGTCCACATCCCGGTGAAAGAGATGGTGCGCCCGCAGGGCCTGATGAATATGATGCACCAGGTTCACATGCCGCGGATCGTAAAGATTAGGGATACCGAGGAGCCGCTCCACCTCGGCCACCCCTTCCTCGGTAAGGACCACCGTCCTGGTCTTCTCCTCAATGGTGAAGTGTTTATCCTTCTTGAGGTTGCGTACCAGCTTATCTATCTCGTAGTAAATCTCGGTGGACTCCTCCGAGGGGCCGGAAATGATGAGCGGGGTGCGGGCCTCGTCAATCAGGATGGAGTCCACCTCGTCCACGATGGCGTAGTAGTGATCGCGCTGCACCATGTCCTCGAGGGAATATTTCATGTTGTCGCGCAGGTAATCGAAGCCGAACTCGTTGTTGGTGCCGTAGGTGATGTCGCAGGCGTAGGCCTTCTTGCGCTCGGCATCCTCCATGCCGGAGACGATGACCCCCACGGAAAGTCCCAGGAAACGATAGACGGCCCCCATCCATTCGGCATCCCGACGGGCGAGATAATCGTTCACCGTGACGATGTGCACCCCACGCCCGACAAGGGCGTTGAGGTAGGCCGGAAGGGTGGCCACCAGGGTCTTACCTTCGCCGGTCTTCATCTCGGCGATCTTTCCCTGGTGAAGAACGATCCCGCCCATGAGCTGAACATCAAAGTGCCGCATGCCCAGCACCCTCCGGGCGGCTTCCCGCACCACGGCAAAGGCCTCGGGGAGGAGATCATCCAGCGTGGCCCCCCGGGAGAGCCGTTCCCTGAACTCGGCGGTCTTGGCTGCAAGCTCATGGTCCTTGAGTCTGCGCATCTCGGGCTCAAGTGCATTGATGCGCTCCACAAGGGGCCGGAGCTTCTTCAGCTCCCGCTCGTTCTTGGTCCCTACGATCTTTGCCGCAATCTTGGTGAAAAGTCCCATGGGTATCTCCGCTATATATCTTTACAGTCTCTCCCAACCCCAGCGGCCCGACGATGGGTCCGCCAGAGAGGTTTTTTCAGATCAAACTTTCTTTTTCTTCACCAATAATCTCAAATAATTGCTTTACAATCTTAGGATGCAATATTTTTCCACTATGAAAAGGTAAAACAAAACGTTTGTTTTCTTTTATATAAATTCTATGGCTTCCTTTGCTCCTAATTAATTTAAACCCTGCTTGTAATAGTAATCTTTCAGCTTCAACAGCAGTCAGTCTTGGTAGTTTAGGCAATCTGTACCTCTAAAGAGGTAGTTAGAATTTCTTTGTTTAACAAAATTTTTCTTTCTTCTTCGTTTAAAGTTTCTAAATAAAGTTCTACAGCTTCTTTAATATTTCTTAGAACCTCATCCAAAGTGTCTCCCTGTGTATGACAACCTTTTAATTCCGGGCAATAAGCATAGTATCCAAATTCGTCTTTTTCTATTATCACTGTAACTTTCATCTCTACACCTCAACTCATTGCTTCTTCTAGTGAATAATATCGCGCTTTTCCCCTCTCAAACTTTTCTATGGCCTCCCGCATCTTCTCCTCCGCAAGAATACTTCGGGTTTCCTCCTCTGGAGAATAAAAGATCTCCTACAGCAGATCTTCCAACACCTCCACCGGAAGAACAGCCTTATCTTCTTCAATCTGTATCTTTCTTAGAATTTCTTCCAGAACTACCATAAATACACCCCGTTAAAGGAATCTTTTTTCTCCAATAAATTTTACTCCAACCTTACGCCCCGGAAAGGTCGAGGTCTCTATGGATTTCGTGGCGCAATTTTTCGAGGTGTTGCATTAAGGAACGGGCAAGGAGTTGGGATAGACGATGAATCTCTACCCCTACAATTTCTCCATCTGGACCGTACTCTATTCTTATGTTTTCCGCAACCTCCTCGGAGTCCACCGCCGGAATGTCCGAAAGACTCAGGTAAAAAATATCCGCTTCGGGATCATGCCAGAATCTTATTTCAGACGCAGCCACCTTTTTCCCTCCTTAGAAGCTATTTCACGCTCTATTTTGCGACAAGGATATACGGTAATTATTTTCACGCCTTTTTCCTCCACCGTAAACACTACCACCAGGTGGATCTTGCTCCCGTAAAGTTCGATTTCTCTTATGGCCACCATGGATCGGGTATGAAGATCGTAGAACAGATATTCCGAATCAGAAAGAACCTCTTTTATTTTCCAGGAGTCTTCTTGCGAAGTTCTATTTTAAGGCGGGCATGTTCGGAATAAAAGATTTTCATTTTTACGCCCCGGAAAGATCAAGGTCCGGGATAAGGAGGGAGGGGCTTCCGGTGTCGCCGTAAAAGGTGAGGTCCGAGCCCACGGCCGAGACCCGGGAGAGGAGATCGAAGAGATTCCCCGAAAGGGCCATGCCGGAGACGGGTGTCGGACCCTCGGGGGTGTGAAGCACCCCCGAGACTCCCACGGAGAAGTCCCCGGATACCGGGTCGGTGGTGTGCCAGCCGAGCATCTCATAAACCTCAAAGACTCCTTCTCGGCGCAGGGCCTCCGGAGACTGGTCTCCCGGAGAGAGGTAGAGGTTGGTGGGAGCCACGGCGGGATGGGCCCGGAAGGAGGGACGCCGGGCGTTTCCGGTGGAGACCGTGGAGAAGTATCGGGCCCAGCGGAGATTATAAAGAAAGGAGGCCACCCTCCCCTCCTCCACCAGAAGGGTGCGCTTCTGGGGGGTGCCCTCATCGTCGAAGGGCCGGGTTTCCGGACCCCCGGGCCAAAGACCGTCATCGATCAGGGTAAGACACGAGGAAAACACCCGTTTCCCCTCCTGTCCGGCCAGACGCGATCGGCCACGGGCCACCTCATCGGCACAGAAGGAAGGGGCCAGGGACTCCAGGAGCTGAACCGCCACCATCGGAGGGAACAAGACCGCCACCCTTTGGGAGGGGACCTTGCGGGCACCGAGCAGGGTCACGGCCCTCCGGACCGCCTGACGGGAAAGATCCTCCGGTGGAAGCTCATCCAGGGATGGAGCCTCGCGCCATTCCCAGGCCGTGCGTTCCTCCTTACCGGAGCGGGCCACCACCGAAAGGAGAAAGGTGAAGCCTCCGGTGGTAAAAGCGGCTCTGGTCCCCCGGGTCTGGAAAACAAAATACCGGGTACGTCTTCCGGAAAGAGAGACCCGCTCCACCCGGTGGACCCTGGCATCCGCGTAGAACACCGCCTCCTCCGCCCGGAAAAGGAGTTTTTCCAGTTCCGCGGAGGCGGGAATATCCGGAACCTTAGCGGGGAGCGAGGGTAGCTCCCCGCCCTCCGGGGGATGGGCCTCCTCCTCGGAAAAGAGACTCATCTCATAGGCCCTTTCCATGGCCTCAAGAAGGGCCTCCGGAGTGGCCCGGGTGGTGTAGGAAAGCCCGGCCCGGTGGCGGTGAATCACCCTCACGGCCAGAACGGTCTCCCGGAAGGGCTTTACCGCGTAAGGGGTACGGTCACGGCGCTCCACGGAAAGGCCTTCCGAAAACTCCCCCCACAATTCGGCCCATACCCCCTTCTTGCGGGCTGCGGTCTCTATAGGCTCGAAAAGATTTTCCGGGTCCATCCCCGGGTAATGTAACACCTTTCGTCCGGTTCTTTAAGATCCCCGAAAAACGCTCAGCTCTTCGAGGCCGCCCGGGGCCTTTTCAAGAGCGCCAAAAGGTATAACTATCCTTTCACATGGGGTCTTCATCCATGCGCCTTTCCCGCTTTCTGGCCCGGGCCGGGGTCACCTCCCGGCGCAAGGCCGAGGAACTTATCCGCGCCGGCCGGGTGCGGGTGAACGGTCGGGTGATCACCGACCTTGCCTTCCGGGTGGACCCGGAAGGCGACCGGGTGGAAGTAGATGGAAAGGAGGTAAACCTTCCCGAACGGGTCTATTATCTCTTTTACAAGCCCCGGGGCTATCTGACCGCCCTTTCCGATCCCCACGGACGCCCCACCATTGCGGAGTTTCTAAAGGGGCTTCCCCCGGGGGTCTTTCCGGTGGGGCGTCTCGACCGGGACTCCGAAGGCCTTCTCCTCCTCACCAACGACGGAGAGCTGGCCCAGAAACTCCTCCATCCCCGATACGAGATCCCCCGGGTCTATCGGGTGTGGCTTTTTCGTCCGCCGCGGGAGGACCTCCTTTTACGGATCCTCCGCGAGGGACTTGAGATCGAGGGACGGAGGGTCTTCCCGGAGGAGATAAGACTCATAAAACGCAGCCGACGGGAATGTGTCTATGAGGTGCGGCTTCACGAGGGACGCAAGCGGGAGGTGCGAAAGATCTTTGCCGCCGCGGGCTCGCGGGTAAAACGCCTGGTAAGGATCCAGTTCGGCCCCCTGCGGCTTTCGGACCTCCGTCCGGGGGAAATACGACCCTTAAGCCCGGAAGAAAGGAGGGCCCTTTTCGCCCTCCTTAACCGGGGCTGAGTGCGGTCCGCTCCCTCTCCCAGCGGGCATAGAGCCGGTCGTAGCATTCATCCGGCACCCTGAGGTTCCCCAGACCGCGACCAAGTTTTATGTCCGGCTTGTTTCGGCCGTGGAAGTCGCTACCCCCGGTGGGCACCAGCTCAAAACGTCGGGCAAGCTCCAGACAGAGGGCGGTGAACTCCGGGGAGTGATCCGTATAGTAGGCCTCGATCCCGGAAAGCCCCAGTTCCTTAAGCCGGGCCACATAGCGGGTGAGCTCCTCCGGGGAAAGCCTGAGATGCACCGGATGGGCCAGCACGGCGATACCTCCCCCGGCCCGGATGGCGGAGAAGGCCTCCTCCGGCGAAAGCCTGGCCTTGGGCACATAGGCCGGAGCCCCCTTGCGAAGATACTTCTCGAAGGCCTCCTCCGGGCTCCGCACCACCCCTTTTTCCACCAGAAGGGCGGCGAAGTGCGGACGCCCGATCTCCCCTCCCCCGGCCCGGGCCGCGACCTCCTCCAGCGTGATCTCCACCCCCAGGGCCTGAAGTTTCTCCACCATTTTTGCGTTGCGTTCCTCCCGGGCCCGCTGAAGCAGGGAGAGCGTCCTCCGCAGGACTTCGTTTTCCGGATCCACGAAATAGCCCAGGATGTGACAGTGCCCCGAACCCTCGAACCTCACGCTGATCTCCACCCCGGGCACGAAACGAAGCCCCGCCTCTTTGGCTGCGGAGAGGGCCTCGGAAAGCCCCTCCACGGTGTCATGGTCGGTAAGGGCTAAGGCATAAAGCCCCTCGCCTTGCGCAAGACGCACCAGCTCCGCGGGACGATAGGTGCCGTCCGAGGCCGTGGAATGGGTATGAAGATCTACCATTTTTGTCCCCCGTGCTTATTATCTAGGATAAGAATTTTAAAAATAATCCAGAAAAGGGGGTTGTCCATGCCGGAGATCAAAACCATTCTCTTCCCGGTGGATTTCACCGAGGCTTCATCCAAGGTGGCCGGATATGTCCGGTTACTGGCCGAAAAATTCGGGGCCAGGGTATGTGCGCTTTTCGTGGTGGAGGACCTCATGCGCTATGCCGGATTCTACGTGCCGCACACCTCCCTGGAAAAGCTGGAAAAGGAGCTCTTCGAGGGGGCCCAGAGACGCATGAATGAATTCGTGGAGGAACACCTCTCCGGTCTGGAGGTGGAACCTCTGGTGGTATCCGGGGAAGTGGCCTCCAAGATCTGTGAAATAGCCAAAGACAGGGGAGCGGACCTCATCGTGATGGGGACTCACGGACGCAAGGGGCTGGAGAAGGCCCTCTTCGGAAGCGTGGCCGAGAAGGTGGTGAAGACCGCTCCCTGTCCGGTGCTCACCGTTAATCCTTTTCAAAAGGCCTGATCTTATGCTAAGCTAGCCCCCCGAAAGAAAACCTGGTTCGGGGGGTTAGCTTATGGAAAGGTTCAAGATCGCGGTGATAGGAGCCGGGCCGGCCGGGATTGCTGTGGGCGTGGAGGCCCGGGCCAAGGGTATCTCTCCGGTGGTCATCTTTGAGAAGGCCGAAACCTTCTGTGACACCATTCAGCGCCTCTATCGCCCCGGAAAAAGGGTGGATGCGGTCTTCCGCAAGATGAAGGTCGAACCCCTGGGTATCTGCTCCTTTGAGACCGAATCCAAGGAAGATTTCCTGAAACGCATGGAAAACTACATCCGGGAGTACGATCTCGACATTCGCTATCGAACGGAGATCAACGCCCTGGAACGGACGGAGACCGGCTACCGGCTGCGCTCGGGTTCGGACTGGGTGGCCGAGGCCCCCATCGTGGTCATCGCCATCGGGATCTTCGGAAAACCCCGCAAACCCGACTACCCTATCCCCAAGGAGGTGCGCGACCGGGTCTTCTTTGAGGCCCCCTGCGAGTGTCCCGCAGGGGGTAAGGTCCTGGTGGTGGGCGGGGGAGACACCGCGGCGGAAACGGCCTGCTTCCTCTGCCAGGGCTGCGACGAGGTCTATCTCTCCTACCGGCGGCCCAAGTTCTTCCGCATCAATCCCGTAAATCTCGAAAACCTTGAGCGCAAGGCCGAGGAGGGCCGGGTGAAGCTCATGCTCAACACGGACATAGATCACCTGGAGCCGGATCCCGCGGGGGTACGGGTGATCTTCAAGGACGGAAACACCATGGTCTTCGACCGCATCTATTACTGCCTGGGAGGGAGCACCCCGGCCGGGTTCCTGCGTTCCATCGGGGTGGAGTTTGAGGACGGACGTCCCAAACTTGACGAATACTACGAGACCAATCTTCCCGGGGTCTTTCTGGCCGGGGACATTGCCCTGGAGAAGGGAAGCATCATGGCTGCCTTTAACACCGCGCACATCGTGGTGGAAAGGATCGCGGAGAAGTACGGGGATCTTGTGCGCTAAAGGTTAAAGACAGCCACCACCGGGGCATGATCCGAGGGTTTCTTCCAGCCCCGGGGTTCGCGATCCACGAAACAGTCGCGGAGCCTTTCGGCAAGCGGCCGGGTGACCAGGATATGGTCCAGGCGCATCCCCCGGTTGGCCCGAAAGGCTCCGAACTGATAGTCCCACCAGGTGAAGATCCCGGCCCGGTCCGGGTGCTTGAGCCTTAAGGCGTCCGAAAGCCCCCAGGAAAGAAGCACCTCAAAGGCCGCCCGCTCCCTTTCGGTGAAACAGATCTGCCCGGAAAGGAGCTCCGGATCATAGACATCCGCCTCCTGCGGGGCCACATTGAAGTCCCCGCAGAGGGCAAGCGGGGTCTCCGGGCTGAACTCCCGTGAAAGAAGCTCCCTCAGACGATAGAGAAACTCAAGCTTGTAAAGGTAATAGTCCGAACCCACCGGGGAACCGTTCGGGACATAAACCGAGATCACGACAAGGCCCGCGGTCTCCACGGCAAGGACTCTCTCCTTCGCCTGGGGGTCCTCCTCCCCGGGGAAACCCCGGAAGATCTCCCGGGCCGGCTGCGAAACAAGCACCGCCACCCCGTTTCTTCCCGGCCCCCCGGCGTGAAAGGCACGATACCCCTCGGCGGAAAAGGCCTCCTCCGGAAGGGCTCCGTCCCGGAGTTTGGTCTCCTGAAGGCACAGGGCCGAGGGTTTGCGCCGGGAAAGATACCGGCGGACGTGGTCCTCCCGGGCCTTAAGCGAGTTCACGTTCCAGGTGGCAAGCACGAACTCCACACCTCCATTATAATACAGGCCATGCCCTGGTGGATACTTTCCTTGGCCGCGGCCTTTTCCGTGGCCTTAGGGGACGCGCTGAATAAAAAATTCTTTGCCGCCGAAGGCATGGCCCGCATGGCCGTGGCCCGCACCCTGGGCCCCATCCCCTTCCTGATCCTCTTTCTCCTTACCCTCTATTCCCCTGAGGCCTACCTGCGCTTCACCCTTTCGGCCCTTAAGAATCCGGAATTCCTGAAGACCGTGGGACTCCTCCTTCCGCTCGAGACCCTGGCCCTCATCCTTTACATGGAGGCCATCCGCATCTCCCCCCTCTCCCTCACCCTACCCCTTCTCTCCTTCACCCCGGCCTTTATCGTCCTTACCGGGTATCTGGTCCTCGGGGAGGAACCGAGCCTGCGCGGACTCTCGGGGATCCTTCTCGTGGTGCTGGGGAGTTATCTCCTCCACCTTCCAGCCCTCTCCGAGGGGCCGCTTGCCCCCTTTCGGGCCCTACTTCGGGAGCGGGGTTCGGTGCTTATGCTCGGGGTGGCGGTGATCTATTCCGTGACCTCGGTCCTGGGAAAGAAGGCCCTGCTTCTGACCGACCCCCTCTGGTTTGCCGGGACCTACTTCGTGATCCTGGGGATCTTCGTTCCGCTGGTCCTTACCCCGATCTTTCGGCCCGGAGTCTTAGGGCTCATCTCCCGCCGGACAGGTCCCCTTCTCCTTCTCGGGCTCACCCAGGCGGCCATGGTGGTCTTTCACATGAAGGCCATGAGTCTCGCGCCTGCGGCCTACATGATCGCCGTAAAACGCACCAGTATCCTCTTCGGCATCCTTTTCGGCGGGGCTTTCTTCCGGGAAACGCATCTCAGGGTGAGGTTTTTCGCCGCGGCGGTGATGCTCTGCGGGGTCTTCCTCCTTTCTACGGCTTCCTGGTAAATCTGGAATTATCCTTCCAACCGATCCAGATGGGACTTAAACTCCTCCAGATCCTTAACCCGAATGGCCAGACGATGCAGGGTACGGAGAATTTCTCGTTCCTCAATGCCTTTAATTCGAGAAATGATGGACCTCGGCAAAAGCCCGAATCTCTCCTCCAAGGCTTCAAGAACCATCTCCCTCGCCTCCTCAAGGAGGCCTCGCTGTATCCCCTGCCGTATTCCTTCCTCGTACCCTTCCCTTTTAATGATCTCATAGGCTGCGGATTCAATCATAAGATCCCGCCTCCTTTCAAGAAGCTTTACAGGAATTTCTTCGGAGATCAAGCCTCCCAAAATGGCCATTCCCGTAAGAAGGTCGGCCTTCTCTTCGCGGCTATAATTTCCCTCGTATATCCTCTTTTCCGCCTCCTCAAAAAGGCTTTCCCCTCCTTTCATTAAAGGTACAAAAGGAAAGAGACATTCCGGCCCTCTTTCCAGAACTTCCCTGGCCTCAAATTCGTAAAGTTTGACCAGCCGATAATGATAATGCACCTCCTCATCGGTATAGAAATCTCGAGCTCCTTTGGCCGGGGTAAGAAGGAGAATAACGCTCACTACCGGAAGATTTTCCTGCAGGAGGTGGCGGCAGCGACACTCAAGGGTTCTTACAGGAATCCAGGGTTTCCAGTAGGAAAGAAACTCAAGAAGGATAAGGCGTTCCGAACCATCATCAAAGAAGGCCCGAAAGACAAAGTCCGAACGCCTCACGGAGGGTGTTTCCTGAGGAGCGGTCTCCACGAGAAAAGCAGAGGTTACCGGAAGACCACAGAAGATAGAAAGGACCGCTTCTTTACATCGGGAAAGAATAACCTTGGCCGCAAGATCATAATGCATTGGTAAGGATTTTAGTCTTTAAACGACCAATCTTTCAAGTCAGAAATTCGTCAAGGTCCCGGAGAGGGCATTCCGCGCAGAGGGGTTTTTTTGGCCGGCAGAGATGTTTTCCGCAGGCCACAAAAAGGGCGTGGTATTCGTTAAAGAGCGGGACCTCCGGCGGAAGATTTTCCATGAAAAGTTCCTGGATCTCGTGATAATCGGCCTCCTCGGTGATGAGCCCGTGGCGAAGAAGGATGCGCCGGGTGTAGGCGTCAACCACAAAGACCGGGCGCTCAAGGGCGTAAAGAAGAATGCTGTCTGCGGTCTCCGGGCCGATTCCCGGAAGACTTAGAAGTTCCCGGCGAAGTTCCTCGGTTTCTTTCTCGGAAAGCTTCTCGAGCCTTCCCTCGTAATCTTCCACGAGCCAGCGCACAAAGGCCTTAAGCCTCCGGGCCTTGACCCGGAAGTAGCCCGCCGGCCGGATAAAGGCCGCAAGCTCCCCCTCGGTGAGTTCGTTTAAGGCCTCCGGGGAAAGAAGCCCGTGGGCCTTAAGATTCTCTATGGCCCGTTCCACGTTGCGCCAGCTGGTGTTCTGGGTGAGGATGGCCCCCACGCAGACCTCAAAGGGGGTCTCCGCCGGCCACCAGTTCTGCGGGCCGAAGTGCGCATAAAGCCTCTCGTAAATCTCCTTGAGGACCTCCTGATAAAAGCTACTCATGGGGAAGGCGGAAGGCCCGGGTCCCCCGGGGGGTGTCAACCAGGACAATTCCCTCCCGGGAAAGCTCCTCCCGGATGCGGTCCGCGGTGGCGTAGTCCCCCCGGCCTCGGGCCGCCTCGCGCTCGGAAAGCTTTTTCCTCACCGCCCCCTCCGAGACCTCCTCCGGAAAATCAAGCACGCAGAGGACCTCGTTTATGCGGGAAAGAAGTGCTAGGGCCTCCTCCTTAAGCCCTGCCGGAAGCCCCTTTTCCACCACGAGGGGATACCAGCGTCGGGAAAAGCGGAAGAGTTCGGCGATCACCTGGGGGGTGTTTAGATCGTCGTTCATGGCGTTTTCAAAGCCCTCGCGAAGCTCTGTTAGAGCGGACTCCGCCTCGGCCGCAGCCTCCCCCTCCGGGGCCGAGGAAAGGAGCCCGCAGAAGAGAGTAAGGTTCGCGAGGGCCTTCCGGGCCTCGGAAAGGGCCTTGAAACTAAAGTTTAAGGGTTTCCGGTAGTGGGTGCGCAGGAGGAAAAAGCGTATCTCGCGGCCGGAAAAACCGGCCTTCCGCAGATCGGAAAGGGTGACCTCGTTTCCCGCCGAAACCGACATCTTGCGCCCCTCAACCAGCACCAGGGCCGAGTGCAGCCAGTAGCGGCAGAGTTCCTTTCCGGTTAGGGCCTTGGCGATGGCCCGCTCGTTTTCATGGTGCGGAAAGAGGAGATCGGTCCCGCTGGTGTGGATATCAAAGGTCTCCCCCAGGTATTTGAGGGCCAGGGCCGCACACTGAATGTGCCAGCCCGGGCGCACCTTGCCCCATTCCGAGTCCACGAAATAGCCCTGCTTGAGCTCCGTGATGCTCACCCGCTTAAAGAGGGTGAAGTCCGCCGGGGCGTCCTTTTCGTATTCGTCAAGATCCACGGTGGCCCCGGCCTTAAGCCGGGAAAGATCCACCCCGGAAAGCCGGCCGTAGTCCGGAAGCTTGGAGACGTCAAAATAGACCGAGGAATATCTTTCATAGGCGAGACCTTTGGCCAGGAGCTTCCGGGTGAGATCAAGCATCACGTCCAGGTGTTCGCTAACCCGGGGATAGTGGGTAGCGGGTTTTATGCGCAGGAAGGCGAGATCCTCAAAGAACTCCCGGGCCAGTTCCTGGGTGAGTTCCTTAAGCGGGCGGCCGGTCTCCTCGGCGGCGGAAAGGGTTTTGTCGTCAAAGTCGGTAAGGTTCACCACATGGATCACCTCAAAGCCCCGGGCCTCAAGCCAGCGGCGGAGGAGGTCCGCGGTGAGCATCCGGCGGTAGAGCCCCAGGTGCGGCCGCCGGTTAAGGGTGGGGCCGCAGGTATAGATCCGGACCTTTCCGGGTTCAAGGGGTGAGAAGACCTCCTTGCGTCCCGTAAGGGTATTGGTAAGACGAAAATCCTCCCGTTTTGGCGGCTCGGGAAAGACCCAGAGGGGCGTAGAAAGATAGCGCTCGCCCCCGTCGGGGAAGATGACCACGATGAGGCCTTCCTCTATCTCCCGGGCCACCTTGAGCGCCCCGGCCAGGGCCGCCCCGGAGCTCATCCCGGCAAAGATTCCCTCCTCCCGAGCCAGACGCCGGCAAAGCTCGTAGGCCTCCTCGTCGTCCACGTTCACCACCGCGTGCGGAAGCCTCCGGTCGTAGATCCCCGGGGGATAGGATTCTTTCATGTTTTTTAAACCCTGGATCTTGTGCCCGGGAACCGGTTCCACCCCGATGACCCTCACCTCCGGGGCCTTTTCCCGGAAGAACCGGGCCAGGCCCATAAGGGTCCCGGTGGTGCCCATGGAGGCCACCACGTGGGTGACGCGCCCCTCGGTGTCGCGCCAGATCTCCGGGGCCGTGGTGCGGTAGTGCATCCTCCAGTTGGCCGGGTTGTTGAACTGATCCGGGTTGTAGTATTTGTCCGGATGCTGGCGCACAAGCTCATAGATAGCCTCGATGGCCCCGTCGGTCCCTTTTTCCGCCGGGGTGAGAAGGATCTCCGCGCCGTAGGCCTGCATGATCTTGCGCCGTTCGATGGAGGCCGACTCCGGCATGGCGATGAGACACCGGTAGCCCTTCACCGCGCAGACCATGGCCAGCCCGATCCCGGTGTTTCCGCTTGAGGCCTCGGCCACGATCTTTCCCGGGGAAAGGAGCCCCTTTTCCTCGGCGTCCTCGATCATGGAAAGGGCGATGCGGTCCTTGACCGAGCCTCCGGGGTTGAAGCTCTCAAGCTTGACCCAGATCTCCACCCGGGGTTTCACCCGGATGCGCCGGAGCGGCACCAGCGGGGTGTTCCCGATGAGGGAGAGAATGTTTGCGGGTTTGCGGGAGGATTTCATAGTTTAAAATCTCTAACATGAAATCCTTCACGTGCCTACTCGGCCTCCTGCTCCTGGTTCTCCTCCCTTTTCCGGGCCGGAGTCTGGACCGTTTTGTGATCCGGAACCAACAGAGCGTCTTCGGAGAAATCCTCTACTATACCCTTTCTGGCAACGAAACCCTGCTCGACGTGGCCCGGCACTACGACCTGGGTTATAACCAGATCGTGCTGGCCAATCCCGGGGTGGATCCCTGGCTACCCCCGGCGGGACGGCAGATCCTCATCCCCAAGATGTTCGTACTTCCCCGGCAGCCTCACACCGGGATCCTGGTCAATCTTCCGGAGATGCGGCTTTACTATTTTCGCACCGAGGCCGGGCAACCGGTGGTCTATACGGCCCCCATAGGCATCGGCACCGAGGGACGGCTCACCACCGAGGGGGTCTATCTGGTCTATAGGAAGAAGGAACATCCCTACTGGCACGTACCGGAATCCATTCGGAAGGAGGACCCTACCCTTCCGGAGGTGGTCCCACCGGGCCCGGACAATCCCCTGGGGGACTATGCCCTCTATCTCTCCCGGGGGGCCTACGCCATCCATGGGACCAACAAACCCTGGGGGATCGGCCGCCGGGTAAGTCACGGTTGCATCCGGCTCTATCCCGAGGACATCGCCGCCCTTTTTCCCCTGGTTCCGGTGGGAACCCCGGTGCGGGTACTCTATCAGCCCTACAAACTGGGCGTGCGGGGAAAAGAAGTCTATCTCCAGGTCTTCCCGGATCTGGAGAAAAGGATCTCTTCTCCGCTGCTGGAGGTCCTGCGTCGGGCCTCCGAACTGGAGGAAGAAACCGGCCGGGATCTCTATCTGGATTTACTTAAGGTCCGCCGGGTATTAGCTCGACCGGACGGGGTTCCCCACCGGGTGGGTACAGCCCGGTAAGGAACCCCCTGTGGGATCCTATTTACGCAGGGATTTTTCGAAGATCCTTTCCATCTTGGTGGCGGCGGCGCTGGCCTTTTCCGCGGCCTGAGCCGCACGGGTGGCTGCGGCATCGGCCTCGCGAGCCGCGATAGTGGCCTGTTTGGCCGCGGCCTCGATCCGGGCCAGCTCGGCTTCCACCTGAGCCTGGGCCTTCTTGGCCTCCTCGGCTGCGGCCTGCGCCTGTTTCGAAGCCTCTATAGCCTGCTGGATAAGATCACGATCCTTCTTGGAAAGACCGCAACCCACCGGAAGTACCAGCATAGAGGCCAGCCCCAACATAGCCAGTCCTTTCTTCAAAGCCTTCATCGCCGACCCTCCTTGTCTTCAAAAATTTGCGGGATTTCCTTTATAACCTCACACCTTATCCGGTTTGTCAAGCCTTAGATATATTTCGGCCATCCTAAAATCCTCCGGATAGGTTATTTTGAGGTTGGTGTTCTCTCCCCGCACCACCCGGACCTCAAACCCGGCTGCCTCAAGGAGGGCGGCCTCATCGGTGAACACCCGTTGGCCGGCCTGCCGATAGGCCTCCTCCAGCCATTCCCTCCGGGCCCCCTGCGGGGTCTGGGCCAGCCAGAGCCCCTCCCGGGGGATGGTGCGCTCCACCCGGTCCTCCCGCACCAGTTTCACCGTGTCCCGCACCGGAACAGCACAGAGCACCGCTCCGTATCTCTCGAGAGCCTCGAGGACCCGGGAAACCAGCTCCCGGGAAATAAGGGGACGGGCGGCATCATGTACCAGGACCGTATCTATCCCGGCTGAAAGGGCCCTCAAAGCTCGTTCCACCGAAGCCTGGCGGGTATCCCCCCCGCAAACCACTTTCCTGACCTTGAGCAGTCCGAGATCCCTCACCTGAGCCAGGACCCTTGTCTCCCAGCCCGGAGGAACCGCCAGCACGATTTCCTCCACCCGGGGATGGTCCTCAAACACCCGGAGGGAATGGAGATAGACCGGTACCCCGGCCAGTTCCAGGAACTGTTTGGGGATAGGGTGCCCCATTCTCTCGCCGCGACCGGCGGCGGCCAGAATCACTCCCGCGCGCATTTTCGAGCCCTCGTGGCGCATAGATGGGCCAGCCGCACAGGCTCGGGCAAACGATACCCGCGGCAGGCCGCAAGCACCAGATCCACCGCCTCATCGGCGCTCAATCCATGCCCCGGTGAGACATAGACCGGTTTCACCCCGGTCCGGGTCCGCACCACGTACCCCACCACCTCCCCTTCCAGAAGAATGGGCGAGCGGGCTCCGACCTCCGGGCCCGGAGGTTCAAAATCTCCCACCAGGGGCTTCTTGGCGCATCCCACCGTGGGGAGCCCCAGTTCCACCCCCAGATGCACGGCCAATCCGCAACGCCGCGGATGGGCCCGTCCCTGACCATCCACAAAGACGAGGTCCGGGGTACGGGAAAGACGGGATAGAACCGCCACCAGAAGCGGCACCTCCCGAAAGGAAAGATATCCGGGCAGATAGGGAAAGGAAACCGTAAGCTCCAGCACCTGTTCCTCCCTCACCTCCAGCCCGGGCCAGGAAAGCAACACCGCCGCCGGGAAGGCCCGGTTTTTCCCCGAAACGTAGGCCACATCCACCCCGGCGACCAGCCGCACAGGTCCCCTCAGCGGTCCCGAAGAGGCCCGGGTGGCCAGTTTCAATTGAAGCCTTTTCAACTCTTCCAGATCCAAAGCGCCTTTCCTCAAAGTCCCCGGTCCTGGAGTCTGCGGATCAGACGGTTATAGACCGAACCAAAAGAAGCACTGGACATGAATACCACCAGATCCCCGGGAGCGGCCTCGGAGGCCACCCTCTCGGCCGGGATCTCCTCCACCACCTCCGCCCGGACCCCCCGACGGGAGATCTCCCACCCCAGGGCCGGAAGATCCATCCTCTCCCCCGGGGGGATACGGGTGAGCCCCGGGGGTTGTTTTATCCATACCCGATCGGCCAGGGAAAGACTCTCCGCATAGGAATGAAAAAAAACCCGGCGTTTGCTGGTGTTGGTGCGGGGCTCGAAACAGAGAAGGATCCTTCGCGGGGAAAGGGCCTCCCTCAGGGCCGAAAGGGTGACCCGCACCGCAGTGGGATGGTGGGCAAAGTCGTCCACCACCAGGACCCGCCCCCGATAAAGGACCTCCTGACGCCGCGAAACCCCGGGAAAGGCGGAAAGGACCCGGGAGACGGCCCCGAGCGAAAAACCCAGTTCCCGCAAGAGGGCCAGGACCGCAAGGGCGTTTAGGGCGTTGTGTTCCCCGAAAAGGGGAAGCAAAAATTCTTCCTCCCCCTCGGGGGTCCTGGTCTTCATCCGGGTGCCCCGCGGGGAAAATTCGAGGCCTTTCAAACGGTAAAGGGCCTCCGGGGACCTTCCGTAGGGGATGAGGCGGGCCGGGCTCTTTTCCGCTACCCTCCGGGCGCCGGGATCATCGGCACAGAAGACAAGAAGTCCTTCCGGGGGGATGAGGGAAACGAACCTTTCAAAGGCCGTAAAGAGGTCTTCGACCTCCGGATAGATATCCGCATGGTCGTATTCCACGGAGGTAAGGATGGCCGCCTCGGGACGGTAGTGCCAGAACTTGGGGGTCTTATCGAAGAAGGCCGAATCGTACTCGTCCCCTTCAAGCACCACAAAGGGCCCTTTTCCCCAGCGGAAGTTGAGCCCCCGGTCGCGCAGGAGGCCCCCCACAAGGAAGGCGGGATCAGCACCGAGGACCTCAAGGACCCAGGAAAGGAGGGCGGTGGTGGTGGTCTTCCCGTGGGTTCCGGCCACCACCAGGGAACGTTTCCCCGGGAGGATCCACTCCTCAAGGGCCGAGGGGAGGGAGTAGAGGGGAAGACCGGCCTTTTGCGCAGCCCGGGCCTCGGGGTTGTCCGCCCGGATGGCGTTCCCCACCACCACGGCCTCGGGCCGCAGACGGGAAAGGTTCTCGGGATCAAACCCTATGAGGGGTTCAAGCCCCAGGGAGGTGAGCACCTCTCTGGCCGGGGAATAGGGAGGTGCGGCCTCGCTTCCGCTCACCCTGAACCCCCGGGCCTTGAGCAGCCCGGCGAGCGCCGCCATCCCTATCCCCCCGATACCCAGAAGATGGACCGTCCTCCCCCTCATAAGCCTGTACTCATTACCCGGTGAGCAAAGGTCAGCGCCTCGGAATATAAGCGCGGCAGCACGGAATCGTCAAAAAGCCCCACCCGGCGGGCCTCCTCCTGAAGGGCGGCCCATTCTCCTCTCTCGTAGGCCACCACCATCCGCAAAAGCGGAGTAAAGGGACCGGGACGGTCCAGCAGGGCCTCCTTGATGGAATCCTCCAGGGGAAGATCCTTCACGATCTCCTCCATGGGCTGGTCCAGCATGGCCTCAAGCAAAGAAAGAAGCCCCACGGTAAAGGCCTCCTCACCGTCCTCGCGGAGGCTCAGTCTTTCGGCCAGCAGTTCCATGAAACGGGCCCGCACCAGAGAATTTATAACCAGTTCCGGAGGACGATCCGCAGCCAGGATATGAAGGGTAATGAGCGAGGCCCATTTCTTAAGCCCCTGAATCCCCAAGAGTACCGCGGCGTGTTTCACCGATTTTACCTTGGCCAGAAGACCGAAAAAGGCCGAGTTGATAAATTTAAGAAGTCTCAGGGAAAGCACCGCATCCGAACTTATGATCTGCACAATCTCCTCCAGCTGGTCCCCCACCCCGTAGAGGAACTTGAGCAAGCGAAAATAATGAAACTTGGAAACCGGCATCTCCCGGGAGGAGAGGACCTGGGGACGGGCAAAATAAAAGCCCTGAAAGTAGCGAAAACCCAGCGAGACCGCCCACTCGAACTCCTCCCGGGTCTCCACCTTCTCCGCCACCAGCCGATGCGTCTCGCCCAGTTCCCTCACCAGACGTTCGATCTCCTCCGGAGGGGTATCGCGAAAGTCTATCTTTACAAAATCCGCGTAAGGCAAGAACACCCTCAGGGCGGAGTCCTCCCGATAGTCGTCCAGGGCTATATAATAGCCTTTCTCCCTGACCTCCCGTACCACCGTAAGAAGCGAATCGCTCACCTCGATGTTTTCCAGAAGTTCCACCACCAGTTTTTCCGGAGGGAAGGAATAGAGCACTCTCGAACGAAGGAGATTGGCGGTAAAATTGATGAACACCCGCCGACCGAAGGCGATCCGGTTCAGCCCGAAATGAAGAAAGGAATGCACCAGTACGTATCTCGAGGCCAGGTCTTCGTCCAGCTCGACCAGAATGAAACGATTTTCCGGGGTTTCACGGTAAAGAAGTTCATAGGCATAGGTCTGACCCTTCCTATCCAGGATAGGTTGACGAGCTATAAAGATTTGAGAAATCGAAGTATCCATCTAGGAATTTATAAGCTATATTTTGAAATATACAATATTAAATCCTTCTCTGACAAGATATGCGGGTAGGACTGGGGTTCGATTCCCACCGGCTGGTTTCGGGAAGGAGGCTTGTCCTCTGCGGGGTGGAAATCCCGCACGAGAAGGGGCTCGCAGGGCACTCCGATGCCGATGTCGCGCTTCACGCCCTCTGCGACGCCATCCTCGGGGCCGCGGGGCTTCCGGATCTCGGGACCCTCTTCCCGGACACCGATCCCCGCTTCCGCGGAGCCGAAAGCACCCTCTTTCTCCGGGAGACCTTAAGACTCATTAAGGAAAAAGGCCTTTCCGTCCATCAGGTGGATCTGGTGCTCGTCCTCTCGGAGCCGAAGATCGCTCCCTACCGGGAACGCCTGCGGGAAAACCTCTCCCGCCTCCTTGAGATTCCACCGGATCGGGTGGGGCTTAAGGCCAAGACCCCGGAGGGCCTTCCCCTTTCCGCAGAGGAGGTCATCGTCGCCTGGGCCGTGGCCGTGCTCCGCGAATCCCCTTCCTGAGGGTTCTTCCATGGAGCTTACCCCGGAAAGGTTGCGGGAGATTCCCGAGGCTCCGGGGGTTTACCTCTTTAAGGACCCCCGGGGGGAGGTGCTTTATGTGGGAAAGGCCAAGAACCTGCGCCGACGTTTAGCTTCTTACCTCACCCCGGCCACGCCCAAGGTACGCCAGATGCTCCTTCGTGCCGCGGACCTCGAGACCCTCATCACCCGCAACGAAAAGGAGGCCCTGATCCTTGAGGCCAACCTGATCAAGAAACACCGCCCCCGCTACAACGTGATCCTGCGCGACGACAAGGCCTATCCCCTCCTGCGCATCTCCCTTTCGGATAAATTCCCGCGGCTCATGGTGGTGCGGAGGAGGCGCAAGGGGGACAGGGCCCTTTACTTCGGTCCCTACCCCTCGGCCGGAGCCCTGCGCCAGACGGTAAAACTTCTTACCCGGTTCTTTCCCCTTCGGCGCTGCTCCAACGCCGAGATGGCCCGTCGCACCCGCCCCTGTCTCTACTACGAGATCGGAAAGTGTGCGGCCCCCTGCACCGGTCGCGTGAAGCCCGAGGATTATCGCCGGATCGTGGAGGGAGCGGTGGCCTTCCTTGAGGGCCGGGCCGGGGACCTTCTTTCCCGTCTCCGGAAGGAAATGGAGGAGGCGGCGGAACGCCTGGAATTCGAGCGGGCCGCACGTCTGCGCGACCGCATCCGGGCTCTGGAAAGGATCCTTGAGGCCCAGGCCGCGGTGCTCCCGGAGGAAAAAGACCTTGACGCCTTCGCCCTCTGCGAACGTCAGGGGAAGATCTCCGGGGCCGTGCTCTTCGTACGTCGGGGAAAGCTTCTGGGGCACAAGATCTTCCATCTTCGTGGAAGCCCGGAAAACGACCTCTGGGGAGCCCTTCTCAAGCAGTTTTACGACGAGGGCAAGGTGATCCCGGAGGAGGTCCTCCTTCCGGAAAGACCCGCCGAGGCCGGGGTGATTGAGGCCTGGCTTTCCGAACTCCGGGGAGCGCCGGTGCGCATAAGGACACCCGACAAAGAACCGCTTTTGCGGCTTCTGGAGATGGCCCGGCGCAACGCCGAGGAGGCCCTGCGAGCCCGACTTCGGGGCGAAAGCACCTGGGAGGAGCTTTCCCGGGAGATGGCCCGGGTCTTAAGACTTCCCGCACCTCCGCGGAGGGTCGAGGCCGTTGACCTTTCAAGCCTCCGCGGAACGGCCCCGGTGGGGGCCACGGTGGCCTTCCTTGAAGGGGAGCCGGAGAAGGACCGTTACCGGCGCTATCACATCCGGACGCTCTCCGGCACCCCGGACGACTACGCCATGCTGCGCGAGGTCCTTGAGAGGCGCCTTAAGCGAGGACTTGAGGAGGGCGACCTCCCCGACCTCCTGGTCATTGACGGGGGGAAGGGACACCTCTCCACCGCCGAGGAGGTGCTCCGGGACCTTGAGCTTTCCGGAAGGGTGGGGCTCTGTGCCATCGCCAAGGAGAGGGAGGACGAGGGGGAGAAGGTCTATATCCCGGGCCGGAAGAACCCCTTAAGGCTTTCCCGCCACGGGGAGGTCCTGCGTTTTCTCATGCGGGTGAGGGACGAGGTGCACCGCTTCGTGCTTTCCTTTCACCGCAGGGCCCGCGAGACCCGGGCCCTTTCCTCCTTCCTGGACGGCATCCCCGGGATCGGCCCCAAACGCAAGCGCGAACTCCTCCGACACTTTTCCTCGCCGGAGGAGATCCTTTCCGCCGGGGAGGAAAGAATCGCCCGGCTTCCGGGTTTCAACCGCTCCGTGGCCCGGAGCCTCATGGAACACCTAAGGTCCCGAACTTAACTCTTCCGGGGTTTACCCAAAACCAGAGCCCCCGGGCAAAACGCTCCGCAAAAATTCCCGGCCTACCCTATAACAGCCTTTTACCTCCGGCAGGACCATAAGTGGCGATGGTGGACCCCAGTTCACCATACCATCTCTTTATTCAAAGGATCTATCCTTTTAATCCATGGGACAGTATCAAAATCTTTATCTGCAGAAAGAAGATATTTTAAATTCATTTTTTGCATAAAACCGACCATCAAAGCATCATTACCTACCAATCCGTAATCGTGCATTATATCGGGCAATTTTTGCAAATCTTTAAAAGTGAAATCGAATATTGAAAACCCGAAAAACTCGCACATCTCAATAATTTTTCGACAATCCCTAGATAACTCTATTATCAAGTGTGGCTCATTTTTAAGCTTTTTTAATACATCTTTCGCAAATCTATAGCGCATTCTGGCCAATAAAAGGCACATTTTAAAAAGAACTTCATCGAGAATTCTTACAGTAATAAGAAGTTTGAGCTTTCCCTCTACCGAGGCACGGAAAAATTCTTTGACTAAAGGGCTTTGGCCAGTAAGAAAATAAAT